>JBKDQQ010000069.1:0-38213 GCA_046341775.1 Planctomycetia bacterium
GCAAGTCGAGGATGGCGTCGGCGCACTTCGTCAGCCGTTCGACCGACGGCAACTTCGGCACGCGCAGGACGACGCGCCCGTCCCGCGACGAGACCACCTCGTGGTGCGCCAGCAACTGCGCCCGGTACTGCGTCCACAGCATGGCGGCCCAGAAGGCGTGGAACCCGACTTCGTCCGCGGGCAGCATTCCCGCCGCGATCCGGGGCTGGTGCGGTCCGCCGGGGAAGCGCTCTTGGAAGCGCGAGATGCGCACGCTGCCTTGGTTCGTGGGCTCCCAATCCATCGAGGGCATGGGGGCGTTGGGGTCCACGTCCCATTGGAACAACTGGCCCTCCGCGAGCGGTTGGAACCGCGCGTCGTGCAGCTCCAAGGCGATCGCGCGTCGCGCCACGAGCTCGCGCCAACCGTGCAACCCCTCGGCGCGCCAGGCCGCCAACGCGCCGAGCGCGAGGCAGGCGGTTCCACCCAGCGCGAACGCCGCGCCCGCGCCTCGCCGCGCCGCTCCCGCCGCGCTCCAGGCGGCGCCGAGGATTCCCAATCCGCCGACGGTCGCGGCGAGCGGAAGGGCGAGCGTCGCCTGCGCATTCGACAAGGCGTCGATGCTCGCCAGCGCGAGCAGTCCGCCGGCGACGCCCAGGCCGATCGCGGCGAGCGTCGACGAGAGGACGAGGCCCGCCAGTCGCGCGGTGCCGAGGCGCGGCATCGCCGGGGCGGCCGCGGTCGCGTGCATCGCCTGCGCGAAGATCCACCAAGCGAAGGCGAGCAAGTACAAGCCCGACGCGCCGAGCACGCGGGCGCCCGCGGTCATCCAGGCATCCATCCAGTCCGGGGTGGCCCTCGCGTCGACGAGCAAATCGACGACGAGGATCATCGGCAGCGGCGCCAACCCGAGCGCCGATCCCCCGGCGCCAGCCTTCCACGAGGCGCCTTCGCCCAGCAACGCGCGCACCTTGCTTCCTGCGTGCATCGCGACCAGCGACGACACGACGAAGACCGCCAGCGCCACTTGGGGGCCGGGCTTGCTCGGCGCGGCGACGAGCAAGGCGAAGCAGCACGACGCGGCGAAGGTCGCCACGCCGCCGGCGAGCGTGGCCGCGAGGTGCCAGCGGTGGAAGGCGTGCTCGCCCCGCAGCACGAACGCCAGCACCGCTCCGCCCGCGACGGCCGCGCAAGCCCCGAGGAGCACGAGCACATCCCGCATCGCGCCCCCGTCGTGCGGGGCCCACGACAGGAAAGACAGCGCCAACCCGGCCATCCACAGGCTGTGGGCGAAGAAGCGCGCGATGCTCCTGCCGAGCGGCGCGCGCCGCGCAGGGACCGCCGTTCCGGCGTGCGATCCGGGTGCGGCGCCCAGCGCCGGAGCGGGGGGCGTCGTCGCCGCGCGCTCGCCGAGGCGCGCCACATCCACGCTCACGTCGCTGGCGTGCTGGTAGCGCATGGCCGGCTCGCGCTCGAGCGACCTGCGCACGATCTCGTCGACGCGCGCGTCGACCTTCGCCTTCCGCGACGCGGGGGCGAAGGCGCCCATCGGCACCTCGCCCGTGAGCAGTTCGTACAGCACGACGCCCAGCGAATAGATGTCGGCGCGGTGGTCGACCTCGAGCGGCCGCTCGTACTGCTCGGGCGCCATGTAGCGCAGCGTGCCCATCACCTGTCCCGAGAGGGTCAGCGTGTGCGCGCGCGGCTCCTGGCCGACCATCTTCGCCAGGCCGAAGTCGAGGATCTTCGCCGTCCCGTCGCGCGCGACGAGGATGTTCTCGGGCTTCACGTCGCGGTGCACCACGCCGCGCTCGTGGGCGTGCTGGAGCGCATCGCAGACCTGCCCCACGATCGACAAGGCGAGGCGCGGTTCGACTTCGCCCGACTCGATCAATTGCCGCAGGCTCGACCCTTCGACCAGCTCCATCAAGAGGTACCAGTGCGGGCCGCTCCTGCCCGCCGCGTGGATGCCCACGATGTTCTTGTGCTGGAGGCCCGCCAACAGGCGCGCCTCGCGCTCGAAGCGCACGCCGAACTCCGGCTCCGACTCGGCGTCGAGCGCCAGCACCTTGAGGGCCGCGACCCGCCCGAGGCCCTTCTGCACGACGCGGTAGACCGCGCCCATGCCGCCTTGGCCGATCAGCGCCTCGAACTCGAGGTCGGGGAAGTGCGGCGCGAGTTCCGCGATCGACGGCGCGGGCAACCTGCGCGCGCGCTCGCGCGCCGCGTCGGGCGGCTCCTGCAGCTGCCTGCGCAGCACGCAGGCGGGGCACAGGCCGCCCAGGGCCTTCATCGGACCGGCTTCGGGGATGGTCGCGCCGCAGCGCCGACAAGCTTGCATGGGTTGCATGGTCCTCCGAGACGGATCCGCGCCGCAACGTTACAGGATTCCGTCCGCGAACCGCCGATGGCCTCCATCCACCCCGAAGCAGGGGCGTTCAGCGCGCCGAGAGGGCCCGCAGGAGCGCCGCCAGTTCCTCCTCGACCTCGCCCTGCTCCTCGACGGTCTCCGCCACCATGGCGCGCAGCTCGTCGCCGAAGCGGCGCCGCAGGCGGCTGGCGGCGACACGCACGGCGCCCTCGCTGGTCGACAGGCGCCGCGCGATGGCGGCGACATCCTCGAGTTCCCCCTGCAAGGCGGGCTCCAGCGCGGCGTGCAACTCGGCCTTGCCCTCGGCCGCGTAGGCCTCGCGCACGCGCCGCGCGGCCGTGGCCATCACGTGCAGCGCCCATTGGCGCTCGTAGGCCGCCTCGGGCGAAGGTTCGTCCGCCGCCACCACGAGCAGCTCGCTGTCGGCCGTGCCGGCGTGGATCCGCAGGATGGGCGCGCCGCCGCCGCGCTTCGCTGCCGCGGCCTTCTCCCGCTCGTGCGACCAGTGGTGGCGCAGCGCCGCCAGCAGCCACGAGCGGAACTTGCCGCGCTCGGGCGCCAGCTGGGCGAAGTCCTCCTTCTCCAGCAGCATGGCGAAGAAGCCCTGCACCAGGTCGGCGGACGCCTCCGCGTCGAGGCCCTGCCGTCGAGCCCAGGCCCACAACGGTGTCCAGTACGCTTGACAGAGCTCCTCGAGCGCCTTGCGCGAGCGCGCCGCATCGCCCTCCCGCAGCGAGGTGATCATGCTCCAGCGCGTCGGTTCCATGCGGGACTGTTTGTAGTTCGGCCGCCCGCGCCCCGTCAAAGGCCTCGGGCGAGCGCGGCCCCGCGATTCACAGCGGAGCGAGCGTGCCGCGCGGTCGAGGCTCGGGCACGCCCCAGGTCACCTCGAGCACGGCCAGGTTGGGATGCGGGTGGGCGCGCACGCGCCAGGAAGCGCCGACCGGGCTCGGGGCGGCGTCGAGCACGAAGCCGATCGACTGGCCCGGGTTCCATGTCGGCCTGTCGACGACGTCCTGCACGATGGGGGCGAGGTCCTGCGAGTGGATCGCGCCGCCGGCCCCGAGCCCCTGCTGGAAGTTCCACAGCACCCCCTCGACCGTCAGCGGGTACTGGCTCGACAGGCGCGCGGCCTGCGCCCCGAGCGCGAAGGGCGGCGCGTCGTCGAGCGCGATGCAGCGCACGGTGGCCAGCACCGCGCCCGATTCGAGCCCCGCATCCTGCAAGCGCAGTCGCGCCGAGAGGATCGTGGCCCCGCGCGGCACTTGCAGTGGCATCGAAACGCCCATCTCCCGCGCGCCGTTGGCGTCGCGTCCGAAGAGGAGGCTGCCGGCGAGCCCGGGGTCGGAGTCCAGCACGCCTTGCAGCGCGTCCCACTGCGCGTCGCGCGCGGCGCTGGTGACGCGCGCCGAGGCGTTGCGCGGCGCGATGCGCCCGTATTGCGCCAGCAGCGCGCCTCCGCCGGCCGGCGCGGTCCACGACTTCCTGCGAGCCGTGTCGCCATCGCTCCACTTCACGAAGCCGAGGATCTGCGTCGCGCTCGTCAACCAACGTTGCGCCTCGAGCTCGTGCACGAAGCCTTGCAGGCTGGCGGCGTTCCACGGGGTCGGCGTCGACTCGCCGTCGACGAAGATCGGCACGCCGGCCGGCGCGCTGCGCAGCTGCAGGGCGGAAGGAGTGGGCGCGAGGTTCGCCACCACGCGTCCCGAGAGGCCCGAGCTGTCGCGCGCCTCGAGCTCGACCTGGTAGCTGGTCGCCTCCGGCGAGTGGCCCGTGGAGGGGATGGTGAAGGAACCCGCCGCGCCCTGCACCGGCCCGTGGAAGGGATGCGTGTGGCCGCCGTGCAGCAGCAGCACTCGCCACGACAAGGACGAGCCCGGGATCGCGCCGTCTTCGGGATCGCTGGCCGTTCCGGCGTAGGCGATCGTCTGCCCCGCCACGTAGCGCAGCTCGGACGGCGACGCGGGAGCGGCGATGACCGGCAGCGGTGGATTGCCGGCGCGCACTTGGATCGTCGTGGAGATGGCGTTCGCCGCTCCGTCGTCGACCGTCAGGCGCGCCGCGTACTCGCCGTCGATCGCGTAGGCATGTTGCGCGTCGGCCGTGGTGGCGGTCGCGCCGTCGCCGAACTCCCACAGGAAGGACAAGCTCGCCGGCCCGCCATCGGGATCGTAGGAGCTCGAGCCTTGGAACTGCACGAGGAGCGGCGTCGCGCCGGCCGTCGCCGACGCGGTGGCGATGGCGACCGGCGGTTGGTTGCCCGCGCCCAGGCGTTCGATCCTGTGCAGCGAGGAGCGCTCGCTCGATCCGCCCCACAACGGGCCGAAGGTGGTCGTCCACAAGGAACCATCGGGCGCGAAGTCGAGGTCCGTCACCGTCCCGGCCTCGGGCGAGGCGAGGAACAGGGGATCGGCCGCGACCGCACCGGAGGCGTCGAACGCCACGCGGCGCAGCAGCCGGTTGGGGTAGTCGGCCACGATCAAGTCGCCCTGCATCTCCGTCGGCCAGGCCGGATGGCGCACGACCGGGCCGAGGATCACGCCGGCGCGCCCGACCACGGGCACCCGCGCGCGATCGTCGTGGCGCACGGACCACGCCGGTGGCGCGTACGCCGAGCAGTCGCCGCTCGAGCAGGCGTCGCCTTCCTGCGCGGGCCAACCATGGTTCGCGCCGCGCGCGGCGCGGTTGATCTCCTCGTGGGCCAGGGGACTGTTGCCGCCCACGTCGCCGATCCAGATGGCGCCGTCGAGCGGATCCACGGCCAGGCGGAACGGGTTGCGCAATCCGAGCGACCAGATGCGCTCTTCGGCGCCCGGCACGCCGACGAACGGGTTGTCGGAGGGCGCGGATCCATCGCGCTCCATGCGCAGCAGCTTGCCGAGCGGCGTGGCGAGGTCTTGCGAGTTGGGGGAGCTGTAGTGCTCGCCGATGGAGAGGTAGATGCGCCCGTCGCCGCCGAAGGCGAAGCCGCCGCCGTTGTGGCCGAGCTGCGCTTGCACCGGGCATTCCCACACCAGCGTCTCGCTGCCGGGCGCGACCGCGTCGCCGTTCATCGTGTAGCGCACGATGCGGTTCTTCGCGTTGGGCGCGGTTCCGTAGGCGTACAAGTGCCGCGTGGCGGCGAAGTCGCCGGCCACCGCGAGCGCCATCAGGCCTCGTTCGCCATTCGAGGTGTCGCTGGGGACATGCACCACGTCGTTCGCGAGCAACGCTCCTCCGACGACGATCCGCACGCGGCCGTCGCGCTCGCCCACGAGCACGCGGCCATCGCGCAGGCACAGCACCGTGGTCGCCTCGTCGAGCGCGTCCGAGACCAGCACGCGCCTCCATCCATCCGGCAGCGAGTCTCCGGCCACGGGCGCGGCGCGGTCCGGCGCGACGGCGCGCGCCTCCCATGCCAACCCGCCTCCCGCGGCGTGCTCGAACAAGCCCTGGGGCGCGCCGGCCCCCGAGACGTCGTTGAGCGTCACGCCGATGCCGTCGTCCATGCGCCAGGACGCCACGAGGCGCGGCGTCTCGACCTTGGGCACGCGGTTCTTCCACGCCTGGATCTCGGCCTGGTTGCGTCCGACGCTCCACAGGCGCAACTCGTCGAGCGAGCCGACGAATGGAGCGGCCTGCGCGGGCGTCTCGCGATCGGCGAAGAGCACGAGGTGCCTCGCGCGCTCGCCCAGGCCCCCGGCGTCGGGATAGGAGATGTCCGCCACGGAAGATCCCGCGGCGCTCGCGGCGTCGAGCACGCCGTCGACGTAGACGAGCAACGCTCCCGCGGCGCAGCAGCCGCGCGGCGCGGGCCCGGTGCGCACCAGCGCGACATGGTGCCAGGCGCCGTCGAGCACGTTGGTCGCGCCTTCGATCGTGGTCGCCGTCGGATCGGCGCCGGCGCCGTCGCCGCGGCCCGCGCCGAAGCGCACGCGGCCCTGCGCCAGCGACGCGCCCCACTCGCGCTCGGACCCGAACGACAAACCGCGGTCGAGCACGATGCGTCCGAGCTTCCAGCGCTCGTCCGCGTACGCGCCCGGTCCGTCGCTGGCCACGCCGCCGTTGTCCGCCAAGGATCCCTTGATCCAGAACTCGACGGTGAAGCCGGCCTGGCCCACGTCGGCGGGCGTGCTCGCCGCGCCGGGCGCGTCGTCGTCCACCGGCACGACGATGCGTCCGGGATCGCCGCCCGTCCCCGTCGCCGAACGCAACGAGTGCGTCGAGCCTTGCGCGAGGCAAGGCGGCGCCAGGAGGCACGCGGCGAGCAGCGTGGACGCGGTGCGGGCGGGCGTGGTGGCGGAGCGCGATGCGTTGGAGGACGGAATGGCGTCGGGCATGACCGGGAGATGTTCGGCTGGAGGCCTGGCTCGCGCATGCGCGCGGGCGCCCAGTCTAGCCCGGTCCGCCGGACGCGCTTGGCGGACCGGGGCGGCCCCGCGCGCCGTCAGCCCTCGCGGTCGTGGCGCACGTTCAGGCGCAGGCCGCGCACCTTGGCCTGGCGCAGCGCGGCGATGATCGTCGAGGCGTGCTCGCCGAGCACCTCGACGAGGGAGAAGCGCTCGGCGATGCGGATCGGGCCGACCACGCTGCTCGGCAGGCCCGTCTCGCCGGTGATCGCGCCGACGAGGTCGCCGGGGCGCAGGCCGTGCATGCGGCCGGCTCCGATGAACAGGCGCGCCACGCCTCCGTCGTGGTCGGGCGCGCCTTCGGCGTGCTCGCGCGGCCGCGTTTCGCGCCTGCCGGGGGGCTCGCGGCGTTGGCGCGTCTCGTGCGGCGCCTCGAGGGCGAAGTCGTAGTCGTTGTCGCTGGCGGCGAGCTCGCCATGCTCGGCGCGATGCAGGAGCTCCAACGCGCCGGCGAGGAGCTCCACGGGATCGTGGGCCGCGGCCATCTCGGCCGCCATCGAACGGAAGGGGGCGCCCGTCTCCTTGTCGTGGGCCGCCTGCACCGTCGCGCGCGTCATCTCGCGCCGGCGCCGCTCGAGGTCCTCGGCGGTGGGCATGCGCGCCAGTTCGATGTGCAGGCGCGTGGCGTACTGGATCGTGCGCAGGAGGCGCTGCTCGCGCGGATCGACGAGCGTGATGGCGACGCCCTCGCGGCCGGCGCGCCCGGTGCGCCCGACGCGGTGCACGAAGGCGTCGGGGTCGATGGGCAGGTCGAAGTTGACGACGTGCGTCAGGTGGTCGATGTCCAGGCCGCGCGAGGCGACGTCGGTCGCCACCAGCAGGTCGATGCGCCCTTCGCGCAGTCGGGCGAGCACGCGCTCGCGCTGGTCCTGCGACAAGCCGCCGTGCAGCGGCTCGGTGCGCCAGCCGCGCGCCGCCAGCGCCTCGGCGACCTCGTCCACCACGAGGCGCGTGCGGCAGAACACGATGCCGGCGACCGGCGGCTCCATGTCAAGCAGCCTTGACAGAGCCTCCAGCTTGTGCGGGCGCTTGACCATGTAGGCCGTCTGGCGCACGCGTTGGACGTCCGCGCCCTGGCCTTTTTCGCGCGCGATGGCGACGCGCACCGGATCGCGCAGGTGGCTGTGCGCGAGGCCCAGGATGCGCTCGGCCAGCGTGGCGGAGAAGAGCGCGGTCTGCCGCCCCGGGGGCGTGCGCGAGAGGATCGCCTCGAGGTCGTCGGCGAAGCCCATGTCGAGCATCTCGTCGGCTTCGTCGAGCACCACGACGCCGGCCTGCGACAGGTCCATCGTCCCTCGCGTCAGGTGGTCGACGGCGCGGCCCGGCGTGGCGACCACGAGGGCGACGCCGCGCTCGAGCACGCGCGCCTGCTGGCCGAAGGAGCTGCCGCCGTAGATCGGCAGCACGCTCGCGCCGAGCGCCTTGCCGTACTTGTGCAGCGCCTCCGCCACCTGCATGGCGAGCTCGCGCGTCGGCACGAGCACGATGCCGCGCGGCTTGCCGCGCTCGAGCTCGAGGCCCTTGGTGCGCTGCACCAGTGGCAGGGCGAAGGCGGCCGTCTTGCCGGTGCCCGTGGCGGCCTGGCCCAGCAGGTCGCGGCCCGACAGCAGCACCGGGATCGCCTCGCGCTGGATGGGCGTGGGCTCCTCGTAGCCGAGCGACGCGACCGTGGCCGCCAGCTCCGGCGCGAGGCCGAGGCCGGCGAAGCCCGCGGGAGCCGGCGAAGGGGAGGCGGGGACGGCGTCGTCGGGCGGATGGGACATGCGGAGTGGATGGTCGCATGGTCGCGCGGCGGAAGCCAGCTTCGCCGTCGTTCGCGCCGCGCGCGGCGCAGTTGACACCCGGGTCGTCCGCGCCGATCCTCGATCCGCGATGGAAGGGCAACTGTCACGCGCCCGCGCCTTGTGCGCGCGCCACGGCGTCTTCGACGCGCACGTCGATTCGCTGCAGCGCCAACTCGACCTGGGCCACGACCTCGGCACGCGCACCGCCGGCCACCTCGACCTCGTGCGCGGCAAGGAAGGCGGCCTCGCCTCCGTGGTGCTCGTCAATTGGGTCGACCCCAAGCACATCGCCAAGGGCCCGGGCGCGGCGTTGGCGCGCACGCGCGCGCTGCTCGGCGAGTTCCACGCCCTGCTCGCCGCGCATCCCGACCAACTGGCGTGGGGCGGCAACGGCGAGCTGCGGGCCGCGGCGCGCGCGCGTGGATTGGTGGCGGGCATCCCCGGCATCGAGGGCGGCCACTCGATCGAAGGCGAGCTCGACAACCTGCACGCCCTCCACGCGCACGGCGTGCGCGTGCTGACCTTGGTGTGGAACAACCACTTGCCGTGGATCCGCAGTTGCCAGCCGAACCCGCCCGCGGGCACGCCCGAGGGCTTGAGCGACTTCGGCCGCCAGGTCGTGCGCGAGATGAACCAGCTCGGCATGCTCGTCGACCTGTCGCACGCCGGCGAGCGCTCGTACTACGACGCCCTCGAGGCGAGCTCCGCGCCGGTGATCGCCAGCCACTCCGGCTGCAAGGCGATCCACGGCCACCAGCGCAACCTCGACGACGACCAGTTGCGCGCCTTGGCCCGCAACGGCGGCGTCGTCGGCATCGTGTTCTGCACCGCGTTCCTGAAGGACGAGGCGCAGAAGGAGGACGCGCGCCTGCGCGAGGACCCGCGCTACAAGGCCATCGCCGGCGACAACGACACGGAGGTCTTCCTGCGCCAAGGCGAGTTCCTGCAGGAGCACGCCGCGCCGCTGCCGCTCGATGTCGTCGTCCAGCACCTCGAGCACGCCGTCGAGGTCGCCGGCGTCGACCACGTGGGCCTCGGCTCGGACTACGACGGCATCGGTCGCACGCCGCAGGGCCTCGAGGACGCCTCGTGCTACGCCAACCTCGCGGCGCGCCTGTTGGAGCGCGGCTGGAGCGAGGATCACGTGGCCAAGGTGATGGGCGGCAACCTCGAGCGCGTCCACGCGCGCGCCACGGGCCCCGGCACGCGCTCCGCCACCGCGCGGCTCGAGCCTCTGCGCGCCTGAATCGCCGCGCCGCGCGCCTCGCCGGAGCGCGGCCGATTGTCAGGTTTGCCTTACTGCACCGCGGGCGCGGCGTCGAGTGCGCCGGCGGGCGCCCTGGAGCCGAGCGCCCCCGCCAGGAGGTACGCGCCGAGCGCGGCCGCCAGCGAGGCGAGGTAGGGCGTCTCCCACCCGGCCCACGTGCCGCCCACGTAGGCGATCGTGCCCGCCGCCAAGGCCGACGCCGCGCTCGCCGCTCCGCCGAAGCGCGTCCACAGTCCGAAGACCACGATGACGAAGATGCCCGAGCTGCCGAAGGCGCTGGCTTGCTCGACCAGCGCGAAGACGCCATCGGCCTCGAGCGCCAAGGCCCACGCGGCGAGGCCGAAGGCCGCCACGAACGCGCGCGCCCAGCGCACCTTGGCCTTCTCGTCGATGCCGCCGAGCAGCGGGAAGACGAGGTTGTGCGACAGGAGCGAGCTGCACACGAGCAGGTTCGAATCCACCGTCGACAGGATGGCCGAGACCAGCGCGCCGGCGAAGACGATGTAGAGCAGCGTGCCAAGTTCCTGCTTCGCGAGCGCGGGCAGCACGCCTTCGGGGTCCGCCAGCCCCGGGACCAGTCCCGAACCCACCATGCCGAGGAACACGGGGATGCCGCCGATGGCGAGGTAGAGGAGGCCGCCGGCGATCGTCGCGCCGCGCGCCACTTCTCCGCTGCGCGCCGCGCTCATGCGCGCCACCAGTTCCTGCGCGACGACCGAGCCGAGGATGGGGATGGCCCACTCCTCGCACAACGACAGCGTGAAGCCCGACGACTCGACCGCGCCGCGCGCCGCGGCGCCCGCCTCGAGCGCTCCGGCGGCCCCGCCCTCGCGCGTCGCCACCGCGATGGCGACCGCCACCAGCCCGACGACCAGGGCGATGCCTTGGATCAGGTCGGTCCACACGTCGGCGAGCATGCCGCCGAAGACGGTGTAGGCGACCACCACCAGCGCCGCGACGGCGATGCCGATGTGCTGGTCCAGCCCTCCGGTCTCGGCCAGCACATTGCCGAAGCCTCGCACCTGTGCCGCCGCCCAGAACAGCGAGGTCGGGATCATCAGCACGGCCGCGAACTTGGCCGTCCCCGCGCCGAAGCGCCGCGCAAACAGGTCGGCGAGCGTGATCAGCTTCGCGCGCCACAAGGGGATGGCGAAGATCAACCCCGACAAGACGAGACATGCGCCGTAGGCGAACGGCTCCGCCTGCGACAGGGTCAGACCTTGCTCGTAGACCTGGCCAGCCGCGCCGAGGCAGGTCTCGGCGCCGAACCACGTGGCGAAGACCGTCGCCGTCGCGAGGATCGGGCCGAGGCGTCGTCCGGCCACGAAGTAGTCGGCTTCCGTCGCCACTCGGCGCGACACCCACGCGCCGATGGCGAACTGCAAGAGCACCCAAGCGAGGACGCCATACAGGAGGGGGGACATGCGACGGGAGCGAGTCTAGCGGCGTCGAGCGCGCCTCCGCAGCGTCATCCCCGCCCGCACCCGGCCCGGACTTGGCCCGGAGTTGGCACGGACCGCCGCGGTTCGGTGAAAAAATCCCGGATTCGGTTCCACGCTCGACCACCCCCGGACACTCCGTGTCCGGGGGGCTCTGGCAGCTTGTTGCCGCTGGCAGCCTCCCCCGCACCCATCCTCCCCCCCACACGTCGCGTCCCGCACCCCGCGACGCCTCCGCCCGCAGAGAGTCCCCGTTTCCACGCCCGACGCGTTCGAGCCTGCTTGTGCTCGCGCGCCTTTCGTCGTGTCCGCTCCCCATACACCGACTTCCTTGCATGGCTTGGGCCAAGAACTCCCGCTCCCCGCACCTCGACGACGAACCTCTGGACGATCAGGCACGGGCCGTGCAGGCCGAGCGAGCCGCCATTGGCCAGACCCACGAGCCGCTCCAGGACGCTTGCGACCTCTTGCCTGACTCGCAGGGGGAGTTCGGTTTCGACCCCGGCAACCCCATCCCGGTCAACGGGCATGGTGGCGTGCCGTACTACTTGGAGCGCTTGCGCGACGAACGCGGTCAAACGGCGCTGTACCACCGCGTCGAGACCCTCTCGATCCGTGCGCGCTCGGTCGAGGTGTACGAGCTGTACATGTGCGGCCAATCGCAGCCCTGGCGCCGCCTGCACTTGCATGTCTCGCACCCGCGCCGCTCCCTGCGTGCTCCGCGAGGCTTCAGCCTGCAGTCGTGGACGGCGCTTTCGATGGAGCAGCGCAACTTGATGGCGCTGATGCCCCGCGGCGCCAACCATGCGGTCGAGGGGTTTCCCTTCCGCTTGCCCGAGGTCGTCTACCAGCGCTTCCTGGAGGCCACCGGCGAGATGGAACGCGCCCGAGCGGCGGAGATGAGCGTGCGCCGGCTCCTTTCGCTCGAGGGTGGCGCGCAGCGCTGAGTGGGCCATGCGGGGATAGGGGGGTGCGCATCCAATCCTCGGCGTGCGCCCCGACTGCTGCAGCGCCCGGACACCAAAGGGCAAGGTGCGGCGGCTGGCGGTCCACCCGGTCCCCCCGAGGTGGCGCAAGTGCTTGTCCACCCTAGCCATCCGTCCCCAAGCGGCCCCGAAGGGCATGTCTGGAGCCAAATTGCATGTCGGTATGAAGGCCAAGCCTTGCGGTCGATTTCCGGCAATTTGATGTCCCGTTGAGGGGCTGATGCGACACTCTCCACACGGGGTCCCGTCCGTCCCTGCTTCTCCAAGAGCGACATCCCGAAATCCGACGGGCGGGATCCCCATTTCCAGCGCCACTTAGCGCGCCGCGCCTTGTATCAGGGCTGGTGGCGTTTTGCGTGTTTCATCAAGAAACCTGTCCGAGGCGAGGTTTCCTCCTCACTTAACCCTCTGAGGACGTCGCGGGTTTCGGCGCGCGCGCCCTCCGTCCCTGCTCCTCCCGCTTCCTCCCTAGGTCGCTTCCATGCACATCCTGAATCCCCTCCAACTCACGGCGGCGGGGCTGCTCCTCTCCGTCATCGCTCCCTCCACCGCGGACCGATTCCAAGCGGCCGAGCCCGTCTCCGCCGACACCAAGCCCGATTGGGTAGCCGCGGTCTCGGAGGCGATCGTGCTGGATGAGTACGCGTACACCTTGGACGGTCGGATCGCACGGGCGCCCAACCGAGGTCAGGGCCTGCGCTCGTCCATTTCCAGCGAAGGTCTGATCGTGGAGCAGCGGGAGGAGTCCGCGGCTTGGTCGCTCTCGTTGCGCACGAAGAGCTACGGCGCCAAGGATGACGCGCAGCCTTTGGCCAGCGGCCACCCGGCGGTCCGAGGCAATCGGGTCGAAGTCCCCCGTGGTCCCCTGGTCGAGTGGTACCTCAACGACCAACGCGGCATCGAGCACGGCTGGACCCTGTTGGAGGCACCTGCGCCCGAAGTTTGGATCGGGCTCGAGGTCTCGGGGGTGCAACTGGCGCTTTCCGACGATGGATTGGGCGGCACCTACCGCACCGGCGATGGTGTCGTGCGCGTCCGCATGGCGGGGTTGCGCGCGTGGGACGCCGAGGGTCGACCGGTGGCTGCGCGCTTCGAGTCGGGGCGCGATGGCGCGGGCGTGCGGGTCGACCTGCGCGGCGCGCGGCTGCCCGTGACCGTCGATCCGGTCTTGACCGGGCCGGCCTGGTTGGTCGAGTCCAACCAGAACGGCGCGGCGCTGGGCTTCTCGGTCGCCAGCGCCGGCGATGTCAACGGCGACGGCATCAGCGACGCCGTCGTGGGCGTGCCGAACTACGACAACGGCCAGACCGACGAGGGTCGCGTCTACGTCTACCACGGCTCCGCGACGGGCCTCGCGACCACGCCGGCGGCGACCTTCGAGTCGAATCAGGCCGGCGCGCTGTTCGGCAGCGCGGTCGCGGGCCTCGGGGACCTGAATGGCGACGGCTACGGCGAGATCGCTGTGGGGGCGCCGAACTACGACGCCGGGCAGACCGACGAAGGCGTCGTGTTCGTGTACGTGGGCGGTGCTGGCGGCTCGACGGACATCGGCTCCATCGGGCTGCAAGTCGACCAAGCGGCCGCGAACTTCGGCTCGACCGTGGCGGCGCTCGGCGACGCCAGCGGCGACGGAGTGCCGGACTTGATCGTCGGCGCGCCGAACTACGACTTCGGGCAGACGAACGAGGGCGTCGCCTTCATCTTCCGCGGCACGGGCGTCGCCTCGACCGTGAACCTGCAGTGGACCTTGCTGCAGAACATCAACAACGCGACGGCGCCCAACGCCGCGTTCGGCACGGCCGTCGCCGGCGCGGGCGACGTCAACCGCGACGGCATCATGGATGTCGTCGTCGGATCGCCGAGCTACTCGGATGGTCAAGCCAACGAGGGCGCCGCCTATGTCTGGCATGGCCGCGCGTGGTCCTTCGGCGCCGCGCCTGGTCCGAACTGGATCTACGAGTCGCAACAGGCCGGCGCGCGCTTCGGCTGGTCGGTGTCGGGCGCGGGCGATGTCAACAGCGATGGCTACGCCGACATCATCGTCGGCGCTCCCCAAGGCACGAACGGCGCGCCTCTCGCCGGCGAAGGGCTGGCCTTCGTGTTCGCCGGCTCGGCCAGCGGCATGCCGTTGACCGGGGCCCTGTGGCTCGGGCAGGTCGACCAAGCCGGAGCGGGCTTCGGCACAAGCGTCTCCACGGCGGGCGACGTGAACGGCGACGGCTACGCCGACATCGTCGTGGGCGCGCCTGATTGGGACGGCGACCTGTCGAACGAGGGCCGGGTCGTGCTGCACCTGGGCGGACCGAACGGGCCCGCGCTGCAACCGTCCCTGTCCTTCGAAGGCGACATCGCGGGCGCGGGATTGGGCGGAGCGTTGGCGGGCCTCGGCGACGCCAACAACGACGGCTTCGGCGACATCGTCGTCGGAGCGCGCGGCTACGCCAACGGCCAGGTCGGGGAGGGGCAGGCGCGCGCGTACTACGGCGCATCCTTCAATGTGTCCTCCGGGCCGATCTGGAACGAACTCGGCCTGCAGGCCAACGGCGACTATGCGACGTCGATCGCCATGGTCGGCGACCTGAACGGAGACGGCTACAGCGACTTCATCGTCAGCGCCTACCGCGAGGACCTGACCGGCGCCGGCTTGAACGAGGGTCGCGTCTATGTCTACCGCGGCGGGCCGTTCTCCATCGCTCCCGTGCTGCTCGGCGTCGTGAACGGCATCACGGCCGACGACGCCCTCGTGACGAACGACCAGTTCGGCAACTGCGTGGCAGGGGCCGGGGATGTCAACGGCGACGGCTACGACGACTTCATCGTCGGTGCGCGCCTCGCCGAGGACGGCCAGGCCGACGAGGGCAAGGTCTACGTCTTCCACGGCGCGGCGACGGGCTTCAACTCGACGCCGGCGGCGGTGCTGCAGATCAACCAAGCCGGAGCGAACTTCGGGCATTGGGTGTCGGGTGCCGGCGATGTCAACGGCGACGGATACGCCGACATCGTCGTCGGCGCCCACCTCTACGACGGACCGCAGGGATCGAACACAGGCGGCGCGTGGCTGCATCTGGGTGGCGCGTCCGGCGTGTCCTCCAACTTCGCGTGGAGCGCGGCGGGATCGGCGTCCAACCTCAACTTCGGCGCGAACGTCGCCGCGGCGGGCGATGTGAACGGCGACGGGTACGCGGATGTGCTCGTCGGCTCGTACGATTCGACGACGCTGGGCCAAGGTGCTGCGCGCTTGTACTACGGCTCCGCCGCGGGCTTGGGTGCTCCCGCCTGGGGCTACACGACCGCCCAGAACCAGGCGCACATCAGCGCCGTGGCCGGCCTGGGCGACATCAATGGCGACGGCTACTCCGACATCGCCTTGGGTTCGCCGCAATACGACGGAAGCACCTCGTTGGTGGACGAGGGGCGCGTCTACATCTTCCACGGCTCGGCGACCGGGCCGGCCCAAAGCCCCAACCTCGTGCTCGCCGGCGGCCAGGCCGGCGCGCAGTACGGGTTCGTCGTCTCCACGGCCGGCGACCTCAACGCCGACGGCTACTCCGATGTGCTGTTGACGTCGCGCTATTGGGATGCGAGCGCCGTGAACGAGGGGCGCGCCTTCGCCTACCTCGGATCGGCCTCCGGAGCGCTCTCCACCGCCTACTGGGAAGGTGAAATCGGCCAGAGCAACTCCGAGTTCGGCATCAGTTGCGCGGGTGCCGGCGACATCAACGCCGACGGCTTCGGCGACCTGCTCGTCGGCGCGCTCGACTTCGAGTTCCTCGCGCCTCAAGCCGGAGCCGCCTTCCTGTATTGCGGCAACGGCATCGTGCGTGGTGGTCCGCCGCTCGTCATGCGCCAACTCCGCCAAGGTGGCGCTTCGATCCCCGCGCAAGCAGGCATTCCCGAGGTCGACTACCGCCTGCAAGCCCTCGCGGCGGGACACAACGGCGCGAACACGGCCGGTGGACGCGCCAAGGTGCGTCTCGCCACCGAACAACGCGGGCCGGGCGAAGCCTTCGCGGGCACGCAGTTGCCGCTCGGGCCGCAAGCCGAGATCGGAGCGAGCGGCGCGGAAGTGCGCCTCGAGGCGAACATCCGAGGCACGACTTCGGGACTGAACCGTTGGCGCGCACGGGTGAAGACGAACCTCATCGCCTTCCCGCATGGCATCTGGCTGTCGCTGCCGTCCAACGGTTGGCGCGAGCTCGACCTGCGGACGCCGCGCGATTGCAACGCCAACGGCGTGCCTGACGCGCAGGAACTCGCCACGAGCGATTGCAACGGCAACGGCACGGTCGACTCGTGCGACATCGCCAACGGCGGCGCCGCCGATTGCGACGCGGACGGCTTGCTGGATTCGTGCGAGATCGCCGCGGGTGAGCGCGACTTCTACGGCCGCAACGGGACGGCCATCGTGTGCGCGCCGGACGGCGTGCCCGATTCGTGCCAAGCGAGTCCGCCGGTCGCCGATTGCGAAAATGACGGCATCCCGAACGTGTGCGAGATCGCCGCGGGCGCGCGAGACACGTACGGCGCGACGGGCCAGACGGTGACCTCGTGCGTCGCCGATGGCGTGCCCGACAGCTGCCAGCAAGTGCCCGACTGCGACCTGGACGGCGCGCCGAACTTCTGCGAGATCCAAGGTGGCGGCGAACGCGACCGGTACGGCTGGAACGGAACGACCTACACCTGCGCCCCGGACGGGATTCCCGACAGTTGCCATATGCCGCCCGTTGGTTGGGACTGCGACAACGACGGGTTGCCGAACTTCTGCGAGATCCAAGGCGGCGCCGCCGATCGCTACGGCTTCAACGGCCAGACCTTCACCTGCCTGCCGGACGGCGTGCCCGATAGTTGCCAGACGCCTTCCTTCCCGTGGGACTGCGACAACGACGGCACTCCGACCTTCTGCGAGATCGCCGGCGGAGCGTTGGACTTGTATGGCTACAACGGGTCGACCTTCACGTGCGCCCCGGATGGAGTGCAGGACAGTTGCCAGACGCCTTCGTTCCCGTGGGATTGCGACGGCGACGGCGCACCGAACTTCTGCGAGATCCAGCAAGGATCGCGCGATGTGTACGGACTCGTGGGCGGCACCGTGGTGTGCCAACCCAACGGCGTGCCCGACACTTGCGAGCCCGCGCCCGATTGCGACATGGACGGGTTGCCGAACCTGTGCGAGCTGGCCACGCAGCCCGATTGCAACGGCAACGGCATCCAGGACAGCTGCGACATCGCGAGCGGCTTCGCGCAGGACTGCAACGCCAACACCATCCCCGACTCGTGCGACCTGGCGGCTGGTGCGGCGGACTGCAACCAGAACCAGCGCCCCGACTCGTGCGACATCGCCAGCGGCGTGTCGCAGGACGCCAACTCGAGCCAGATCCCGGACGAGTGCGAAGCGACGTACACGCCGTACTGCTTCGGACTGGGTGGCGGCGCGTGTCCGTGCGGCAATGTGTCGACGCAGCCGGGCAACGGTTGCCCGAACGCGCTGAATCCCGCGGGCGCCAACCTGCGCGCCACGGGCTTGCCCAGCGCGCAGTTCTGCACGCTGCAACTGCAGGGCAGCGGCATGCCGCCCACGGCGACCGTGCTCTACTTCCAAGGCACCGCGGTGCAGAGTGGCGGCAACGGCATCGCCTTCGGCGACGGCTTGCGCTGCGCCACGGGCACCGTGCTGCGCCTGGGCATCGCGACGAACGCCAATGGAGCCTCGACCTTCCCGCCGCCCGGCCCCCTGCGCATCTCGGTGCTGGGCCAGATCCCCGCCTCTGGCGGCGTGACGCGCTACTACCAAGGCTGGTACCGCGACCAGAATCCCAACTTCTGCACGGCGAGCCGCTTCAACTTGACGAACGGCTTGGCGGTGCCGTGGTTGCCGTGAAGGCGCGCGTGTCCTGAATATTTGACACCGAACCGGCGCGGCGGCGAACCCGCCCGCCGGTTCGGGTCGCGTGCAGGTCTTCGTTCCCCGGCGCGCCGCGGGCCTTGTCCGGCCAGCATGCCGCTGCGCGGGCCGCCCGGGGCCACGGCCGTCCCATCGACTGGCTAGGGGTTGGATCCCGTCCGGGATGTGGTGGCATCCGCCTGCGGAATCCCGATTCCGGCGGACCATGGGGTTCCTTGCGGTGTACGGTTGTTCCGAGCCTAGTCTGCTTCGACCAACCAACCACAAGCCGGAGCCCGCCATGCCTGTCGCCAAGTTGACCGTCTCCCTGCTGGGTGCCTTCGGGCTCGTCTGCGCCGCCGGGCTGCTCATGTCCCAGAGCAGCCAAGTCTCGCCTGCGGCCCAGATCTCGGTGCCGCGCCAATGCGTGGTGAACATCTGCCAACTCGCGCCTGCCACGGGCGGAAATTTGGTGCAGATCCCGCCGGGAAGCCACTACATCGTGCGCAACGTTCCCACCGACCAGTGGTTGACCATCAGCCAGATGGAGGTCCTCAAGGACGACACCAACGCCGCGCTGATCGCCGTCGGGGAGCTCTACAACGGCGCGTTGACGCCCAAGTGCGCGTTCACGACGCAGATCGGTCGGGACGTGTCCACCGCCAGCAATCCCGCCTTGCTCAACTCGCCCGGGCGCTCCCAGGCGTTGGGATGGACCTTCCGTCCCGGTTCCTCGCTCGTCCTGATGAATCGCAGCAACCAGAGCATCATCGCCGCGATCAACGGCGTGATCGCGATGGGCTACGAATCGCGCTTCTGAAACCGCTCCTTCGTGTGGTGGCTTGCGCGTGGACGGGGTGCTACCCGTCCTTCGGCGGCCTCTGCGCGTCCTCGTTCCACCACGCGCGCAGCTTGGCGACCGCGGCCGCGCGGATGGCGGGTTCGGCGGTCGGAGTCCATCCCAACGCGTCCAGGCTGTGGCGCTGGTAGGGCCGGGTGGCGAGCAGGACCTTGGCGATCGCCTGGCCGGCGTTGGTGCGCACGAAGAGTTCGGGCGATTCGAGCGCGTCGAACAGCACGGGCAGGCTTGCGTCGCGGCGGAACTCGCCGAGCACGCGCACGGCTTCGGTGCGCTGCGGGCCTTCCACGGCCGCGAGCTGTTCGAGGCGCTCCAGCCCGCTCTCGTCGTCCATGCGACGGAGGATGTCGCACACGGCGACGAACAACGCATCGTCGGCGCCGCGCAACAGGCCGCGCAGGCGCTCCTTGGGAAGCCAGTCGGGCCGCGCGACGAGCGCATCCAAGGCGGCGCGCGCGCGGGCTTGGTCCTTGCCGTCGAGCAACTCCGCCACGCGTTCCAGGTCCTTGGCCTCGCCGAAGGTGCCCACGAGCCGGATCGCCTGCAGCGCCACCGCGAGATTGTCGGCCTGCGCCAGCTCGCCGATGGCCGCGGCGAGCTCCGGCGGCAACCAAGAAGCTCGTTCCAAGAAGAGGCTCGCCTCGGCCAACGCGGTCGGCTTTTCGCGCAGGAGGCGCGCCAACTCGACGCCCGCCTCCGCCGCGCCGTTGGCGACGAGGAAGGACAAGAGCTTGGCGCGCGCGGGGTGCGCGGCATCGGCGGCGCGCGCGCGCGCCAAGGCGACGGACTTGCCGTCCTCCGCGTAGAGCAGCAGCCACAGCGCGTCGCCCACGAGCGCGGCCGGCGCGTCTGGTGCGAGGAACTCGCGCACCAAGGCGAGGACCGCCTCGTCGCGGAGGCCGTGCAGTCTTTGGAGGCAAGCGCGGCGCAGGGCGATCGGCGCATCCTTGCGCCGCAAGGGACCTGCGATGTGCGCCAAGTGGCGCGTCTCGCCGACGCGGTGCAGCCACGCGGCGGCGCCCAACTCGACCAGCGGCGACTTCGAGTCGAGCCATGCGCGCAGCACGGGCAACTTGGCGTCGTCGGGGTAGGCGATGACGAGGTTCAATGCCTGGCCTTGGCCCTCGAGGCCGAAGCCCTCGATGGCCGCGACGACGAGCGGCAGCGCGGCAGGGGGCTTCTCGCGCAGCAGCACCAGGAATGCGTCGTTCGAGGTGGGCCAATCCCTGCTCCCGAGATCGTCGACCAATTGCGCGAGCCGCTGGCGCTCGGCGGGCGAGGCTTGTTGTCCTGCGCGCTCGGCGGGCTGCGTCGGCGCCGCCAGCGCTCGGCTGGCCGCCAGCGCCGCGACGACGCAGGCGATCCACGCGAGGCGCGGTGCCGCGCCGCTCGCCAGCGCGCGTGCGAAGGCGTTGCGCGAGTCGGGCATCATCCGCCGGTCCTCGGACCCGATCCGCCGCTCGAACCGCCGCCGCGCGCGGGTCGCGCCCCGCCCGTCTTCGGGTTCGACTCGGTTGCGCCCTTCGACTTGGGTCGCACGCGTGATTCGACGGCGAGCCCGCTCCAGGTCAAGTGGAAGTACGCGACGCCCGCGCGGTGGATGGCGACCGCCCATGGACCATGCGCATGGCGCGCCATGTACGCGTCGAACTCGGACTCCAGCAACTTCAACTCGGCGCGCACCGCATCGCCACCCGGCAAGCGTTGGGCGTGGAAGTGGTCGACGCCGTGGCACAGCGTGCGGTTGTTCCATCCCGTGCCCGCCACCCTGCCGGAGCCGATGTGCGGCGTGACCTCCGGTGGCTCGTACAGCGCATCTTCGTCCAGCATCCTCGGCGCCAGCTCGCGCGACCATGCCGCGTACAAGAGCAGGTTCGCCTTCGTGAGCCGCAGCATGACGCGCGTGTACTCGGCGATGGCGCGTTGGCGCGGCGCGCCCGCGTCCGGCGCGATCTTGGCGAGGTCCGCGTCGAGCGCCTCGAGGATGCGCTGCGCGTCCTTGGCCGCTTGCTCGGCCTTGGCCGCGTTGCGCGCGGGGTTGGCGCCGCTGAACAAGAGTTGGCGACCGGTCGCGGCCGAGTCCGTGCCCGCGGGCTCCGTGCCCTTGGGCGGAGCGCCGCTGACGAGTCCGGCCTTGAGGCTCGCGTTCCACGCCGCGAGCGTGGCGCGGTGCCACGGGTCGGCGGCCAGTTCGCGCAGCACATCGTCGCGCGCCGCCGCGCTCGGCGCGACCTCGGCCAGCCGCGCGCGAGAGTAGACCTCGTCGGGCGCGATGTGGTCGCCGCTGCACGCGACGCAAACGGCCATCGGCGCGCACAGATGTTCTCCGCCACCCGAGGCCGAATAGACATGCACGCGACCGCCCGCGACGGCCGCGAGGCGATTGAGTCCCCAAGCCGCGTGTCCGGCGGGCGTCACCTCGTTGGCGACGGCTTGCTGGAACAACCAGCCGAAGGGCAGATCGACCACGGCGCTGTCGCCGCCATGGAACTCGGTGCCCTTGGGCTTGTCCGCGTCGCGCCGCCACGCCCAGTACGTGTCGGCGACATAGGCTTCGCCGGCGAGGATGTGCAAGCGCACGCCGATGCCACGCAGGCGCGCCGCCGTCGCTTCCACGTCGTCCTCCGCGTCGCCGTTGTCCAGCGTCGCCAGCAGCACGACCTTCTCGCCCGAACGCGTCGCCACCGGGCCGACGAAATCGCGCAGCTCGGCGTAGATGTTCTTGATGCGCTCGTCCTCGGTCTCGAGCGCCTTGGCGACGGCTTGCTTGACCGCCTCGATGTCGCCGGTGTCGACGAGCACCGGCTTGTCTTCCCCGAGGCGCTGCACGGTGAAGCGCGTGCGGCCGAGCTTGTCGCCATGGCGGTCGAGCGCCGCTGTGAAGGCCGATTCGAAGCCGCTCGACTTCAAGGCGCGCGTCGCGTCGAGCAGCAGGGCCACGTTGCGATTGTCTTCCTCCTTGCCCAAGTCGGGCGGGAGGCAGCGATCGAACATGTGCGCGAGGCCGCGCCAAGGTTCGGTCACCTCGTGGGCGGTGGGCTTGACCTGGGCCTCGACGACGGGGCTGCACAGGACGAGCAAGGCCAGCGAGCGGAGGAGCATGGCGCACGGACAGTGTAGCGCCCCGGTTCCTGACGCAGTTCTTGCCTGATTTCCAAGGCTTGCCTGCTGCAGAGGTGCGCGCGGCGCTCGTCAGGAAGGTGCCGGGGGACTCGGCGCGCCTGCGACGCAGCCGCGGCGCATCGGGCCCGTCCGGCTCGGATGCCGCGGGTGGCTGGTCGGGCGCCGACTCGACGACCGCCGCGCGTCGCCGACCCGGTCCGTTCTCCGGTCGTCGGTCTCGGCCTTCGTCCCTCCCGGGCCGCTGGCCGGTCCCGGGCGGGCGGCTGCAAGGCCCGATCTGGTCGCAGACGGGTCCCCATCCATCCACCGCGCGACGATCGACAAGTCCAACCACACCTACCAAGCAAGGAACCAAACCATGAAGTTCGACTTCACCAATGTGGACGATGTCCAGTCCTTCGTGAGCGTGCCGCCCGGCCGGCACGTGTGCAGGGTGACGGAGGTGCGTCCCGGCGTGGCCCGCGATGGCAGCACCCGCTGGACCTTCCGCCTCGAGGTGGTCGGTGGCGTGCATCACGGCCGCACGGCCGCTTGGGACTCCCTGACATGGAGCGACCGCGGCGTGGCCCGCGTGCGGCATGTGCTCAAGGGCTTGGGCGTTTCCACGCAGGGTGTGGTCGAGATCGAGCCGCAGGACCTCGTTGGGCGCCGGGCCGAGGTGCAAGTGCAACTCGAGGAACGCGAGAACCCGCAAACGGGGCGACGCGAGATGCGCACGCGTGTCCCCTATGCCGGCTACGAACCGATCGATGACGGACACGCGGACGATGCGTCAAGCCAAGCGCTGCCCGATGCCGCGCCGTCCGTCGACGCGCACGAGACCCGGTCGCCCCGCTCCGTGCCATTCGCGCCGCAGATGGACGAAGACGGTCCGTCGCGGCGCTCCGGCGCCTTCGCGGGCCATGACCTTTCGCGCTTCCTGTCGAATTCCTCGGTCGAGGACGACGAGGCCGAGCTCGAGGCCGAGCCAGGGGCCCACCTCGCGCAAGGAACCCACGAGTCGTCGCCCGCGCGCACGGGAGGCCGCGCCTACGCACCGCCGGATCTCGGCGGACCTGTGCAGCGTGGGCTGGCCCATCTGGTGTCCGAGTCTGCTTCCTCCGTCGGCGCCTCCGACGAGCAAGTCTGGGGGTGTGCTGCGCGATCCGGCGCCGATGATCTCGAGGCTGCGCTGGTCGACGATCGGGCAGGGTGGAACCAGGACCCGGCGCTGTGCGCACCTGCCCCTGGCGATCCGCAGGACGGCTTCGGCTCGAGAAGCGCCGATCTCGGCGCTGCGCAGAGTGGACCTGGCTCGACCGCCGGCGCGGATGGCATCGCACCACCGGCGAAACGCCGTCCCGGGCGGCCGCGCAAGCATCCGCTGCCGCCGGGCCAGATGCCCGCGCCTACCAAGTCGTCACCTGCGGGCGATGCCCCCAAGCGACGCGGACGCAAGCCCAAGAACCAAGACAGGGCTTGATGGGCATGGCCTGACGGACACGGCCTCATCTCGTGCGGTGAAGGCATGGGATGAGGGTGCTGACTGCCGCGGGCCGCTGCTGCCCGCGGCGGTGACAGGCACCTCATGGCTCGCACCTGGAGGCGGCGTGTTGAAATGCGCACCGCCTCCGTCGAGGCTCCTGCCCGCCGGTCACTCGCTCCATCGGTTCCTCGCGTCGTGCGGATCTTCTCGTACTGCGGGATCTTCTCGTACTGCGGATCCTCTAGCCTTGTGGGACCTCTAGCCTTGCGGGACCTCCAACCTTGCGAGAGGTAGCGCTTGGAAACAGGCGCCGGTACATCCGGCGCAGGGAAGGCGGCACCAAGATGCCGACTTCAGGATGCCCGCGCCGACACCTCGGCCCAGTCACCACCTCGGCCCAGTCACCACCTCGCCCCAGCTCACCGCCTCGGCCCAGCTCACCTCGGCCCGGCTCAATTCGGCCCAGGAATCTCAGCGCCTGCGAGCCGAGCCCGATCTGTCTCCACCGCAGGGAACGCACAAGGCACACTACGCCCAGCGCAGCGTCCGACCGGCAACCTCCACCGCGCCATACCCGCATGTTCCAAGCTCGCACCGACCTTCCGCACATCCACGCCGGCGTGCCCGTCGCGACGGCGAGAGCGACCGAAGGCACTGCTTTCCGTCGCCCGTGGCTCGCAAGGGCGCTTGGGACTCGCCGGTTGGGGCTGTTCCTGCCGGTGCCGCATGAGGCACGCTGCCACTCGCACGCCGCCTCTCGGCGTGGGGCGGATCCACTTGCCGCGCTCGCGCAGGGCGCATGACCATCCATCGCGACGCGAGTCGCACCTAGACGCACCGAGACGCACAACCCATGGACGCCCCTTTGGACGCTGTTACAGAAGACCTCTTGGTCGCCGCCGCGCGACGAGCGGTGCAAGCCGCGCACTCGCCGTACTCGGGCGTGTGCGTCGGCGCGGCGCTGCTCGACGATGCGGGACGCATCCACGACGGATGCAATGTCGAGAGCGCAAGCTACGGCTTGACGATCTGCGCGGAACGTACCGCGCTCGTTTCGGCCGTCGCGGCGGGGGCCAAGCACTTCCGGGCGGTGGCTGTCGCCTCCAACCTACCGCGGCTGCTGATGCCCTGCGGCGCGTGCAGGCAATTCCTGTCCGAGTTCGGTCCACGGATGCAGGTGGTCGTCGTGGGGCCGGGCGCGGAACGGCGCAAGACCACCATGGACCAGCTGCTGCCGGAGGCCTTCACCCCGTCGGACCTCGGCACGCAACCATGAGGACCGGGTCCGCACCTGGGGTGCGGCATCGACGCTCACCGGTTCTGCAGGGGCGACCCTTCGACCCTTGGTCCCGGCGCCTGCACAACGCCATGTTTCGCGGCGGTTTCCCGCTCTGCCTTGGTCGGCTGGCTTTGGTCGGGCGTTCGAGGCGACCGCTCCGGCGCACTGTCCGCACCCGCGCTCCTTGTCCACGAATGAGCACACCCGTCTGCGGCCCCGGAGGCCACGAACGCGCGGGGACCTACCGGCGCCTCGTTTGCGATACTCGCGCAGCGCTTTCCTGACGACTACGCACGACCCATGGCCAAGTCCTCGCCTTCAGGCAACCAGGCTGACTCCGCGGCGCTCGCGCGCATGGGAACGCTCGTGCGCGCCCTGCGCCATCACGACCATCTGTACTACGTCGAGGGGCGGCCGGAGATTTCGGATGCCGAGTACGACGCCCTGTTCCGCGAGCTCCAGCAACTCGAAGCGGCCCATCCGGCCCTCGTGCTGGACGACAGTCCCACCCGGCGCGTCGGCGCGCCGGTGCCGGAAGGTCAAGGATTCGCCGTCGTCGAGCACGCCGTCCCGATGCTGTCGATCGACTCGCTGTTCAGCGTCGAGGAGGTGCACGACTTCGAAGCGCGCATCCTGCGCTTCCTGAACCTCGAGGACGCCGACCTCGCGTGGGTGGTCGAACCGAAGTTCGACGGCGTCTCCCTGTCGGTGGTCTACGAAGGCGGGCGCTTGGCGCGCGCCGTGACGCGCGGCGATGGCGATCGAGGCGAGGATGTGACCGCCAACGCGCGCACCATCCGCAACCTGCCCCTCGTCCTCGACGGCGGCGCGCGCGGCTTGCCGCGACTCTTGGAGGTGCGCGGCGAAGTGCTGATGGCTCGCGACCGATTCGAACGCTTCAACGCCGCCCGCGTGGCGCGCGGCGAGGAGCGATTCGCCAACGCCCGCAATGCCACCGCCGGCGCCATGCGTCGCAACGATCCGGCGGAAGTAGCGCGCTATCCGCTGGAATTCCACATCTGGGCCATGCCGCGCTGCGAGGGTGTCGCGTTCTCGACGCAGGAAGAGGCCGGCAAGGCGCTGCGTGCGTGGGGCTTCGCCGATTCCGGCCATGGCCGCGTCGTGCGCGGCCTGCAGGCGTGCCTCGCCTACCACGACGAGATCGAGGCGCGACGCGACGCGATTCCGTTCGAGATGGACGGCATCGTCGCCAAGCTCGATCGTTTCGACTTGCGCGAGCGCCTGGGCACGACTTCGCGCTCGACGAGGTGGCAGTACGCCCACAAGTTCGCTGCGCGCGAGGTCTCCGCGACCCTGCGGGCGATCGAGACGATGGTCGGAAACGGTGGTCGCTTGACGCCGAGGGCGCATGTGTTGCCTGTCGAAGTCGGCGGCATCACCGTGCGGCATGCGACCTTGCACAACGCCGACTATGTCGCCGAGTTGGGGCTCAAGGTCGGCGACCGTGTGTTCTTGCGTCGCGCCGGCGACGTCATCCCGCAGATCCTCGGCGTGGCGAAGGCCGCCGAAGGCGACGCGCCCGCGGCTTGGGGGGCGAGCCTTCCCGATGAGCTGCAGGCAGCCGTGGCGCGCGACGATGGATCCGTGGCGCACCGTTGGATGGAGCATTGGGGCGTCCCCAAGGGCTGCCCCGCCTGCGGCACCGCGCCCGTCGCCGAGGGCAAGTACTGGCGTTGCCCGAATCCTGAGTGCGGGCCGCAGCGCATCGGCCGCACCTTGATCCTCGTTGGCCAAGGCGCGTTCGAGATCGAAGGCCTGGGGGAGAAGCAGATCGCCCAGTTGTACGACGCGGGGCTGCTCCGAGGCGCCGCCGATGTCTTCGCGCTCGACGCGTCGGACGAGGTGCGCGAGAAGCTCATGGCGCTGGATCGCTGGGGCAAGAAGAGCATCGACAACCTGCAGGCGGAACTGGCGCAGCGGCGGCGCGTGCCCCTGGCGCGCTTCCTGGTCGCCCTGGCCATTCCTGATGTGGGGCCGTCCACCGCGCGCGTGCTCGCCCAGCATTTCCAGTCCCTGGAGGCCATCGCCTCGGCCAGCGAAGAGGAGCTCATGCTGGTCGATGGCGTGGGTCCCGAGGTCGCGGCCAAGGTGGCGCGTTGGTTCCGCGACGAGCGCTTGTCTCGCACGGCCTCGCGATTGTTGGAGCTTGGAGTCGTCATCGAAGCGCCAGCGCCGCGCGTCGTGGACGGACCATTCGCAGGCCAGACCGTGGTCTTCACCGGCACCTTGGAGCAGATGGGGCGCGCCGAGGCCAAGCAGCGCGTCGAGGAACTGGGCGGCGCGGTGGCTTCCTCGGTCAGCGCCAAGACCACGATCCTCGTGGTCGGGGGCAAGCCTGGCAGCAAGGCCAAGAAGGCCGAGGAACTTGGAGTGCGGGTGATCCTCGAGGAGGAATTCCTGCGCCTCGCAGGTCGTGGGTGACGTTGCGGTCCTTGGAGGATGCGCGCGGTAGCATCACGCACATGCTGCCCTCGAACCGCGCGCCTCTTTCGCTGCTGGGCTCGGACGCCACGCGTACTCCCGCTACCATCGCCAACGCCCTGTTCGTCGCTGCCGCGATGTGGCTGGCCGCGTGCCAAGCGAACTCGAGTGGTGGATCGTTCCAGCCCGAGGCGCATGCGACACCCCGGCCCACGGCCACGGCTCCATCGACCGCGGCAACGACGCCGATCGTCGCGAAGCAGCCAACGACCGCCGCGCAGCCAACGACCGCCGCGCAGCCCACGACCGCCGCGCAGCAGTCGCCCGCCTCTCAGTCCCTGCCCGAGTCGCAGCCCGACGGCCCGCTGCTGGTCGTTCGTGCCCGGCGCGTGCTGGATGTCGAAAAGGGCGCGCACTACGCGCCAGGCGAGGTGGTGGTGCGTGGCGACCGCATCGTTTCCGCGGGGCTCGCAGAGGCGGCTCCGGCGGGAGCGCAGGTGATCGATCTCGGCGATCGCACCCTCGTCCCCGGCTTGATCGATTGCCACACGCACCTCGCCTTCCAGATCGACGCGCAGAGCGCGTTGCGACCCGTGCTGGAAGGACCGGCCGACGCGGCGCTGCGCGGCGCGCGCCATGCCGAACGCACGCTCATGGCGGGATTCACGACGGTGCGCGAGCTGGGCTGCGACGACTTCGTGGACGTCTCGCTGATGAAGGCCATCGAGCGCGGCGACATCGTCGGCCCGCGCATCATCCCGGCCGGTCACGCCATCTCGATCACCGGCGGCCACGGCGACACGGGCGGCTTCCGGCCCGGGCTGCTCGAGCAATCGCCGCGTTCGGGGGTCGCCGATGGCCCCGATGCGTGCGTCAAGGCGGTGCGCGAGCAGATCAAGCACGGCGCCAAGACGATCAAGATCATGGCGACCGCCGGCGTGCTGTCCTTCGAGGAGTCGATCGGAGCACAGCAACTCGACTCGCGCGAGATGCAGGCGATCGTCGAGGAGGCGCGGCGCCATGGCGTCAAGGTCGCGGCCCACGCGCATGGAACCGAGGGCATCCTCGCCGCCGTGCGAGCGGGTGTCGACTCGATCGAGCATGGCAGCATCCTGTCCGACGAGGCCATCGCGCTGATGAAGGAGCGCGGTACATGGCTCGTGCCGACCCAGTACTGCGTCGAGCGCCTCGAGTTGGAGAAGCTGCCGCCGCTTTGGCGCAGGAAGGCCGAGGCGTTGTTCCCCCTGCGCAGCGAGTGGTTGGCGAAGGCCATCGCGGCGGGCGTCAAGATCGCCCTGGGCACGGACGCCGGCGTACATCCGCATGGCGAGAACGCGCGCGAGTTCGCGACCTACACCCGCCACGGCATGTCGAACGCCGAAGCGTTGCGCACGGCCACGATCCACGCGGCGGAACTGTGCGGGACGCCGGATCGAGGCCGATTCGCGCCGGGCTTGCTGGCGGACATGGTCGCGGTGGATGGCGACCCGCTGCGCGACATCTCCGCCATGGAGCGGGTTTCGTGGGTGATGAAGGGCGGGGTGGTGGTCGAGTAGTCCCCGTCGCGGCTCGCCACGCCCGGCTGCTTGAAGAGTCCTGGTGGCCAAGGGGCGCGCCGGCGGCTAACCTGCGGTGCAGATGGCCGGCGACCAAGCAGACGACCACCAGGGAGCCTTCGCGCTCCCCGAGGGCTTCGAGGACGACGCGACCGCCAAGCTCGTGGCGCGCGCCAAGGCCGGCGACACGCAGGCCCTCAACGACTTGTTCGCGCGCTACCACGCGCTGGTGCTCGAGACGGCGCGGCGACGCATCGGCCCGCGTCTGCGCCTCAAGGAGGACCCCGACGATCTCGCGCAGACGACCTTCCGCGAGGCGACGCGCGACCTCGCCAACTACGAGTACCGCGGCGAGGGCTCGCTCGTCCGCTGGTTGATCCAGATCCTGCAGAACAAGATCCGCGACAAGGCCGAGTTCTACGGCGCGCGCAAGCGCGACGCGGGGCGCGAGCGGCACTTGGCCGGCGCGGGCGACGATCCCGACGAGGCGCGCGGCGTCGAACCCGCCACCGCGGACATGACCGTCACGCAGCATGTCTCCCAACAGGAGTCGTGGTCGCAGTTGCGCGGAGCGCTCGAGCACCTTTCGCCCGAGCATCGCGCCGCCATCACCGCGGTCTTCTTCGAAGGCAAGTCGCTGCGCGAGGCCGGCATGCTGCTCGGCGGCAAGAGCGAGGATGCCGTGCGCATGATGCTGCGCCGCGCGGAGGCGCGTCTGCACGACATCCTGCGCGGGACGCTCGGCAAGGACATCGAGTAGGGACGCGACCTGCTCGCCGCGCGCCACGCTTCCAAGGGCGCCGCGCACCGTCCCCGACGCGCCGTGCGGCGTCTCCCGGCGCGCGAAATGGCCTCTCGGTCCCGCCAGCGGCCATCGCCGGCCGTTCCCCTTGCGGCGGGCGACCGCAGGCGCTATGTTCTCCGCTCCAAACTGGGCTAGTAACTCAATGGCAGAGTGCCATGTTCACATCGTGGAAGTTACAGGTTCGAGTCCTGTCTAGCCCACCAGCACACCCTCCGGCCGCCATCGCGCGGCCGGAGTCGTTCCAACGCGTCGCACCCGCCCTCGTCGACGCGTCCACTCGCGCCGTGCGCGGCACGTCCCGGGGCGCGCGACCCACGGCGTCCGTCGCCGAGCAGGCAGGAGGATCGAAGTGAGCGAGTACCAAGAGTCCGCATTGCAAGACCGCTACGCGCCGAAGAACGCCTGCTTCGGTTGCGGACCCGCCAACGACAAGGGCCTGCGCATCAAGAGCTTCGTCCAAGGCGACGAGGTCGTCGCGACCTGGACGCCGGAGCCGCACCACGAGGCCTTTCCCGGCATGCTGAACGGCGGCATCGTCGGCGCGCTGCTCGATTGCCACGGCAACTGGACGGCGGCTTGGCACTTGATGCGCCAGTCGGGCGCCGCAACGCCGCCCTGCACGGTGACCGCCGACTTCCACGTCAAGCTCAAGCGCCCGACGCCGACCAACGCGCCGGTCCACTTGCGCGCGAGGGTCGTCGAATCCGGCGAGGACCGCGCGGTGGTGGAAGCCACGCTCGAGGCGGGCGGCAAGGTCACGGCGAACTGCCGAGGGACCTTCGTGGCCGTCAAGGAAGGCCATCCGGCCTACCACCGCTGGTGAGCGCACGCGACCGCGCGCTCAAGTCTCGAACAATTCGCCTTGGCGGCCGCGCTTGTCGTCAGGCCGCGCGAGTCGCGCCTCGCCGTCGTCGAGGCCCAACCTGCGGCAGGTGACCCGGAAGAGCGACTCGACCATCCTCCAGCGCTCGCCCTCGCCGCGCATGCGCCGGCCGAAGTCCGCGTCGTTCCAGCGTCCGCCGCGCATCTCGAGGATGGCGTGCTCGATCTTCCTCGCGCGTTCGGGGAACGCCGTGGCGATGCGCTCGCGGAACACCGGCAGGACGCTCGTGGGCAGGCGCAGCATGGTCATGAACGCGCGTCGCGCGCCATGGGCTTGCGCGGCCTCGAGGATGCGCGGCAGGTCGCTTTCGTTGAGTCCGGGGATCATGGGCGCGCAGGACACGCCGACCTCGATGCCGGCCTCGCTCAAGGCGCGCATCGCGTCGAAGCGCGTGCGCGGAGAGGGTGCCAGCGGTTCGATCGCGCGCGCCACCTGCGCGTCGAGGAACGGCACCGTGATGTTCACCGTGGCGCCGCCCTCGCGCGCGATGCGCGCCAGGATGTCGATGTCGCGCCGCACCAGCGCGCCCTTGGTGATGATGGCGACGCCGACGCCGCGCGCGCGGCACGCTTCGAGGCAGCGCCGCGTCAGGCGGTAGTGCGCCTCGAGCGGTTGGTAGCAATCCGTGTTGCCCGACAGGACGAGCGGCTGCCCATCGAGCCGGTTGGTGGCGAGCTCCTTGGCGAGCAGCTCGGGCGCGTTCGTCTTGACCACGATCTTCGTGTCGAAGTCCGTGCCCGCGCCGAAGTCGAGGTACTCGTGGGTGGGCCGCGCGTAGCAGTAGGCGCAGGCGTGCTGGCAGCCGCGATAGGGATTGGCCCCGAAGCGGAAGCCGATGTCGGGCGAGTCGTGCTCGACGACGAGGCTCTTCGCCTCCTCCTCGTAGACCTTGAGCTGCGCCGGAGGCGGGGCGTCGATCCACTCGACGTGCGCGCCATGCCAAGGATTGGGCGGATTCTCGACGGCGCGCAGCGGCATGGTCGCTCCCCGCCGGGTTCAGTCGATCTCGCCGGCGCGCGGACGCGGCTTGGCGGCGAGGTACTGCCTGGGCCACGGCACCTCGTGGCCAGCCTCGGCCGCCGCATGCAACGCCAAGTACGGATCGGCGAGGTGCGGGCGGGCCATCGCGACGAGATCCGCGCGCCCCGCCGCCAGCACCGTGTTGGCGTGGTCGATGCCCTGCACGGCGCCGACGCACTGCACGAGCACGCCTGCGCCGTGCCGGATCGCGTCGGCGAAGGGCACCTGGTACATGCGGCCGAAGTCGATGCGCGAGCGCGGCGAGTTCCCCGCGCTGGAGACATCGACGCAATCGACGCCACGCAGCTTCAGTTCGCGCGCCAGCACGACGGCATCGTCGCAGGTGAAGCCGCCCTCCGCGTCGAGCCAATCACTGGCGCTGATGCGCACGAAGAGCGGCTTGTCCGCAGGCCAGGCCGCGCGCACGGCCTCGACCACTTCCAGCGGATAGCGCATGCGGTTCGCGAGGCTGCCGCCATGCTCGTCGAGGCGCTTGTTCGAGAGCGGCGAGAGGAAGCTCGACAGCAAGTAGCCGTGCGCCGCGTGCAACTCGAGCAGGTCGAAGCCCGCCGCGAGCGCGCGTCGCGTCGCCGCGACGAAGTCGTCGCGCACGCGGTCCATGTCGGACCGCGTCATGGCCTTCGGCACGTGCCAGCCTTCCTTGAAGGCGTCGGCGGAAGGCCCGATCGTCGGCCACGCGCGCGCATCGACGAGCGGCGCGTCGCCTTCCCACGGCGTGGAGCACGAGGCCTTGCGCCCCGCGTGGCCCAGTTGGATCCCGAGCTTGGCGCCGCTCGAGGCGTGCACGAAGTCGACGATCCGCTTCCACGCGTCGCGCTGGGCGTCGTTCCACAGTCCGGTGCAGCCGGGCGTGATGCGTCCGTCGCTGGAGACCGAGGTGGCCTCGGCCAGCACGAGACCGGCGCCGCCGATGGCGCGCGAGCCGAGGTGCACGAGGTGCCAATCGCCGGGCACGCCCTCGTGGGCGCTGTACTGGCACATGGGCGACACGACGATGCGGTTGGCGAGCTCGACTCCGCGGATGGCCAGCGGGACGAAGGCCGGCGGAGGCGTCGCGCGTCCCGCGGCGGTGGCGCGGCCTTGGGCGCGCGCGTAGCGTTCGGTCGCGCGACGCACGAGCTCGGGATCGCGCTTCCTCAAGTTCTCGTAGGTGATGCGCTTGCTGCGCGTCATCAGGTTGAAGGTGAACTCGACCGGATCCTGGTCCATGTAGCGCGCCGAATTCTCGAACCACTCGAGGCTGGTCTGCGCCGCCTTCTGGAGCTTGAGCACCTCGGTCTTGCGCGCCTCCTCGTACTTCGCGAGGGTCGCGGGCACGTCCTGGACGCCGTGGCGCACGAAGACGTCGCGCAGGGCGATCGCATCCTCCATGGCGAGCTTGGTGCCCGAGCCGATGGAGAAGTGCGCCGTGTGCGCCGCGTCGCCGATCAACACCAGGTTGCCCTTGGTCCACGCGCCGCAGCGCACGGTCGGGAAGGTGCGCCAGATGGAGCGGTTCGCCACCAGCCTGTGCCCGCCCAACTTGCGCGCGAAGACGCGCTCGCAGAACGCGATGGTGGCGGCTTCGTCGGCCTTGTCGAGTCCCGCGGCGCGCCACGCCTCCTCCGTGCACTCGACGATGAAGGTGCCGAGGCCCTCCTCGAACGGGTAGGCGTGCACCTGGAACACGCCGAATTCGGTGCGCTCGAACCAGAAGGTGACCGCGTCCATCGGCAGCGTCGTGCCCAGCCAAGTGAACTTGCACTTGCGCCAGTCGAGCGACGGCTGGAAGTGGTCCGCGTGGCGCGCGCGCACGGCGCTGTTGATTCCGTCGCAGGCGACGACCAGGTCGGCTTGCACGGTCGAGTCGTCGACGACATCGCTCTCGAAGCGCAGCTCGACGCCCAACTCGCGGCAGCGCGCGTGGAACACCTGCAGCAGCCGGCGGCGCGACATACCGCAGAAGCCGTGGCCGGTCGAGCGCACCACCTCGTCGCCGAGGTGCGTCTCGATGTCGCCCCAATACCGGAACAAGCGGCGGATCTCGCGGTAGGTCGGTTCGTCGGCCGCCTCGAAGTTGCCGAGCGTCTCGTCCGAGAAGACCACGCCGAACCCGAAGGTGTCGTCGGCCTTGTTGCGTTCGTGCACGACGATCGCGGCCTCGGGGAAGGCCTTCTTCATCAGGATGGCGAAGTACAAGCCGGCCGGTCCGCCGCCTAGGCACGCGATCTTCATGGCGCACGAGGATACGCATCCCGCGCCCGCCTCGACGCGCTATCCTCTGCATCCAGCCGCCATGGCCGAGACCGCCCACGACAGACCGCGCGATTGGATCGACGCCTTGTCGCGGCTGCGCGACGCGCGCACTCCCTGCGCCCTGGTGGTCGTCGCCGGGCTGGTGGGCTCGGGTCCGCGCGAACCGGGCGCGCGCATGGTGGTGGCCGGTGGTCGGCCCGTCCACGGCACCATCGGCGGCGGCAGGCTCGAGCAGCTCGCCTGCGAGCACGCCATGGCGCAACTCGCGCGCGGCTCCGCCGTGGAGACGATCGAAGTGCCGTTGTCGGACGCCGCGGGACAGTGTTGCGGCGGCAAGGTACGGCTGCACGTCGAGACCTACGCCTGGCGCCGCCCCAAGGTGGTCGTGTTCGGCGCGGGCCACGTGGCGCAGGCCTTGGCCGGGCTAGCGCCGTGGCTGGGCGCCGACATGCTGCTCGTCGATCCGCGCCGCGCGGAGGAACTGGTGCCGGAGCCGCCCGCCGCGCGCGCCTGGGAGTTGCTGCTCGTCGACGCGCCCGAGGCGGAGGTCGACGAGCTGCCGTCCGACGCGCTGGTGCTCGTCATGACCCACAGCCACGCCTTGGACCTGGAGATCCTCGCGCGCGCGCTGGCGCGCGACTTCGCCTACCTGGGGTTGATCGGCAGCGCGCGCAAGTGGAGCAAGTTCCGGGCGCGGCTGCTCGCGCGCGGCGCGACCGAGGACCAACTGGCGCGGGTGCGTTGCCCGATCGGCGTGTCGAAGCACTCGAAGGAGCCCAACGCCATCGCCTTGTCGGTGGCGGCCGAGTTGAGCGAGCACCTCGCGCGCGCGGACGCGCGCTGAGCCGTCGGCGCTTCAGCCTTCGAGTTGCTCGCCCAGCTTCGCTGCCAGCGCCGCGAGCTGCGACTCGAGCTTGGCGACGCGCGCCTCGAGCGCGCCGATGCGCGCCAGGGGATCGGCGGCTCCGACGGCCGGCGCCACCGTCGCGGCGGGCACCACGGTGGGCGAGGCGTGCAAAGTGGCTTCGCGCGACGGCAAGGGATGCGCGGTCGGCGCGAGGCGTTGCGACCAGAACTCCGCGCGCGAGCCGGGAGGCGGGTCGTGTCGCTGCGCGAGCCCCTTGGACTCCAGCGCGCGCAACACGCCCATCAGCGCCTCCTGCGTGGCGATCTCCTTCATGCGCGAGGCGCGCGCGCGCATCTCGCCCGGCTGCTGCGGTCCGCGCAACAGCAGCTCCGCCAGCACCGCGACCTCCTGGTCCGACAAGGACAGCCGCTCGCGCACGTTGTGGCGGTACTTCTCCACGCGGCTGCCTGCGGTGGCGACCAGTCCCGCGTAGCCCTTGATGATCAGCTTGGACAGCGCCTGGTGCACTTCGCCGTCGAGCAGCTCGGTGACCGGATCGCGGTTGCTCTTCTGGTTGCAGCCCACGGTCGTCGAGTTGAGCGACAGCGGGTACGAATCCGGCGTCGTCAACTGCTTCTCGACGAGCACGCCCAGCACGCGGGCTTCGATGGGATCGATCTGGTCTTCGGGCTTCATGGAATGGCTTGCGCGCCGGATTCGAGGGCGCGGCGTTCGATGCGACGCGCTAGTTCCGCGTCGAGGCGCGTCAAGCATCGCGCACTGTGGGTGGTCAAGGCAATCGAGACCTTGTTCCAGCTGTTCGACCAGTCCGGGTGGTGGTCGAGCTCCTCCGCGTCGAGTGCCACGAGGCGCATGAAGGCGAAGGCGGCCGCGAAGTCGTCGAAGCGCAGGTCGCGCAGCAAGGCAGGCCCTTCGCGCCGCCAACCCGGCAAGTGCGCGAGCAAGGCCTGCAGTTCGTCCTCCGGCAACGGTGCGCGATCCATGCGGGGGACTTTAGCGGGCGTGCTCGACGCGCGGAAGGCGCCGCACCGTCCTCAGCGCAGCGTCCAGGGCTCGCGTCGCGCGTACGAGGCCGCGCGCGCCTCCAACTCGGGCAAGGCTTGCGCGTAGCCCAGTTCCTTGGCGCGCGCGATGGCCCGCGCCTGCGCGAGCATGGCCTCGTCCCACGCGCCGCGTCGCGCCAGCGCCGCCGCGCGCGCGTCGAGCCAGCGCGGATCGTCGCCCAGCTCGCCCTCGTGGTCCGCCAGCACGCGCAGCGCCTCGTCGGCGTCGTGCGTCGCGGGTGCGGGCGCCACGACGAGCCACCAGGCCAACGCCAAGGCCTCCTCGGCGCCCGGTCGCGCGCGCCACGCCTCGCGCAGGTGGACGATGGCGGCCGTCGCGTCGCCGAGCGCCAAGGCCGCTTCGGCGAGGCCCGCGTGCGCCGACGACATGCGCGCGTCCAAGGCCGCCGCGCGTTCGAACGAAGCCCGCGCCGCGTCGAACTCGCCCAATGCGAGTCGCGCACGACCGAGGTTCGCGTGCGTCGCCGCGTCCGCGGGAGCCAGCGCGAGGGCGCGCTCGTACAAGGGCACGGCCGAGCGCGGATCGCCGCGCTGCACATGCGTGTTGGCGAGTCCCGAGATGGCCTCGGCGTCGACCGTGTCTTCGCGCAACACCGCTTCGAACTCGCGCGCGGCCTCCTCGAGCCGACCGGCCTGCGCCAGGGCCACTGCCAAGCTCCGCCGCGCCGCGAGGTCGCGCGGGGCGCGCGCCGCGGCGGCTTGCGCGGCCTGCAAGGCGTCGTCGACGCGCCCCATGCGGCGCAGCATCTCGGCCTTGGCGGCGCCGGCCGCGCGCGAACCTTGCCGTTCCGCGCGCTCGAACTCGACCAGCGCCTCGTCGTGCCGTCCGAGCTGCGCCAACGCGACGCCGCTGTTGTGCAGGTACTGCGCGCGGAACGCCTCGGGCGCATCGGCGCCCGAGGCTCGCAAGGATGTGGAGGCCAGCACCGAGGCGACGAAGCTGGCGCCCACGGCGGCGCGCAGGAGGCGCGGCGTGGCGCCATCGACGAGTCGCAGCACGCACCACGCGCCGGCGACGGCGGCGAAGGGCGCCATGGGCAGGCGATAGCGCGGCGAGTACCAGAACACGAGCACGACGAGCACGCTGGCGGCGAACATGAGCAGCCCGGGCGCCAGCTCGCGCGGTCGTCGGAGGGCGGCGAGCGCGGCCACGAGGATCGCCGGCACGGTCCACCACGCGAGCGGCACGGGCGCCAACCACAACCACGCGTGGCGGCCATCCTCGCGTTCGAGCTCGGGCGTGTACACGTCGCCGTAGACCGTTCCACCGACGAGCCACCACAGCTTGCGCGCCTCGAGCGCGATCGTCCGCGCGGGGTCCTCGGCCAGGTATGCGAGCGCCATGCGCCGGTACTCGCGATCCGTCGCGCTCCAGCTGCCGTCGGTGCGCTCGCGCACGGCTTCGCGCGCCATCGCGGTCTGGCGCGCGCGATCCGTCGAGACGCCTTCGGCCGCCTGGTAGATGCCCGTCGCGCCGGGTTGGTTGCCGTGGTGGAGTCCGAGGCCCGACTGCGCGCTCAGCGGGATGAACTCGCCGGAGGCGAGCGCGTTGTGGATGGTCGCCGGAGCGACGCAGGCGAGCGCCACCGCCATGGACGCGAGCGCATCGCCGCCGCGGCGCGCGCGCCACCAGTGCCACGCCGGCAGCAGCAGCAACAGCGGCGCGAGGACGGGATTGGCCAGCACAGCCACGCCCAGGGCGAGTCCCGCCGTCGACGAGCTGGCGCGCGTGCGACGTTCCGCGGCGACCATCCACGCGTCCCAGGCCCACGCCGTGGCGGCGAGTTGGAGCGTCGAGTTCAGGACCCGCGTCGTCATGTAGGCGGGGTCGCGCAGCAGCAGGTAGATCACCACCGCCGCGCATGCTCCGGCTTCGCCGAGGTGCCTGCGCGCCACGCGCGCGACGAGCCACGCGGTGGCGAGGTGCAGCGCCACTTGCACGAGTTGCAAGGCGAGCAAGCCTCCGCCAAGGGCGCGCACCAAGCCCACGAGGTACGGATAGAGCGGCGCCGACATGAACGGCGTGTCGTCGACCAGACGCCCTGCGGCGATGCGTCCGCCCCAGTCCCAATAGACCTTGGCGTCGTTGATGGGCGAGAGGGCCAGCGGATCGCCGGCGCCACCAAGCACGATGGCCATTTGCGCGAGGGCGCCCAGCGCAAGCACGATCGTCAGCCAGCGGCGCGGCAAAGTCGGCACGCGCCCAGCGTAGCAGTCCGCCTCGCCGCGGCCCACGCGTCGCCGAGGCCTCTTGCCGCGCGGGAAGTGCGTGATCCGCCACGATGGCGCGCCGCGGTCGGTCGCATCCGATGGATCGCGGCAAGTGGATGGCCCGAGACGGATCCAGCGCCGAGACGGATCCAGCGCCGAGACGGATCCAGTGCCGAGACGGATCCAGTGCCGAGACGGATCCAGTGCCGAGACGGATCCAGTGCCGAGACGGATCCAGTGCCGAGACGGATCCAGTGCCGAGACGGATCCAGTGCCGAGACGGATCC
>JBKDQQ010000070.1:0-52042 GCA_046341775.1 Planctomycetia bacterium
GCGGCGACGGAGATCGCGGGCAAGTCGTACGACGGCAAGCGCGACAGCATCGACGGAGTGCTGTGGTTGCTCGAAGAAGGCAAGATCCTCCACGCCGCCGGGCGCTTCGAGGAAAGCAACGCGGTCTTCGCCAAGGCCGAAGCGAAGATCAACGAGTACAAGGCCAAGGCGGTCATCAGCGCCAGCGACGCGGGCGCGGAAGTCGCCTCGGCGGCCACGAACGCCAACGCCATTCCCTACGCGGGCCGTTGGCAGGACCGCATCCTCCTGCACACCTACAAGGCGCTCAACTACATGGGGCTGTGCGATTGGGAGGGCGCCGCCGTCGAGGCGCGCCTCGCCTATGAATCGCAGCGCGAAGCGCGCGATGCCTACGCGTCCGACATCGAGGACGCCGCCAAGACCGCCGAGACCGTCGAGGACAAGCAGGCCGACGCCGCGGTGTCCGACCCGGAGAACCAGCAGAAGCTCGCCGCCGAGTACGGCGATGTGAAGTCGTACCTCACGCCGGCGTACGCGAACTTCTCAAATCCCTACACCTCGTACGTGTCGGCGATCGCGCGCAGCATCGACGGCGAACCGGGCGAAGCGCTGGTCGACCTGCGCGATGTCGCCGCGATGGTGCCGGGCGCGACGATGGTGGGGGAGCACGCCAAGGCGCTCGACGCGACGCCGGCGCAGACGGTGGCGAACACGCTGCATGTGTTCTTCGAATCCGGTCCTGGACCGCGCATGGTCGAAACGAAGTTGGCCATCTTCGTGCCGAAGATCGGCCTCGTCGCGTTGGCGCTGCCCAAGGTCCAGCCGCAGCTGGTCGAACCATCGCGCATCATGGTGCGCGCGAAGGATGGCCGCGTGCTCGCGACCAGCGAGACGCTCGCGTGCGCCGACAACCTGGCCATGGCCGAGTTCGACGCGAACCTCGGCACGACCATGTTGCGCACGATCACGGCCACGGTCGCCAAGGCGATCCTGACCTACCAATTGCAAAAGGAACACGGCACGGCCGGCCTGATCCTCGGCAGCCTCTACAGCGCGATCATGTCGAACGCGGACCTGCGCTCGTGGCGCACCGTCGGCAAGGAGTTCCAGGTCGCCTGCGCCGACCTGTCGCAGGGCCGCGATGTCGAGGTCTGCCTGACGGATGGTCGAAGCAACGTGATCGCGGTGCGCGAACTCGCGCTTCCGGCCAGCGGACCCGCCGTCGTGATCGCCACCAGCGTGATGCCCGGCCATCTCGAGGCGCATGTCGCCGCCAAGCCCAAGCCTGCGCCCGCCGCGCAGGCCGAGACCAAGGCGGCTCCGTGACCGTCGGTCGCGCGCCGCATCCAACCCCGACACCCGACCCCATCCATGCCATGAAGAACTTGCTCTGCCTCTGCGCCCTCGCCCTCGTGCCGGCTTGCCACTCGCCCAACACGCCGGTGGAGGCCGTCGAGCGCGACCCGAACCTCGCCAAGGTGCTCTCCGTGGGCGAGACCTCCCTGAGGCCCAGCGCCGAGGGCATCGTGCTTTCGAACGCCAACGGCCTGCTCGCCGTGCAAGCGCGCCTGCGCAACGGACAACCGCACGAGCGCAAGCTCGAGTACCAGTGGGAGTGGCTGGACGGCCGCGGAGTCGTGATCTCCTCGTCCAGCAGCATCTGGACTCCGATCGCGATCCGCCCGGGCGAGATGGCGAGCGTGCAAGGCACGGCGCCGACTCCCGAGTGCGTCGACTTCCGCCTCAAGTTGAGCAAGCTGCCCAACTGAAGAACCACGACCTGTATCCTCCCTGCCAAACCAACAAGGGCAGGTGTCGCACCCGCCCGAACCCCCTGGACCAACGACCCATGAACGCCAAGCTCTTCGCCATCGCCCTCTGCTGCCTGCCCCTCGCCGCGTCTTGCGGCTCGCCCGCCAAGCGCGTCGATCCTTCCGGCAACGCCGGCCTGACCACCACCGACGACGTCAACTTCAAGGACTGGCAGGTCGCCGCGGCCGCCATGGTCGAGTCGCTCAAGAACGATCCCGTCATGGCGCCGTACAACGTCGAGAACCGCGCGATCATGATGGTGAGCAAGGTCAAGAACAACACGAGCGTCCACCTCGACACGAACCTCCTGACCGACAAGATCCGCATCGATCTGCGCAAGAGCGGCAAGGTGCTGACCACCACCGCCGTGGGCGCCGGCGGCAAGGCCGAGGAGGAAGCTTCGGCCCAGGTGCGCGAACTGAAGGACGATCCGATGTTCGACAGCACGACCGTGCAGAAGGACGGCACCGCCGTGGCGCCCAAGTACGCGCTCGGCGGCATCATCACGCAGATCAAGACCAAGTCGGGGCGCGACAAGGAGTCGTACTTCAACTTCAAGCTGACGCTCACCGACCTGAAGACCGGCCTCGCCGTCTGGGAGGACGAGAAGGAAGTGGTCAAGCAGGAAACCAGGCCGCTGATCGGCGGCTGAACTTCGAGGAAGCAACATGATTCGCACGCTCGTCGCCTTGTTCGTCCTGTGCAGCGCCACCGCGTGGGCGCAGGAAGCCGGTGCCACGGCCGCCGAGAAGGCCGTAGCCCGCTATCCCGACCTCAAGAAGCTCGCCTCGGGCGCACTCGACGCCGAGCGCGACGCCTGGCTCAAGGAGCAGGGCTTGAAGCTCGGGCCGGACAATCGCGACGGGCTGTGGATCCTGTGGGCGCAGGCCTCGATCTCGGCGCCCACCACGAGCGATGCCTGGGGCAAGGCGCGTCTCGCGGCCTTCGCCGAAGCGCGCTTGAAGGCGGAGACCAACTTCATCCGCGAGACGGGGGTGAGGATCGAGGTCGAGACGCTGCGCGACTACTTCGCCGACGATTCGTTGCGCGATCCGCGCAACCTCGAGGTGAAGGGCCACGAAGAGCGCCTGCGCGACAAGGTCGCGCAGGTCGGCGAGGCCATGCTCGACAAGGCGCTCGCGGAGTTGGAGGCGAAGCCGGCGGCGGGCGCGAGCCTCGAGGACAAGCGCACGCTGCTGAAGAAGACGCTGCGTCGCGTCTCGTTCAAGCAGGCCTCGGGTCGCGTCTCCGGCATGCGCATCATGACCACGCTCGAAGGCACGAGCGCCAACGGCGGCACCAATGTCGGCGTGATCCTGGCGTGGTCGCGCGACAACCAGCGCCTGGCCGAGGCCATCGCCAGCGGACGCGGCATGTCCGACCCCAAGGGCGCGGCGGCGCAGAAGACCCTCGCCGAGCGCATCCCCAACGACGCGGAGGCCCTGTACGACCGCCTCGGCGTGCGCGTGCTCGTCGACGAGAAGGGCGATCGCGTCCTCGTCGGCTACGGCCAGGCGGCGCCGCTCGTCGCCACCAGCATGAGCGAGGAGCGCATGGAGCGCGTGCTCGAGGCGGCGCGCGAGATGGCCTACGACGACGCGCTGGCCAACATGGCCGACTTCCTCAACGCCACGCTGGTGTACCAAAGCCAAGTCGAGCGCACGGCCGAGGTCGAGGACTACACGGCCAAGTACACGCAGGACGGCGTGAGCTACGAGGAGGAAGGCACGGTGCGCAACTTCGTGGACACGATCCACGAACAGGCGAAGCGCCGCGCCTTGGCGACGATCAAGGGCTCCTCGCGCTTCCTAGATTGGCAGGGGAACCATCCCGACCACGGCCATCCGATCGTGGGCTGCGTCGTCGTGTGGAGCCCCTCGACCGCCAAGGCCGCGGCGGACGCGCAGCGTGGCGGCGCGGCGGGCGGCGTGCAGGGCTACGACGCCAAGGGCGGCACGCCCGGCGTGCGTCGCAGTCGCGAGGACGAGGGCGCGCCCCAAGGCGCGGGCGCGACGGGTGGCGCCGGTTCCATCGGCTGCGATGGCGTCGAAGCCGTGGGAGTCGGACTCGACCGCGCCAGCGCCGTGCTCGAAGCGTTGCAGGAAGCCGTGCGCCAGGCGAACGGCGTCAAGATCAGCTCGGACCGCGTGGTGTCGCTGAAGTTCGAGGACGCCGTGACGGACATGGCCTCGAGCTTCCGCTCGCAGTCCTTGTCGGCGCAGGACATCTCCGTGCGTACCGCCGGACTCGTGCAATCGTACGAGGTGCTGGGCGAGGTCCCTGAACCGAGCGGCGGCAAGATTCGCGTGACCTTGTGCGCGCGGATCCCGCGCTGGGATCCCGACAACCCGCGGCCCGGCGCGCGACCGACGCTCGTCGTGCTGCCGCCGACCGCGGCGCGCGGCTCGTACACCGTGATGGGCGGCACCGTCGGGGGCGTGGAGGCGACGCGCATGCTCGAGGCCGAGATGGGACGCGACTTGTTCAAGACGCGCGCCTTCACGCTGCTCGAGCGCGATCGGCTGCAGGAGATCGTCGGCGAGCAGGCGCTGATCGCCTCGTCGCTGTCGGATGTGCAGGAGCAGATCAAGCTCGGTCGGATGCTGGGCGCCGACTACCTCCTCTTGTCGAGCATCCAGGACCTGCACGCCGACCGCGAGGAGAAGACCATCCAGCTCACCGGTCGCAAGATCGTCAAGCGACACGGCACCGTCGTGGTCGATTGGCGACTCGTCTCGGTCGCCACCGGCGAGGTGCGCGACACCGACCAGATCTCCCTGGCGCTCGACGAAGAGTCCTTCGCCCAGTTGCAGTCCCGCAATCCCGGTGCACAGGTCGCGCCGGCTATCCTTTCGGCTTGCTCGCAACGCCTCGCCACCGAATTGGGGCGACGCGCGTCGCCGGTGGGGGTCGTGCATGTCGCCGGCGGCGAGGTGTTCTTGAATCGCGGCATGGGCGCCATCGCGCAGGGCGAGGAGTTCGAGGTCTGGCGCCAGGGCAAGCAACTCGTCGACCCGCAATCGGGCCGCAAGCTGGGCAGCGCGGATTCGAAGGTGGCCTTGGTGCGCGTCGCGCGCGTCGAGGGCGACTATTCGGTGGCGCGCCTCGTCAGCGGCGAAGTCGGGCCGGCGGACGCGGGCGCGGTGTGCCGCGCGCCGCGACCCTGAACGCACGCCGGTCCCGCACCGACGGGATGACCATGCGGCCGCGCGCGATCGCCAAGGATCGCCGCGGCCGCTTGCTTGCGCGTCGTGCGTGGCTCAACCGCCGAGCGCGCCACCATCGATGCGTCGCAACGCGACCACCGCCGAGCGCGGCGGCAGGGCCGGATCGTGGTCGGGGAAGCGACTCGTCGGCGCGCCATGGTGCACGCCGCGCGCGTTGCCGCGCGCATCGGACTCGCCCGGGTGTTGCACGGCCACGAAGAGCGTCGATCCATCGGGCGTGAAGCACGGACCGCACACTTCCGCACCCACGGGCGCGCGGAAGAAGCGCTTGGTCAAGGCGCGGCCCTCGCCGTCCACATCGCACGCCCACACGCCGTCGGCGATGCCCAGACGCGCGCCGCCATCGGTGGCGATCCACAAGCGGCCACGCGGATCGAAGGTGCAGTTGTCTGGGCAGGTCAGCCAACCACCCGCGTCGACGCCGGCGTGGTACTCGCCCGGTTGCTCCGCGTCGTTCGGATCGCCGCCCAGGAGGAACACCTCCCACGCGAACTTGTCGGCCGCGTGCAACGCGCGTCCTTGGCGGTCGCGCGGCGGGTCGAGCTCAAGCACATGCCCGTGCTTGTTGCGCGCGCGCGGATTGGCGGCGTCGGCCTCCTTGCGTCGCGTGTTGTTGGTCAGCATCGCGTAGACCTTGCCGGTGCGCGGATTGGCTTCCACGTCCTCGGGCCGGTCCATGGGCGTGGCGCCGAGCAGCGTCGCCGCCGTGCGCGCCTCGATCAGCACATCGGCCTGCGACTCGAAGCCGTTCGATCCGTCGAGGGGCCCGTGGCCGTGCACCAGCGGCAGCCACTCGATCGTCCCGTCCTCGTCGAAGCGCGCCACGTGCAGCACGCCGTCGTCGAGCAGATCCCTGTTCGCCGCGCGCTCGTTCGGGTTCCACGCTCGCGCGCTGGTCCAACGGTAGATGTGCTCGTCCTCGTCGTCGTCGCCCATGTACACGACGACGCGTCCATCGGGATCGACGGCGCAGGTCGCGCCTTCGTGCTTGAAGCGACCAAGCGCCGTGCGCTTGACGGGTTCGAACGACGGATCGTGCGGGTCGTATTCGACGACCCAGCCGTGGCGATTGGCCTCGTTGAGCTCGCGCTCCACCACGAAGCGCTCATGGTGCGCGGCCCACGCGTACTCGAGCTCGGCGCCGACGCCCATGCGGTCGTGGTTGCGCGCCTCGCGCGTGCCGCGCGCCGATCCCGAGAACACCTGGTTGATGTTCTCCTCGCACACGAGCACCGTGCCCCAAGGCGTCACGCCGCCGGCGCAGTTGTTGAACGTGCCCGTGACGCGGGTGCCGGATGGATCTTCGCGCGTGCGCAGGCGCTCCGATCCGGCGGCCGGCCCCGACACGCGCAGCACGGTGTGCAAGGCGTCGAACCTGCGGTTCAGCGCCGAGCCCGGCACCGGAGTCCAGCGACCATCGACCAGTTCGATCTCCACGACGCTGTGGCCTTGCGCGGACATCTCGCACTCGACCTGCGCGCGCGTGGCGCGGGCCAGCGCCTCGGCCTCGCCGGCGAAGCCCGGCATCATCATGTGCAAGCGCGAGCCTTCATGGTTGGCGCACAACAAGCCGCGCGTCGAGCTGTTCGAACCCATCGGCAGAGGCACGAAGGCGAGGAAGTCGTTCTCCGTGCCGAACTGCAGGCGCTGCGTCTCGGCCGACTGGCTCGCGACCGAGAAGCGCGGCGCGCCTGGCAGCACCGGATCGCCCCACGCCAGCACGACCTGCGCCGAGTGGCCCGCGGCGACGTGCATGCGGTCGTCCACGCCTTGCGCGAGGCCCTCGAAACGCAGGGTCGAAGGATCGGACTTGCGCGGCGCGGCGCAGCCCGCGGGCAGGGAGAACGCAGCGGCGAGCGCGGCGGAACCGCGCAGGATGTCGCGACGCGAAAGGCGCGCGCGCGCGAGCGCGTCGAAGGGGCGGGGATCGACCATGGCTCGACGATAGCGCGCCGCGCGCCGCGCCGAGCATCAAGCCCCGATCAACCGTGGTCGATCGGGGACGGATCGCTACTTGCCGCCCGCGGGCTTCTCGCCCACCGGTCGACCGTAGAAGTCCGACTTGGCCGACTTGTCCTGCAGGCGGTCGAACTGGAACACCGCCCCGTCCTCGCGGCGCAGCGTCAACATCGCCCCCGCGACCTCGACGCCGAACTTGCGCGATTGGCCGACCGGCTCGGCGATGGCCTTGACGGCGCGATCGGTGCGCATGCCGATCAGCGTGCCGAGCACGAGCTTGCGCTCCGAATCGACGGTGGCGGCGTAGATGCCCGATTGGAACTCGGGATCGCCCAACGTGCCGTTCTGGAGCGTGTAGCCGACATGGATCTCGATGGCCGCGTGCGAACCCGACACGACGAGGTAGCCCGCCTCTTGTCGACCCTGCGTCGGCAGCGCCTTGTCCTCGATCTTGCGCAAGCGCCATGCGCCCTGCACCGACTCGAGCACCTGCGCCTGCGCCAAGGTGGGCGGTGCGGGCTTGGGACGCTCCTGCACCGGGGCCAAGGACAAGGCGACAAGGCACGCGCACGCGGCGGCTAGAGGTTGCATGCCGCCATCATCCATCGCGCCGCGCCGGCGGCAAGGGGGGCGCGTCTGCGCGCGCCGGAGGGGTCGCGGTGCTAACATCGCCGGGATGCGGGCGTATCGCCTCGCTGCCGCCCCGGGAGACCGATGAAGACATTCCTAGCCAGCTTGCTCGGCTGCATCCTCGCCCTGTGCGGGTTGGCCCGCGCGCAGCAAGACGACACGCACGCCTCCGCCACGGTCTACGCCGTGATGGAGGGTTCCGACGTGAAGCTCGCTGTCCTGGTCGAGATCGACGAGGGCTGGCACCTCTACCACGGGCCGACGGAGGCCGACATCGGCGAGAAGGGCGCGGTCGGCCAACCCACGACCGTCGAGATGTCGGGCGCGGGCTTCGATTGGGGCGATTGGCGCTGGAGCGAGCCGGAGACGAAGACGCAGGACTTCGGCGACGGTCCGGTCAAGGTCTACGAGCATGTCGAGCAGTTGCGCCTGTGGCTGCGCGGCGTCGCCCAGCCCGGCGCGAAGCTCGAGGACATCCGCGTGCAGGTCAAGGGACTGACCTGCGAGAACGGCGACGGCGGCGTGTGCACGCCCTACGACGAGACCAAGTCGATCGAGGGCGCGGGCGTCGAGGCCCTGTGGAAGCAGTTCCCGGCCGATCTGACCGCCACGAAGGCGCCGCCCAAGCCGGTGGCGAACGCCGCGGGCGCCGGCGACGGCGCGGCGGCGACGACGGCCACCGACTACGGATCGGGCGATACCGAGGGCCAGGCGTTGTGGGCCTTCCTCCTGTCGGCGGTGCTGTGGGGCTTGTTCACGCTGTTGATGCCCTGCACCTACCCGATGATCCCGATCACGATCAGCTTCTTCACGAAGCAGGCGGCGAGCGGCAAGGGCTCGACGCTGCCGCTCTCCCTGATGTACGGCGCGGGCATCGTGCTGATCTTCGTGCTCATCGGCGTGGTGGTCGGGCCCGTCATCATCGCCTTCGCCACGCATCCGGTGACGAACCTCGTCATTGGCGCGCTGTTCCTCGTCTTCGCGCTGACCTTGTTCGGCGTGATGAACCTCAACCCGCCGGCGTGGATGATGAACGCCGCGGGCGCCGCCTCCAGCCGCGGCGGATACCTCGGCGTGTTCTTCATGGGCGCGACCTTGGTGGTGACCTCGTTCACGTGCACGGCGCCCTTCGTGGGCACCCTGCTGTCGACGGGCGCCTCGCAAGGCGGCGTGGGCCGCATCGCGCTCGGCATGGGCGTGTTCGGCATGACCATCGCGCTGCCCTTCATGGGCCTCTCGATGGTGCCCGAGAAGGTCAAGGCGCTGCCGAAGGGCGGCGAGTGGATGAAGACGCTCAAGGTCTTCCTGGGCTTCGTCGAGGTCGCCGCCGCGCTGAAGTTCCTCTCGAACGCCGACCTCGTGTGGGGCTGGGGTTGGCTGTCGCGCGAGCTGTTCCTGTTCCTGTGGGCAGCCATCTTCCTCGTCGCCATGGCGTACCTGTTCGGCTGGGTGCGCATGAAGGACGAGTACGGCTCCGAGGACGAGGCGACCGTGTCGCCCAAGCGCATGGTCGGCGGCTTCGCGACGGGGCTCTTCGCCATGTATTGCCTGTACGGCGGGCTCGGCCACTCGGTGGATCCCGTCATGACGGCGATCATCCCCAACTACTCGAGCAAGCTCGGCGGCGAGGCCAAGGCCGAGCAGGTCGGGCATGTCATCATCAAGGACGACTTCGAGGCCGCAGTCGCGCGCGCCAAGCAGGAAGGCAAGCTGGTGCTGGTGAACTTCACCGGCTTCACATGAGTGAACTGCCGCGTGATGGAAGAGAAACTCTTCCCGCGCCCGGCGGTCGCCGGGATCCTCAAGCAAGGCTGGATCGAGGCCAGGTTGCACACCGACGGCGGACCCGCGGTCGACGAGAACAAGCGCCTGCAGACCGAGTTGACGCGCTCGGTGGCGCTGCCCTTCTTCCTCGCCTACGACCCGGTGGAGCGCAAGGTGCTGCGCAAGACGGCGGGCCTGCGCCCGGAAGACAAGTTCACGGCGTTCTTGAAGGGCGAGTGACGGCGGGGCCGCGCGGCGAGCGGGATCGACGACTAGGCATGGCGCGGTCCGTTCGAGGCCTGGCCAGCCGGTCGCGCCTCAGAAGCCGAGCAAGCGGCCGCCCTGGTACACGACGAAGCTCGCCAGCCAGGCCAGCGCGGTCATGTAGGCGAACAGGAAGGTGGGCCACTTCCACGAGCGGGTCTCGCGCTTCACGGCGGCCAGCGTGCTCATGCATTGGCACGCGAGCGCGAAGAACACCATCAGCGACAAGCCCACGAGCGGCGTGTACACGGGTCGTCCGTCGGCGTGCGCCTCGGCCTTGATGGCTTCGCGCAGGGTGCCGGATTCCTCGTCGGCTTCGCCGCCGACGCCGTAGACGACGCCCATCGTCGACACGAACACCTCGCGAGCCGCGAACGCGCCGACGAGGCCCACGCCGATCTTCCAGTCGAAGCCCAGCGGTTCGATCAAGGGTTCGATGGAGTGTCCGAAGCTCCCACCCCAGCTCGAGGCCAGCGATTCGGACGCCAGGCGCGCGTCGGCCGACTCCACCGCGGACGACTGCTCCGCCTCCGGCAACGAAGCGGCCGCCACCACGGCTTGCGCGTGGCGCGCCTCGGCGGCTTCGTCCTTCGGGAAGCTCAGGAGGAACCACAACGCGACCGTGCAGGCGAGGATCACGCCTCCGGCCTCGCGCAGGAAGGACCATGCGCGTTGGCGCATCATGCCCAGCACGCTCGGCCAGTGCGGCGCGCGGTAGGCGGGCAACTCGAGGATCAGCGGCGCGCCCTGGCCGCGGAACAGCGTGCGCGACAGCACCGCCGCGGCGACCAGCGCGACCAGCGTGCTGAACACGTACATGGCCGCCATCAGCAGGCCTTGCACGGGGATGAAGCCCGCCACGACCGCGGGCGGCCACAACGCGCCGATGAGCAAGGTGTAGACGGGCAGGCGCGCGCTGCAGGTCATCAGCGGCACGACGAGCATCGTCAGCAACCGGTCGCGGCGGCGCTCCATCGTGCGCGTGGCGAGGATCGCGGGCACGGCGCAGGCGTACCCCGACAGCATGGGCACGAACGCGCGGCCGGAGAGGCCCATCGTGCGCATCACGCGGTCCATGAGCGCCGCCACGCGCGCCATGTAGCCGGTGTCCTCCATCAGCCCGATGAAGAAGAACAACAGGAGGATCTGCGGCAGGAACACGACCACGCTGCCGACGCCGGCGACGAGGCCGTCGACCACGAAGTCCGCGAACAAGCCCGCGGGCAGCGCGGCGCGGGCGGCGTCGCCGACGAAGCCCATCGCGGATTCGACGAGCCCGATCAGCGGATCGCTCCAGGCGAACAGGGCCTGGAACACGACGATCATCACGCCGAGGAACAGCGCGAAGCCGAGCAGCGGGTGCAGCAGCACCGCGTCGATCCTTTCGCTGGCGGTGCGCGTGCGCGAAGCCTGCACGACGAAGCGCGGCATGCGCTCGTCGATCCACGCGTAGCGCGCGGCGATCAGCGCGTCGTCGATCGACCGGCCCGCCGCCGCGGCGGCGCGCCGAGTGGCGAGGGCGCGCGCCCGCAAGTCCTCCGGGACGCCGTCCCATTCGGCGCGCTCCTCGACCGAGAGCAGGGCCCATTCCGCGAAGGCGCGCGCGCGCGAGTTGGAGCCGAGCGACCACGAGGCGGGCACGCCCCGCGCGACTTCCGCCAGGTCCTGCTCGAGTTCGGGCGTCAAGGAACGGCGCGGCGGACGCGTGGCGATCGCCTGGGTGGACAACGCCTTGGAAACCTGCTCGAGCAGTGGCGCGAAGTCGCGGTCGTGCAGGGCGGACACCAGCACCACCGGCGCGCCGAGCTCGCGCCGCAGCGCGTCGATATCGATCGTCTCGCCGCGCTTGGCGAGCTCGTCGGCCATGTTCAGCGCGACCACGACCGGCGTGTCGAGCTCGAGGACCTGCGACGCGAAGTACAGGTTGCGCGACAACTGCGTGGCGTCGAGCACGAGCACGATCGCGTCGGGTCGAGGCTCGCCGGCGACGCCCGCCACGCCTTGCAAGGCGAGCTCCTCCTCGCGGCTCCTCGCGGCGAGCGAATAGGCGCCCGGCACATCGAGCAGTTGCGCCGCGACGCCACCGGGCAGCATGACCTCGCCCGCGACGCGTTCGACGGTCACGCCCGCGTAGTTGCCGACCTTCTGGCGCAGGCCGGTCAAGCGGTTGAAGAGCGTCGTCTTGCCGGTGTTCGGATTCCCGGCCAAGGCCACCAACGGCCGACGGTCGCTCGCGGCTGCCTCGACGCGCGCCATCAGAGCGGCCCGACCTGCAACGCCGCGGCTTCGTCGATGCGTAGGTTGACGTGGCTGCCGCGCACTTCGAGCTCGAGCAGCCCGCCCAGCGGCAGGCGACGCACGAGGCGCACGGGCGTGCCGGGGAGGAACCCCATCTCCATCAAGCGCCGCCGGAACGAGCGTTCGCCGCCGATGGATTCGATGCGGGCCGCCTGTCCGGGGGCCAAGGTCGCGAGCTGTGCCATGATTTTGAGACCTAGTCTCATTTTATGCCGGGACGCCCCCGGGCGCCAACGCGAGCGTCCGGCCGCCGCGAACCCTTGCCCAATCCATGCAAGCGCCAGCATCCGTGAAGGCTCGAACGCCTACTTGAGCCCGAGCGCGGCTGTGAGGCGGATGGCGGACCGTTATGCTCCGCGCCTCATGGACGCGAAGGAGATCGCTGGACGGCGCGCCGCCGCCGAGGCTCGCCCTGGGATGCTGCTCGGCCTCGGAACGGGCTCGACGGTGCATTGGACCCTGCAAGCCTTGGGCGAGCGCGTGGCGCGCGGCGAGCGCGTGCGCGGCGTGCCGACTTCGCTCGACACCGAGCGCAAGGCGCGCCAATTGGGCATCGAAGTGCTGCGTCTCGACGAGGTGGCCGAGCTGGACCTCGCCATCGACGGAGCGGACGAGATCGATGCGCGCTTCCGCATGATCAAGGGCGGAGGCGGAGCCTTGCTGCGCGAGAAGGTCGTGGCGGCCCTGGCGCGTCGCGTCGTCATCGTCGTCGGCGCCAACAAGGTCGTCGAGCGCCTGGGCACCACCTTCGCGCTGCCCGTCGAGGTCGTGCCCTTCGCGTCGTCCCCCGTGGCGCGGCGCCTGGCGCAGCTGGGTTGCGAGCCCAAGGTGCGCCGCGCGCAGGACGGCGCCGAGTACCGCACCGACAACGGCAACGCGATCCTCGACTGCGCCTTCGCGCACGGCATCGCCGATCCGGAGAAGCTCGAGCGCGACATCGACGCCATCCCCGGCGTGGTGGAGAGCGGCTTGTTCCTCGGCCTCGCGCACGCGCGCGTCGTCGGCCACGAAGACGGACGGTGCGAGGTGCTGGAACGCGCCTGAGTCGACGAGCCTGAGTCGACTAGCCCGAGTCGATGCGCGCGAGTCGCGGCGCGCGAGCCCCTCATGCAGGCGTCCCGCCCGACTGCGAGTCGGACGGGACGCCGTGGGGGACGGAGCGCCGCGGCGCTCGTCGAGTCAGAGCGACTTGATGTAGGCGAGCAGCGCCTCGATGTCCGCGTCCACGTTGGTGCTGTTCAGGGTCGTCTGGACCTTGGAGGCGCCCTGCACGAACTGCTCGTGTCCGCGCACGTCGTGGAACTCGTTGAAGAACTTCTGCAGGCCCGGATACGGCGTCTGGCCCGGGAAGGCCGGCGTGCCGTAGACGGGCGAAGTCATCTGCGACTGCGGATCGAGGATCGAGCGCAGGGTGAACGACGAGTGGTCGTGGAAGTACGGGGCCGTGGCGAACACGCCGAGCTTGGTCGGGATCGAGAACAGGCCCGGGCTGCGCGAGAAGATGCGCGTGGAGGTGCCCGCGTCGCAGTTGCCGTCGAGCGCGGGGTCGCACGGGCAGTCGTAGCTGTTCGGGTCGTCGCGGCGGAAGTCGTCGTGGCCGTCGACGTTCATCGGCGTGTACGACTCGAGGTCGCTGTAGCCGTCCGCGTTGCGGTCGAACTCGGGCACGCCGTCGCCGTCGTCGTCGACGTTGAGGCCCGAGTTGATGTTGCGGATGTTGAGGGCCACGATGTTCTCGCGCAGCGAGAAGCAGTTCGGGTCCACCGCCGGGCCGAGGTTGTCGCCCGTCGTCAGCAGCGGGTTGAGGAAGTCCTGCGTGAAGAAGCGCGGGCCCGCGAAGGAGCCGTTGACGACTTCGCGCGGGTGGCACACGGCGCAACCGGCGCTGCGGTTCGTCGGGTTGAAGCCCGTGTCGTTCGTGCCGAAGAACAGGTCCTTGCCGACCAGCGCCTGCGACGTGAGGCCGTGGGTCGTCGGGTCGCGGTGCGGGTTCAGCGGGATCGGCAGCGTCTCGTGGAAGTCGATCATCGCCTGCTGCTCGGCGGCGCTGAACACGCCCGTGCCGCCGTTCTCGCCGTGGAACATCGGGCCGGTCTCGCCGGCGTTCAGGCGCTGGCCCTTCCACAGGAGCAGGCCGGTGGCGCGGATGCCGCCGTACATCGGCATCGTCGAACGCGGGCCGGCGGGGCGCTGCCAGACATTGCCGTCCTCGCCGCCCTCGAAGTGGCACGAGGCGCAGCTGTTGTTGAAGTGGTCGGCGATCTGCGCGCGCGAGGCGTCCTCGAACATCTCCTGGCCGAGGCGCTGGGAAGCGGTCATCTTGTCGACGCCGGTGACGAGCGCGAGTTGGCCGGCGGCCTTGGAGATCTGGCCGGTCTTCCAGTTCACCCGCAGCGTCGACAGCGTGCGCGTGCCTTCGTTGTGGATGTGGACCAGGGCGTCGTCGTTGACCGTCTTGGTGTCGTCGACCACGACCATGCCGAGCGGGATGTCGCCCATCGCCGTGGTCGTGTCGAGGGGTTGGCGCTCCTGGTGGCGGAAGCGCGGCGGGTAGGCCGTCATGTACTCGAAGTTGCTGCCGGCGACCTTGTAGAGGAACAGGTCCTCGGAGGCGCGGTTCAACAGCAGCACGCGGCTGCCCGCGTTGTTGTACGACACCAGGCCGGGCTGTCCGGCGTGGTGGCCGAGCTTGTTCGTGGCGTTGTGCTGGCTGCGCACGAAGATGCGCAAGCCGTTCGACAGGAAGTTCTGCCCGCCGCGCGTCACCACCGCCTGCGCGACGAACACGCGTCCGTCGTACGCCGCCGCGGAGGGGATGGCGAAGGTGGCCGTGTCGCCGACGACGGGCACGGTCACGCGGCCTTCCACGTAGAAGGTGCCCTGCGACAGGATCGGCGAGGTCTGGTTGATCTCGCGACGACCGAGCAACAGCACGGCGCTGTCGCCCGGACGCAGGCCGTCGATCTTCAACGTCGCGGTCGAACCCAAGGTGGGGATGCCGGACCCGCCCAGCGACACGACGTCGCCCAGGGGCATGGTGGCCGACGAACCGAACGGCACGTATTCGGCCGGCGTGCGCGTGTCGGCGATCTGGTGGTGCAGGCGGCGCGAGAAGTCGCCGGCGACGCCGTAGCTGTTCGCGACGAGGTCGACCATGGTCAACGCCGGGTAGACGCGGTTGGCGTGGTCGCCCGTGATCGCGCCGGCGAAGTCGAAGTTCACGTCGTGGTTGATGTTGTGCAGCACGTGCGGCACGAGGGCGCGCGTGCCGTCGGGGGAGATGGCCACGTCCTCGAGGAAGCGCGGCTCGCCCTGGCTCTGGATCGTGCGCACCGGCGTCGGGTTGAACACCGGGTCGAAGTGGTAGTCGTCGGTGTCGATCTTGGCGGCGACCGAGGCGCCCGTGGGCACGCCTTGCGCGTTCAGTTGCACCGACACCACCGACACGAACGGCGACTTGTGGTGCGTGACGACGAGCTTCGTGCTGTCCGACCAGATCGAGAAGCCGCGCGGGTTGCCGAGGTCGGCCATGCCGTCGCGGTTGGCGTCGACGTCGGCCATCGTCATGCCCGCGGGGATCGACGACAGGTCGGAGGGGAAGTCGAGCGCCGCGACCTGCACCAAGGTGGCCGCGTCGAAGAAGCGCAGCGTCGCCGAGCGCATGCCGCCGACCACGAAGTACTTGCCGTTCGGCGCCGTGGCGACGCCGTAGGGCTCGACGCCGACGCCCGACAGGGTCGTCTGCAACGCGAGCGTCGCGGTGTTGATCACGCTCACGGTGCCCGGGATGGAGCCGGCCGGGAAGCCCGTGATCTCGTTGGCTTCGCGCGGGATGTTGCCGCGCTTGTTCGTCACGAAGGCGCGCGAGCCGTCGGCCGAGAAGGCGATGGTGCGCGGATCGACGCCGACCGGGATCTCCGCCACGACGGTGCGCGTGGTCAGGTTGACCACCGACACCGTGTCGTTGTCGCGGTTGCAGACCCACAGCCGGGTCGGGTTGTTCGGCTGGACACCGAGCGAGTTGACCTTGACGTGCTGCGCGAACGCGGCGGGGGCCAGGCAGAGGGCGGCGAAGGCTGAGGCGAGGAAGGTCGGCTTCATGGGATCGGTCGGGGTTCGAGGCTCGGCGTGATGGACGGAACGCCAGGCAGCGAGACGGAACCTCCTGTGGCAGGAGGCTCTAGACCTAGATGAGGCTACCCCGCCGCGGGTTCCGCAGGTGGGCCGGGAATGGCCTCGGAGACCTAAAATCCGGGCAAAGAGGCAAAAATCTCCGGACTTCGGCCTCTGTCGTAGAAAGCAACATGGTTGGGCCGACGGCGCCGTTCGGGGCCGCGGTGGTGCAGCCGCCACGAGCGGCACGACTCGGAAATTTCTCCCCGAAGCGGATCGCGCAGCCGGCAAGGAATGCGTTCAGGCCGGGTGTCAGCCTGCGGCGCAACGGCCGCGGATTTGACCGAAGTCGTTTACCAATAGACTTTTATGCCTCTAGAGGTGGTCTTGGCCACGCGCTTGCTCCCGAAAGAGCGCAATGGAGATCCAACTCGGTCCCCGTTCCACAGAAGCAGATGGACGAGCGCTCGGCACGGGGCGCTCGTCCACGCCTCCGTCCACGCCGACTCCCAGCGAGGCGCTCGAGCAGCGCCGAGCGGACTTGGTGGCGGCACGTCGGGCGGATGTCGAGCGCCAGGCGGATCGCCGCCTCGAACGCTCCGAGCGTCCGACGCGGCGCAACTTTGGCGACGAGTTGCGCGCGAGCAGGTCGGAGACGGCGGCGTCGAGCGGCACGCAGCGTCCTGGAACGCAGCGCGCGCACACCGACTCCGTCGAGGACGCCGCCACGACCAAATCATCCACGATGGGCGTGGAGGCCGGAGTCGCCGGCCAACCGAGCGCGGGGCGCGCGGGAGCTGCCGCTCCTGTCGCCGCCAACCAGCCGCGGCCGGTGCCGGCGCAAGCCTCGACGCCCCTCTCCACGACGACCCCGCCGGCCGCGACGAACGCGGCCGTGGTCGTCGACGCGGTGCCCGCGCCCGTGCCCGCGCCCGCGGCACCAGTCGCGCCGCCCGGCGACCTCGGCCTAGGCGCCACGGGCGTGGACGCGCCCGCGGTCGTCGAAGGCGCGCGCGCCATGCCGGAAGGCGCGGCGCAGCCCGGCAAGGAAGCGGTCGCGCAGCCGGATGCGCGCGTCGCGAGCGCCGAACCGGGACGCTTGTCCGAAAATCTTGACAACAAGCCGGGCGAGGCCGCCGCGTCCGCGCGGAACGGCGACGAACGCGCCGCCCGGCAGGTCGAGACGCGCGAACGCGCCGCGGATCTGCTGCGGCAGATCGGCCTGCAGTTGTCGCCGCAGACGCGCACCGCCGTCGTCGACCTCCACCCGCGCGAGCTGGGTCGCATCCACATCCGCATGAGCGTCGAGGGGGGACGCGTGCGCGCGAGCCTGCGCGCCGAGAGGCCCGAGGCCCTCGAAGCGCTCGAACGCCACTTGCCCGAGCTGCGCGCCGAGCTGGCCCGCGCCGGCCTGGACGCGCAGGAATTGTCGCTGTCGCTGGGCTTCGAAGGCCGCCGCGGCGGCGCCGACGCGGGCGACGGCCGCCAACCCCGATCCAGCGCGCCCGCGACCGACATGCGGGCGGCCACCACGGACGAACTCGCCTTCGTCGCGCGCCGCGTCGCGCGCGACGGGGGCGTCGACACCTTCGCTTGAGAGGACACGCACGATGATCACCGGAATCCAAGCCACCGATCCCATCGCCGGAGCCGCGCAGGCGGCCGGCGGGCAGGCCATGGGCAAGGACGCCTTCATGAAGCTGCTCGTCAACCAGATCCGCAACCAGGATCCGATGGCCCCGACGGACAACCAGCAGTTCATCGCGCAACTGGCGCAGTTCAGCTCGCTCGAGCAGATGCAGACGATGAACGAGAACATCGTCGGACTCGCCGTGCTGCAGCAGAACAACGCGCTGCTCGAGCAACTGACGAGCTCCAGCGCGCTCATCGGCCAGCAGGTCACGTGGGCCGACGCCACCACCGGCGTCGAGCGCTCGGGCGTCGTCTCCAGCGTGAAGATCGTCGACGGACTGGCCGTGCTGCGCGTGGGCGCCGAGGACGTGCCGCTCGCGACCGTGGTGCAGGTCGACGAACCCGCCCCGCCGCCCGTCGGCGACGCGGACGCGAACACGGGAACGAACACGGGAACGAACGCAGGGACGAACAACGACGAAGCCGCCGACGGCGGCGACAACGGGGAGGGCTGAACCATGGCATCTTTGTTCACCGCGCTGAGCGGACTCAAGGCGCACCAGGACTGGATCGACGTCATCGGCAACAACTTGGCGAACGCCAACACGTCGGGGTTCAAGACCTCGCACGCGACCTTCTCGTCGAGCTTCCACAGCACGCTGCGCCACGCGTCCGGCCCGGCCAACGGCTACGGCGGCCGCAACCCGGTGCAGATCGGCATGGGCGTGTCGCTGTCGGACATCGGTCGCGACTTCGGCCAAGGCGCCTTGAACAGCACCGGTCGCGTGTTCGACCTGGCGTTGTCGGGTCGCGGCTTCTTCGCGCTGCAAGGCGGGCCGAACACGTACTACACGCGCGTCGGCACCTTCGGCCTCGACGGCCAGAACAACCTCGTCGACCAGCGCACGGGCTACCAGGTGCTCGACGGCACGGGCTCGCCGATCACGCTCGACACGGACTCGGTCTTCGCCCCGCAGGCGACGAGCATGCTCGAGCTCGTGGGCAACCTGCCGAAGGAGGTCGGCGGTCCGTTGCAGGAGGTGCTGACCGGCGCCGAGGGCTTGAAGCACGGCCAACCCGCGACGATCGCGTCGACCTCCACTGGCCCGTGGGCCGTGCCCGTCGGCGAGACGTGGTCGTTGAACGTCAGCCTCTCGGGCGGCGCGCCGCAGCAGGTCTCGGTGACCAGCGCCACGGGCACGATCGACGCGAGCGAGGTCGCGGCTGCGATCGACGCGCTCGACGGCGTCTCGGCCACCGTCAACGGGGCTGGACAGGTCGAGGTCGCGACGGATCGCGTGGGCGAGGATGCTTCGATCCGCTTCACCAGCGGCCCGACGAACCGCGACCTCGTGTCGACGCTCGGACTGCCGACGACGCTCGTCTCGGGCACGGAAGCCGCCGTGGGCCCGACGACCGACCTGAACGACCTGCCCGGGCGCGTGGATCCCTACCAGGCGGGCGACCAGATCCTCGTCTCGGGCGTGGACGCCGACGGCACGCCGGTCAACGCCACCTTCACCTACGGCGTGGACGGCACGACGGTCGACGACTTCGTCGCCTTCCTCGACGGCCTGTACGACGACGCCATGGTGTCGCTGAACGCGGCCGGGCAACTGGTCGTCGAGGCCGACACCGCGGGCGAGACCGAGCTGCTCTTGTCCGTCGAGGACGCCGGCGGCAACGCCGGTGCGATGGACTGGGCCGACTACGCCGTGCAGACGACCACCGAAGGCACGGCCTCGGACGAGGTCGTGTCCTCGATGGAGGTCTACGACTCCGCCGGCGTGGCGCACACCTTGACCGTGACCTTCGCGCGCCAGCAGGACGGCTCGTGGACCGCCACGGCCAGCGTGCCCGCCGAGGACGGCGTCGTGCTGTCGGATCCGATCACCGGCATCGCCTTCGACGACGCGGGCAACCCGGTCGGCCTGGGCGCGGTCGACACCGAGGTGCTTGTCCAGTTCTCTGGACAGACCAGCCCGCAGTCCATGTCGCTCGAGCTCGGCAGCGCCGGCGACTTCGGCGGCCTGACCCAGTACGGCTCGGACGGCGAGGTCGTCGTGAAGACGCAGGACGGCTTCGGCGCGGGCCAGTTGGCCAACATCTCCGTGGACGCCGACGGCACGATCCTCGGCTTCTACACCAACGGACAATCGCGTTCGCTCGGCGCGGTCGGCGTGGCGGTCTTCGGCAACCCCGAAGGCCTGACCGCCGGCGGCGACGGGCTGTGGATGGCCTCGGCCAACTCGGGCCAGCCCGCGCTCGGCGCCGGACTCGCCGGCGCGGCGGGCGAAGTGGTCGGCGGGGCGTTGGAGAACTCCAACGTCGACACCGCCGAGCAGTTCGTGCGCCTGATCGAGGCCCAGCGCGGCTTCCAGGCCAACGCCCGGGTCATCACGGCGCAGGACGAGGTCCTGCGCGAGACGGTCAACCTGATCTGATCCAGCACACGGGATCGGCCGGACTGCCCCCGGCCGCGTCCGCGCCCCGACGCCGCTGCCCGGCGCCGGGGCGCAACCTTTTCCGGGTCGGGGTGGAAGTTCCTTCCTGCACCCCGTTCCCGGACGCGGCGAAGGCCCCTTGGCGGGCCCGGCAGGCGCCCCGCGCACTTGGCCTGCGGCTTGCTCCCCATGCAGCGCCATGGACAGCGGACTCAACATCAGCGTGGGCGGCCTCTCCACCAGCGAACGCCGGATGGAGGCCATCACCCGCAACCTCGCCAACCTGGGCACGACGGGCTTCAAGCGCTTCCTGCCCGTCACCACCCTGGCCGGCCGCGGCGCGGGCGCGAACTCCAAGACCGCGCTCGTCACCGATTGGTCGCAAGGAGAGCTGCGCCGCACGGGCAATCCGCTCGACCTCGCGCTCGACGGCACGGGCTTCTTCGTGCTCGAGACGGAGAAGGGTCCCGCCTACACGCGCGCCGGATCGTTCCACCTCGACGGGCAGGGCGTGCTGCAGAGCGAGGACGGCTTCGCCGTGGCGTGGAGCTCGGGCTCGGGCGCGCTGCAGGCCGTGGGCGATCCGATCGTCGTCGATCCGCGCGGCGTCGTGCGCCAGGGAGCCAACGAGGTCGGCCGCTTGAAGGTCGTCGACTTCGACGAGCCCGATCGACTCGTGCGCATCGGCGGCGCGGCGTGGATGGCGCCGAACGGCGTGCAGGAGAAGGAGGCCGAGGCGGGCGTCCACCAGGGCGCGCTCGAGCAGGCCAACGCGAACAGCATGGACGAGCTCGTCTCGATGATCGTGGCCCAGCGCCACTTCGAGAACGGCAGCACGGTCATGCGCACCATCGACCAGAGCTACAAGCGGCTGAACCAGCCGAAGTGAACCGGAAGGAGACCAGACCATGATTCGCGCGCTGATGACCGCCGCCTCGGGCATGAAGGCCCAGCAGATGCAGGTCGACACCATCGCCAACAACATCGCCAACGCGAACACCAGCTCGTTCAAGAAGAGCGAGTTGTCGTTCCGCTCGATGCTGTACCAGACCTACCGCGAACCCGGCGCCGTCACGGCGGGCGAGCAGCGCACGCCGACCGGCCTGCAGGTGGGAACGGGCACCGAGGTCTCGGGCTCGTCGAAGATCTTCCAGCAAGGGGAGCTCGAGCCCACCGGCGGCCAGTTCTCGCTCGCCATCCAGGGCGAGGGCTTCTTCCGCGTGCAGTTGCCGAACGGCGAGTACCGCTACACGCGCGACGGCGACTTCCACCGCGACGCCAACGGCTCGCTGGTGACGGCCGAGGGCTACCTGCTCGACGGGTCGCCGCAGATCGGCCAGGACGTGATCAGCGTGACCATCGGCGAGGACGGCACGTTCTCGACCTTGGCCAGCGAAGGCGGAACGCCGACGACGGCGGGCCAGTTGCAGCTGTGGCGCTTCCCGAACCCCGCTGGACTGAAGGCGCAGGGCGGCAACTTCTACAGCGAGACCGGCTCGTCCGGTCCGGCCGCCTCGAGCGTCGCGGGCCAGACGGGCACGGGCGTCCTGAAGCAGGGCTACCGCGAGCGCAGCAACGTGCAGGTCGTCGACGAGCTCGTCTCGCTGATCCTCGCGCAGCGCAACTACGAAGTGAACAGCCGCGCGATCCGCGCGAGCGACGAGATGCTCCAGCAAGTCAACCAGATGGTGCGCTGAGGTCCTCGCCATGATCGCAGCCATCGCCACCACCGTCCTCGCCGCGACCATCGCGCTGAAGCCCGAGGCTTCCGTGCGCGGCGCGACCGTCACGCTGTCCGAGGTCGCCGACTTGTCGGCGCTCGCCCCGGACGAGGCCGCGCGCCTCGGCGCGCTCGAGCTCGGCGGCTCGCCCGCGCCGGGCTGGACGCGCCGCTTCGAGCGCGCGCAAGTCGCCAATCTCGTCGCCGCCAGCGGCTCGAAGGCGCTCGTCGCCGGAGCCGACTCGTGCAAGGCCTCGCCCGCCACGCGCGTCGTCGACGCCAAGGACCTCGCGCGCCTCGCGGAGGACGCGTTGCGCGCGCGCTTCGACGGCCTCGACTGCGAGATCAAGCTCGCGGGCGAGCCCAAGCAGCTCGTCGTGCCCGAGCCCGACGACGCGGCGAGCTTCCAGTTGAAGGCGGTGCTCGACGAGCGCGCGCCTGCCAGCGGCGCATGGACCGTCGGAGTGCAGGCCTGGATCGACGGCGAGCCTTGGCGCACGGCCTTCGCGACATTCGAGGTGGCCCAGTACGCGCGGCAGGCCGTGCTGGTCCAGCCCGTGCGTCGCGGCGAGGCCGTGCCGGCTTCGGCGATCGAGTTGCGCCGCGTGAAGCTCGCCGCGGCGGGCGCCGCGCGCGCCCTGTCGGCCGAGCAGGCCGCGGGCGGGCTGGCCATGCGCGATCTCGCGCCCGGCTCCGTGCTCGGCGCGGGCGACGTGCAGCGCGAGCGCCTCGTGCGCCGCGGAGAACCGATCGTGGTCGAGGTGAGGAAGGGCGCCGTCGCGGCGCGCTCGACCATGCACGCCCAGGAGGACGGATCGCTCGGCGATCGCGTCAAGGTCTCGTCCGGCGACAAGCGCACGACGCTCGTCGCCCAAGTCGTCGGCCGCTCTACCGCGCGCGTCGACCTGTGAGGAGCACGACCATGATGAAGAAGCTCGCCCTGATCCTGTCCCTCGCCTGCGCCAGCCTCGCGTCGGACGCCCAGGCCCAGCGCCGCGGCTCGATCTACGACCCCGACGGCGGTCCGATCGGCCTCGTGGCCAACAAGACGGCGCAGCGCGCCGGCGACCTCGTGACGATCGTCATCAGCGAACAGCAGGACGTGAAGAACGAGGAGACCAGCGACTTGAAGAAGCAGAGCTCGCTCGACAAGCAGCTCGGCAACTTCGACATCGCGCCCAGCGCGTTCTCGACGCTGCCCGCCATCGCCGGAAGCTCCGACGACCAGTTCAAGGGCACGGCCAACTACGCCAAGAAGGGCGTGTTCACGGCGCGCGTGACCGCCGTCGTGGTGGACGTGCTGCCGAACGGCAACCTCGTCGTGCGCGGCCGCCGCGAGATCAAGATCGACAAGGAGACCAAGTTGATCGAGTTCAGCGGCGTGATCCGCCGCTGGGACGTGAAGGCCGACAACACGGTGGCGAGCGAGCTCGTCGCCGACGCGAAGGTCTCCTACACGGGCAGCGGTCCGCTGACCGACAGCACCAATCGCCGCGGCCTCGGCGCATGGCTGCACGACGCCCTCGACTGGCTCTGGCCGTTCTGATCGGGAAGGAAGCACGAAGCCATGCTGAACGCACTCTTCATCGCCGCGCTGGCCGTCTTGCAGGCGCCCGCCGCGCAGCAAGGATCCCAGCAGGATCCGTCCGCCGGCCAAGTCCAGCCGCCGCTCGTGCCCGTGGGCCTGGTGCCCTCGGGCGTGCAGGCGCCCACGCAGCCCGTCGCCGCGTCGACCTCGACGTGGACGCGCGATCCGCGCTTCGCGCCGCTCGGCCTGTCGCGCCCCGCGGGCGACCAGCCGACGCCCATCGCGTCGCTCGTGGCCGTGCGCGGCCAGGAGGACAACGCGGTCATGGGCATCGGCCTCGTGGTCGGCCTGCAAGGCACCGGCGACTCGATCGAGGCGGCGCGACGACTGCTGTCCAACCTGCTGCTGACGCGCAACATCAACCTCGACCTGCAGTCGCTGTCGTCGAAGAACATCGCCATCGTGCAGGTCGAGGCCACGCTGCCCGCCGGCGCGAAGCCCGGTCGCCGCATCGACGCGACGGTGAGCGCGATCGGCGACTCGACCAGCCTCCAAGGCGGCGTGCTGGCCTTCACGGAGCTGACCGACGCCTCCGGCCGGGTGGTGTGGGCCACGGCCTCGGGACCGATCACCGTGGGCGGCTTCACCGCCTCGGGCGAGGCGGCCAAGGCCACCAAGAACCACACGACCGTCGGCACGCTGTCGAACGGCGGCAAGTGCGAACGCGAAGTGCCGACGAGCATCGTCAGCGAGCACGGTTGGGTGCACCTCGACCTGCGCAGCGCGCACGACAGCCTGGGCAACGCGGTGCGCATCGCCGAGTCGGTCAACGCCGCCTATCCGGGCAGCGCCGAATGCACCGCCGACGGCAAGACCATCAAGGTGCGCGTGCCGGCGGACCTGCCGACCGGCTCGCACGCGGCCTTCGTCGACGGCCTGCTGCGGCGCGGCGTCGTCTCGGACGACGTGGCGCGCGTCGTCATCAACGAACGCACGGGCACGATCGTCATGGGCGGCGACGTGCGGCTGCGTCCCGGCGCCATCGCGCAGGGCGCCATCACCGTCACCATCGCCGAGACGCCCGAGGCGAGCCAGCCCGGTCCGTTGAGCGCGGGACAGACGGTCGTGCTGCCCCGCACCGACATCGCGGTGGCGGAGCAGGACAACGCGCTCGTGGCGACGCCCGGCGCGACCACGCTGCAGGAGGTCGTCGACGTGCTCAACGTGCTCGGCGCGACGCCGCGCGAGTTGATCACGATCCTGCAGGCGATGGCGCAAGGCGGCCTGCTCCAGGCCGAGATCCGGAGGATGTGATGGACGCCATCGGCAACATCGCGAAGCTGCGCGACGGCCTCGATCCGCTGGCGAAGGTCGGCGCTGGCGCCGGGCGCTCGCCCGCCGAAGCGGCGGCCCGCATGGAGGAGGTCTTCTCGACCATGCTGGTCAAGGAGATGCGTCGCGCGCTGCCCGAGGGCTTCTTCGGCGGCGGCAACGCGGGCGACGTGTACTCGGGATGGCTGGACGAGCAGGTCGGCAAGTCGCTCGCCGACCGCGACGCGCTGCACCTCGAGGAGATGCTGCGCCATTCGATCGAACACAAGCAGAAGGCGACGAACGAGGAGGTCCTGCCGTGAGGACGGTCAAGGCGTTGTTGAACGTGCTGGAGCACGATGCGCGCGAGGAGACGAACGCGCAGCGGCGTCGGCTGGAGCTGGTCGAGCGCCAGATCGAGGCGGTCAAGTCGAACAAGAGCGTCGACCTCGAGTCGGCGCTGGCCGACCTCGAGCGCGAGCTCGAGGCGCAAGGACCACGGGACCTGCGCCGCTTGCAGGCGCTGGTCGAACTCGCGCGGCATTGGAGCTGCGACGCGCGCGCTCTGACCCTCGGCAGCGTCTCGGAGCGCGCCGGCGACGAAGGCCGCAAGCTCGGCTCGTTGCGTGGCGAGCTGCGCGAGGCCACGGCCGCGGTGCTGCGCGAGAACCGCCGCCTCGCCGCCCTGGTGCGCGTGCATCGCCAACTGGTCGAGGAGGTCCTCGCCGGAGTCGCGGCGGGCGCGGGCGTCGACGGACGCCTGGTGGACGCGGAGGCCTGACCATGGGATCCATCGGACTCAACACCGGGTTGAAGGCCCTGCTCTCGGCGCAGGCCGCGCTCGAGACCATCGGCCACAACGTCAGCAACGCCAACACGGCCGGCTACTCGCGCCAGCGCCTGGAGCTCGCCGCCTCGCCGTCGCTGCTCGTGCGGGGCCTCGGCATCGGCTCGGGCGTGGACGCTCTGCGCGTGATGCGCACCACCGACGCCTTGATCCAGGCGCGGATCGTGGCGCAGACCGGCTCGATCGCGCGCATCGACGCGCGCCTCGCGGGCATGTCGCAGGTGCAGGCGCTGCTCGGCGAGCCGGGCGAGTTCGGCTTGTCGAGCCTGATGGAGGCCATGCACTCGAGCTACGCGGCCTTGGCGGCCGACCCCGAGGACCTCGTGCTGCGCACGAGCGCGGTGCAGTCGACGGTCGCCACCACCTCGCAGATGAACCACCTCGCCACGAGCTTCGCCGCGGCGCAGGACGACGTGGTCGGCCAGATCCGCGCGCAGGCCAAGCAGGTCAACCTGCTGGCCGACGAGGTCGTGCGCCTCAACCAGGAGATCGCCAACATCGAGGCGTCGGGCGTGCCGGCGAACGACCTGCGCGACCAGCGCGACGAGACGATCAAGCGCCTGGGCCAGTACCTCAACGTCTCCACCTCCGAGGCGGGCTTCGGCAAGGTCCTCGTGACCGTCGGCGGACGCCTGCTCGTGGGCGCGAACCAGAGCTACGACCTCTCGGCGCAGGTGGCGCAGGACGGAGCGGTGTCGCTGCAGCTCGAAGGCGGCACGCAGCCCTTGCAGCCCAAGTCGGGCTCGATCGGCGGCCTTTTGTCCTTCGCCAAGGAGTTCCTGCCGCAGGTCGCGCAGCAGCTCGACGGCATCGCCAAGCAGTTGATCTTCGAATCGAACAAGGCGCACTCGACCGGCATCCCGAAGACCGGCCCGTTCACGCAGCTCTCGGCGCTGCACGCGCTGCAGGACGTGGACGGCGACGGCCAGCTCGGCGACGAGCGCCTCGTGCAGGCCGGACTGCCGTTCGACGCGTCGGAAGGCGTGCTGCGCGTCAACATGACCGACGCCTCGACGGGCGCGTTCACCTCGCACGCGATCGCCATCGAGCCGGACACGACGGTGGACGAGTTCCTGTCGGCGCTCAACGACATCCCGCACCTGTCGGCCTCGCTCGACAGCTATGGCCGCCTGCAGCTGGTGTCGGAATCCGGCCATGGCTTCGACTTCTCGCGCAAGACGCAGGTCGCGCCGGACGCCATCGGTTCGTTCGGCGGCGCCGCCGCGTCGCTGGGCGCGCAAGCCGGCCCGTACCAACTGTCCGCCGGCGACACCTTGCAGCTGCAGGGGCCGGGAGGCGTCGCGACCGTGGCCTTCTCCGTCAACGACTTCGCCGACATCGGCGAGGCGACGGCCGAGGAGCTCGCCGCGGTGCTCAACGCCGACGCGTCCGTGCAAGCCGCCGGCCTGCGCGCCGAGGTGGTGGGGGACCGGCTCGTGGTGCAGACCACCGCGAGCGGCGCGACCGCGTCCTTCGACGTGCTGGGCGGCAGCGCGCTGGGCGCCCTGGGCCTGCAACCCGGCACCGTATCCGGCAGCGAACGCGCCGTGGCGATCGAAGTCACGGGCACGTGGGCGGGCGACGCGAACGACGCCTACACCTTCACGCCCACGATGGACGGCGTCGTCGGCACGACGCAGGGCCTCGCGGTCGAGGTGCGCGACGCGTCCGGCGCGCTGGTCGCGACGCTCGACATCGGGCAAGGCTACACGCCCGGCGACGAGCTCGACCTGCCCAACGGCTTGAAGGTCTCCTTCGGCCTGGGCGACGTGTCGGCCTCGCACGGCGACGCGTTCGTGGTCGAGGGCTGGGCGGACTCGGACACGAGCGACATCCTCGCCGCGTTCGGCTTGAACGCCCTGTACTCGGGCACCACCGCCGTGGACATCGAAGTGCGCGAGGACCTGCGCGACGATCCGCAGCTGTTCGCCGCCAGCCTGACGGGCGCCGCCGGCGACAACCAGGCCTTGCTCGAGCTGGAGTCGGTCAAGGACCTCGCGCTCGACGCCTTGGGCGGCGTGACGGTGGGCGAGGCGTGGGGCGACTTCGTCTCGAACGTCGGCTTCGACATCCAGAGCGCGGAGAACGCCCGCGGCACCGAGCAGTTCCTGCTCGACACGCTCGTGGCCCGTCGCGAGGAGGTCTCCGGCGTCAACGTCGACGAGGAGCTCGTGAACATGGTGCGCTTCGAACAGGCCTACTCGGCCGCCGCGCGCTACATCCAGGCCGTCAACTCGATCAACGACGAACTGCTGCGGCTGATCTGAGCCGCGAGGACGAAGATGAACGTACGACCCACGCAGACGACGAGCTACCAGTTGGTGCAATCGGGGCTCAACCTGAACTTCGCCAAGCTCATCCGCGCGCAGGAGATGGTCTCCAGCGGCAAGCGCATCCTGCGCCCCTCGGACGATCCGATCGGCAGCTCGGCGGCGCTGGCCCTGCGGCGCCAGCTCGGCGACGTCGGACGGTACATGGGCTCGGTCTCGTCGGCCCGGCCGACGCTCGAGCTCGCCACCGCCGCGTTGCAGGACGCGTCGGGCCTGCTGGCGAACGCCAAGCAGCTCGCCGTCTCCGGCATGAACGGCACGCTCAACGACGCCGACCGGCGCGCCATCGCGAACCAGTTGCGCGGCCTCAAGGACCGCATGCTCGAGCTCGCCAACTCGCGTTCGGGCGACGCCTACCTGTTCGGCGGCACGGCCACCGACCGGCCGCCGTTCTCCGAGGTGCGCGTCGGAGGCGAGACGCGCGTGTCCTATTCCGGCAACGCCGACCTGCAGAAGGTCGCCATCGGCCTGGGCGTGGACCTCGCGGTCAACCTGCCCGGCGACATGATCTTCTCGCCCGACCAGCCCGGGCCGACGAGCTGGAGCGGCTTGTCCGGCGTGCGCGCGGGCGCGACCGCGGACATGGGCACGGGCTTCGAGTCGCTGCATGTGCGCCACGATGGCATCGTCGGCGCGCCCGGCTCGGGCGTGGCCCTCGTCGGCTCGGGCGACACCTTGCTGGGCGATCGCGACCTCGTCATCGACGCGGCGGCGGGCGAGGTGCGCCTGGGCTCGGGTCCCGCCAAGCCCATCCCCGCGAGCGGCTCCGCCGCGGCGAGCGACTTCGTCGTCGTCGACGAACACGGCGCCGAGGTGCACCTCGACTTCTCCGCCTGGGACGGCACGAGCTCGACCTCGACCCTGCATGGCGACGGTTCCGTGTCGCTCGACGGCGTCGACTGGACGCCCGTCGATCCTTCGCAGACGGACCTCGAGCTCGAGGATCCGGCCAGCGGAGCGGTGCTGCACCTGGACATGTCCGGCATGGTGCGCGCGGTCGACGACCTCGCGACCTTCTCGGGCCAGGCGAACATCTTCGACGTGATCGAGGGGATGGCGCAGGACCTGGAGAACGCCGCGGGGCTCTCGAGCGGCGACGTGCAGCAACGCCTCGCCGCGCGGCTCGTCGAGTTCGACAAGAACCAGGACGCCTTGCTCTCCGCGCTCGGCACCTTGGGCGCGCGCGCCGAACGCCTGGTCGACGCCGACGGGCGCCTGCAGGACATGGAGACGCACCTCGCGTCGCTGCTCTCGTCGACCGAGGACGCCGACCTCTCGTCCACCATCCTCGAGATGAGCAAGGCCGAGCAGACCTTGCAGTTGGCCCAGGCCACCGGCTCGCGCCTCCTCAACACGACCTTGCTGAACTACCTGAGGTGATCCCATGGTCGATCCGATCAAGCCCGACCAGCGGTCCGTCGGACCAGGCGAGGGGCCGCGCGCGGCCGCGGCCGCGAACGGCGAACCGGACGTCGCCTTCCGCGCCCTGCTCGAGCGGCTGAAGGCCGGCGCCGAGCGCGTCGCGCAGTCGTCCGAGTCCGCCAGCGATCCGCGCAGCCTTTCGACGGCCGTGGGCGAGGCGCGCGCCTCGCTCGACGCGATGCTGTCGATCTCCGAACGGCTGCTCGAGGCGTGCCGCGCCGACCAATGTCGCGCCGACGCGCCCGATTCCGCCGGAAGGAAGCGCAGCGCATGAGCCGGGCCGTCGCGCGCATCTGCGAGCCGGACGATGCCGTGCGCGAGCTCGTCGAGCTCGTCATGCGCGGCGGAGGTCCGTGGGCGCGCGAGCAGCCGCTGTCCTTCGACGCCTCCACCGGCGCGAGCTGGGCCGTCGTCGAGGAGGACGGGCGTCTCGTCTCCGCCTGTTCCTTGCTGCCGCGCGAGTTCGTGGTCGACGGCGAGAGCCTGCGCGTCGGACTCGTCGGATCCGTCGTCACGCGCGCCTCGCACCGCGGTCGCGGACTCGCCGCCGGCGTGCTCGCCTGCGCGGAGGCCGAACTGGCGCGCCGCGGCTGCCTCGTCGCCGCGCTGTGGGCCGAGGACCCCGAGTACTACGCGCAGCGCGGCTGGCGCCCATGGGGCAGCGAGATCGACTTCGTGCTGCCGCGCGAGCTGGTCGCGCACCTGCCCGATCCCACGGGCGTGCGCCTCGCGCAGGCCTCGGACGCGTCCGCCATCCACCGCCTCTACGCGTCGCAGCGCCGCCGCCTGGCGCGGTCGCGCGACCAGATCCGCATGCTGCTGGCGATCCCCGGCATGGAGGTGCTCGTGCGCGAACGACACGGCGAGGTCGTCGCCTACAGCTGCCTGGGCCGCGGCGGCGATCTGCAGGAGGTCGTGCACGAATGGAGCGGCGCGGTGGACGACGTGCTCGCGCTCCTGCGCATGCACCTCGACCTGCGCACGGCGCTCGGCGACCATCGCGACCTGTTCCTGATGTGCGCCGACGAGCCCGACCATCCGCTGGTCGCGGCGCTCGAGGACCGCGGCGCGCCGGCCTCGCGCGGCATCCTCGGGATGGCGAAGATCATCGACTCCGCCGCGGCTTGCGCCGCCATCGCGCGTCGCCAAGGACCGGCGGGCAGGAAGCTCTCGTGGCGCGAGCACCGCTCGCCCGACCTGCCCGAGCTGTCGAACGGGGCCTGCGAGTTCGCGCTGGGCGCCAAGCGTTGCGTGCTGGCGGCCGCCGAGCTGCTCGACTTGCTGGCCGCTCCGCGCGGTTCGCAAGCCGTCGCGCGCGCCTTCGCCGCGCGCCTGGGCCTCGAACCCGTGGCGCCCATGCGCCCCTTCGCCTGGGGCCTCGACTCGATCTGAGCGCCGCGCGCCGCGCCGCTTCAGTCCGCGTAGTTCGCGGGATGCAGGCGCCGTTCGACCGCCTCGATCACGATGTGCAGCACCTTGATGTGCACTTCCTGGATGCGGTCGCTGGTGGTGGCGAGGGGCACCACGATGGGGATGTCGACCATCTCGCGCGCCTTGCCGCCGCCCTTGCCGAGCAAGCCGACCGTGGCCACGCCGCGCGCCTTGGCGCGCTCGAGCGCCTTGAGGATGTTGGGCGAGCCGCCGCTGGTCGTGATCGCCACCAGCAGGTCGCCGCGCTTGCCGTAGGCCTCGACGGAGCGCGCGAACACCTCGTCGTAGCCGAAGTCGTTGGCGATGCAGGTCAACTGCGAAGGATCGCTGAAGGCCAGCGCCGGCAAGGCGCTCCGGTCCTTGCGGAATCGTCCGGTCCACTCCTCGGCGAAGTGCATCGCGTCGCACATCGATCCGCCGTTGCCGCAGGCCATCAGCAGGCCGCCGCGCGCCAGAGTGTCGTGCGCCGCGTCCGCGAAGCGTCGCACGCCGTCGAGGTTGGCTGGGTCGGCGAGGAAGGCGTCGAGTGTGGCGCGCGCGTCGTGGAAGGACCGCAGCACGGGGTCGGAACCGCTCATGCGGCCATCATGGGGCCGCGGGCCCCGCGCGGCAAGGCGCGCAGGGCTCCGGTCGCGTCAGGCGCGCATCGCGGCGGCGAACGAACGGTCCGCCGCCTCCGACACGGCGTCCACCACCGCCTCGTCGTGGCGGATCGACAGGAACCACGACTCGAAGGGCGACGGCGGCAAGTGCACGCCGTTCTCCAGCATGGCGTGGAAGAAGCGGGTCCACAGGGCGCGGTCGCTCGCCATGGCGCTCTCGAGCGAGTCCACCGGCCGGCTCGAGATGTACGGGCAGATCATCGAGCCTTCGCGCCCGACGTGGATCGGCACGCCGTTGCGCGCGGCCGCGGCCTCGAGCCCGGCTTGCAGGCGCGCGCCGAGAACCTCCAGCCGCGCATGGAAGCCTGGTTCGTCGCAGGCGCGCAAGGTGGCGAGACCAGCCGCGACGGAGAGCGGATTGCCGCTCAAGGTGCCGGCCTGGTACACGTCGCCCGCGGGCGAGACGCGCGACATCAAGTCCTTGCGGCCGCCGTACGCGCCGACCGGCAATCCGCCGCCGATCACCTTGCCGAAGGCGTAGAGATCCGGCACCACGCCGTGCAGTTCCGCCGCGCCGCCGCGCGCGACGCGGAACCCGGTCATGACCTCGTCGAACACGAGCAGCGCGCCGTGCCGGCGGCACAGCTCGAGCAGGCCCGCGAGGAAGCCGGCCTTGGGCTTGACGAGTCCGATGTTGCCGACGATCGGCTCGACGATCATGCAGGCGACCTCCCGCCCGTGCGCCTCCATCAGCTCGGCCACGTGCGCCAGGTCGTTGTAGCGCGCCACCAGCGTCAACCCGGCCACCTTGGCCGGCACGCCCGGCGAGTCGGGCGCGCCGTTCGTCAAGGCGCCGCTGCCCGCCTTGACGAGGAACGAATCGCCGTGGCCGTGGTAGCAGCCGTCGAACTTCAGCACGACCTCGCGGCCGGTGCAGGCGCGCGCGAGGCGCAGCACGCTCATCGTCGCCTCCGTGCCGCTGTTGACGAGCCGCACCATGCCGCAACCGGGGACGCGCGCCACGATCTCGCGCGCGATCTCGAGCTCGCCCCGCGACGGAGTGCCGAAGCAGGTCCCGGTGGCCGCGACGCCCTGGATCGCCTTCACGACGCGCGGATCGCAATGCCCGAGGATCAGCGGGCCGTAGCTCATCACGAGGTCGATGTAGCGGTTGCCGTCGACGTCGAAGGCGTGCGCGCCCTCGCCGCGTGCCATGTGCACGGGCGTGCCGCCGACCGAACGGTAGGCGCGCACGGGCGAGTTGACGCCGCCGGGGATGATCTCCTTCGCCGCGGCGAAGATGCTGCGGGATTGGTCGAGTCGCATCGCTGGTCAGGCCTTGAGCAGGCGCGCCATCTCGCGCGCGTAGTAGGTGAGGATGAAGTCGGCGCCGGCGCGCTTGATGCAGGTCAGCGACTCGCGCATGACGCGCTCCTCGGCGAGCCAGCCGTTGCGCGCCGCGGCCTTGAGCATCGCGTACTCGCCGGAGACCTGGTACGCGCACAACGGCAGCTCGAAGGCGTCCTTCACGCGCCGCACCACGTCGAGGTACGGCATCGCGGGCTTGACCATCAGCATGTCGGCGCCCTGCTCCACGTCCAACCGCGCCTCGCGCAGCGCCTCGCGCGCGTTGGCCGGATCCATCTGGTATCCGGCACGGTCGCCGAAGCTCGGCGTCGATCCGGCGGCGTCGCGGAACGGGCCGTAGAACCCGCTGGCGTACTTGACGGCGTACGAGAGGATCGCGGCGTGCTCGTGGCCGGTCTCGTCGAGGCCGGCGCGGATGGCGGCGACCATGCCGTCCATCATCCCCGAAGGCGCCAGCACCTGCGCGCCCGCGTCGGCGAGTGACACGGCTTGCAGCTCGAGGTTGTCGAGCGTGGCGTCGTTGTCGACGTGGCCGTGCGGATCGAGCGGCCCGCAATGGCCGTGGTCGGTGTACTCGCAGAAGCACACGTCGGCGATGCGCAGCAGGCCCGGGCTCGTGCGCGCGATGCGTTCGAGGGCGCGCTGCACGATGCCGTCGCTCGACCACGAGGCGCTGCCTTCGCCGTCCTTCTCGTCGGGCACGCCGAACAGGATCACGGCCGGGATGCCCAGTTGCTCGGCCTGCATGCAGCTCTCGGCGAGCATGTCGATCGACTCGCGGAACACGCCGGGCATCGACGAGACCTCCTGGCGCACGCCGGAGCCCTCGACGACGAACAGCGGCAGCACGAGATCGGCGCGCGAGAGCTCGGTCTCGCGCACCATGCGTCGCAGGGCCTCGACCCGGCGCAGGCGGCGCGGACGCGCGATCAACGGCGAGGGTTGGAACGGCGGCAGGTCGTCGTGCTGGTCGTCGGGGTTGTTCACCATGTGGTCGGGGCCGCGCGCGGGGCGCGGGGGAAGGAGGATAGCCCGCCGGGCGCCGCGTCTCGCCCCCTCGACGGGCTGCTCCCGCGCGGATCGTGCGCGAGTCGCTCGCAACGCCCGCTCCGCGCCTCGTCGGACGGCTAGGGCCGGGGCTCGATGCGCGCGAGCAGGCGCGCGAAGGCGCGCGGCGTCGGCTCGTCGAGCACGTGCAGCGTCGCGCCGCGGTCCAGGCCGGCCTCGCGCGCCGCGGCCGCCGTCGTGCGGCCGATGGCGACGACGAGGCCCCGTGCATCGGCGACTCGCAGCCAGGCGCGCACGGCCGAGGGGCTGGCCAGCAGAACCGCGTCGCCCGGCGGCGCGGCGCGCGGCGGGAGGACCAAGGTGCGGTACACGACCGGGTCGGACACGCGGAATCCGCGCGCGCGCAACGCCTCGCTCGTCGCGCCGGCCAGGTCGCCGCGCGGGTGCAGGACGCGCAGCCCGCTCGGCCAGGCGCGCGCCAGCTCGTCGACCAGTAGCCGGGAGTCGGCCGCCGCGATCGGCTCGGCGCCGCCCCGCGCGCGGACCCACGCGGCGACGCGCTCGCCGACGCACGCCACGCGCGGCAGTCGCGCGGCGCTGTCAGGTAAACTTGACAACACCGACGCGCTGGTCGCCACCAGCGCGTCGTGTCCCTCGACATCGACGGTCCCTCCGACGGGTTCGACAGCCACGAGCGGCAGCGCCTCGGCGCTCCAACCGGCGGACTCCGCGGCCGCGCGCCACTCGTCCAGCCGGCCGACCGGGCCGGTGACCAGGATGCGCTTCATCGCTCCCGCGCCGCGTCCACCAAGCGCTTGGCGCCGCGCGCGAGCAGCCTGCGCGCCAATTCCTGGCCGAGGTAGATCGCGTCGTCGAGCAGGCCGTGGACGCGGTCCTCGAGCAGCTCGGCGCCGTCCTTCGACAGCACGCGCGCCTCGATGGACAGGGCGTTCTCGCTGGCGCGCGCCAGGGCGCCCACGGGCGCGTTGCAACCGCCGTGCAGGTCGTGCAGCAGCGCGCGCTCCGCCAACGCCTCGGCGAAGGTCTCGACGTCGCCGATGGCGCCCACGGCGCGCTGGGTGGCGCCGTCGTCGCGGCGGCACACGAGGCCGACGATGCCCTGCGAGGGCGCGGGCAGGAAGCGCGGGGCGCGCAGCACCTGCTTGATGTGGCGCTCGAGCCCGAGGCGCTCCAGGCCGGCGCGCGCGAGGATCAGAGCGTCCGCCTCGCCGTCGAGGAGCTTCTTCAAGCGCGTGTCCACGTTGCCGCGGATCGGTACGACGACGAGGTCGGGGCGCGCCGCGAGCAACATCGCCGCGCGCCGCACCGAGCCCGTGGCGACGCGCGCGCCGGCCGGCAGTTCCTCGAGCGAGTCGTGCGTCGCCGACAAGAACGCGTCCTCGTGCGCGCCGCGCGCCAGCACGCCAGCCAGCATCAAGTCCGCATGCAGCGTCGTGGGCACGTCCTTCAGGCTGTGGACGCCGACTTGCGCGCGCCCCGACAGCACGGCGTGGTCCACCTCGGCGGTGAAGATGCCGGTCAGCCCGAAGCGCGAAAGTTCCGTGCGCGCGTCCTTGTCGCCGGCCGATTGGACCACGACGAACTCGACCTCGCGCGCGGGGGCCGCGGCGACGAGCAGCCGCCGCGCCTCGTGCGCCTGCCACAAGGCCAAGGGGCTGCCGCGGGTCGCCAGGTGCATCGCCATCGTGCGCGCAGGATAGCGCGCCGAACCTCAGAGCCGCTCGAGGAAGCGACGGTACTCGTGCTCGAGCGCCTCTTCGGGTCGCAGGCGCTTGGCGCCGTCCTTGAGTCGCTCGAGCGTCGCGTGCAGCAGCCGCTTGGACAACTCGTGGGCCAGCTCGACCTCGCGCGGCGTCGCTTGCGCGCCCGCGACGGCATCGAGCGCCGCGTCGCGCAGCGCCTCGAACTCGCCCTTCAGGCCGCCCAGCATCGGCGCGAGCTGCTGGTACGCGCGCCGGCCGAGGAACTCGTGCGCCTCGTGCACGAGGATCGGAGTCGCCGCGTCGGCGGCGGCCGAGCGGTCGCGCAGGTTCTCGGCCACGACGCGCGACAAGTCGTCGAGGTCGTACAGCAGCACGTTGCGGGCGACCTCCGCCACGGCGGCGTCGACCGCGCGCGGGACCGACAAGTCGAGCACCACGAGCGGCAGGTCGCGCCTCTGCAAGGCGCGCGCGTCGAAGTGGGCGCGTTCGATCAAGGCGCCTTGGCCCTCGACGCAGGCCACGAGCAGGTCGCAGGCGGCGATGCGCGCGCGCAGTTCCTCCAGGCCGCAGGCCTCGGCGCCGAATTCGGCGGCGGCTTCGTGCGCGCGCTGCGCCGTGCGGTTGGCGAAGCACAAGGACTGCACGCCGAGGCCCTTCAGGTGCCGCGCCACGAGCACGCCCGTCTCGCCGGCGCCCACGACCAGCGCGCGCTTGTTCGAGAAGTGCCCGAGCGCCCGTCGCGCGACGTCGACGCCCACGCGCGCCACGGACAAGGTGCCCTGCCCGAGGTCGGTCTCGGCGCGCACGCGCTTGCCGGCGTGGAGCGCCCGCGCGACGAGCGATTCGAGTTGCGCGCCCAAGGCGCCCTGCTCTCGCGCGACCTCGGCGGCGCGCTTGAGCTGGCCGAGCACCTCGCTCTCGCCCACGACGAGCGAGTCGAGTCCCGCCGCCACCCGCAGCACGTGGAACAGCGCCTGCGCGCCGTGCCATTCGTAGACTTCGCCCGCGGCGGCGTTGCGGAAGAGCTGCGTGCGCACCGCCAAGGCCGCCGACTCGGGTCGCGTCGTCGCCACCAGCGCCTCGGTGCGGTTGCACGTCGACAGCACGAGCGCCTCTTCGACGCCCTCGACTCCGCGCAGCGCGGCCAGAGCCGCCGGAAGATCGGCGGCCGCGACGACATAGCGCTCGCGCACGGCGACCTGCGCCGTGCGGTGCGACAATCCGACGAGGACCAATGCGGAGGCACCTTGCATGCTTCAGCGCGCTCCGTGCATGGACCAGGGGGCGAACACCAGCAGCAACGAGGCGGCCAAGGCCACGAAGCCCGCCGAGGCGGCGATGGCGGCGCGACGCGAACCGAAGCCCGGGATGCGCGCCGAGAAGGCGATCGCGCCGAAGTACAGCCACACCACGAGGGATCCCAGCACTTCGGGGCTGGCGTAGTCGAGCTTCCAGCCGCCGCCCATGTGCGCCAGCGCGATGCCCACGTTCAGGCCGATGGTGAGGCCGAGGAAGCCGAAGAGCGCCGCGCGGCGCATCATGCGCGCGCAGGTCTCGAGGTCGGGCAGTTGGCCGAAGGTCGCCCCGAAGCGGCGACCGCGCATCTCGCGGTACAGGACCAGCCACAGCGCGCCGTGCAAGCCGGACACCGCGAGGCCAGCAGCCGCGACGACGCTCGTCAGTCCGTGCACGATCGACAGGGCGCCGCGCGGCTCGTCGGGAGGCATCTCGACCGGGGCGAGGCCGGATGCGAGCAGTTGGACCAGCGCCGCCACGCCTAGCACGACGCCGCCCGAGCCCGCGTTGCGCTCCTCGCGCGCGACGAGCAGCCAGAAGAGCACCGCTGAATACACGACCGCCGACACGGTCGGCCACGGGCCCACGAGCGGCGTGTCGCCTGTCTGCGCGGCGCGCAGGGCGAACCACGCGCCATGGGCGAGCACGACGGCCACGACCAGCGCGCGACGCAGCTTCGCCACCCGTTCGTCCGGCGACGCGAACGCGAACCCGTACAAGGCCGCGGCCAGCGCGTAGAGCACCGGCAGCGCGACTTGCAGCAACTGCACGGGTTCCCTCACGCCGCGTCCTCCCACGACAGGAGTCGCGCCTGCACGCGTCGCGCCGCCTCGCGCCCGGCGCCGACGACCGAGTCGACGGAGATGCCGTCGGTCCACGAGGCCGCCACCTCGAGCCCGTCCGCCTGCGCCGCGAGCGCGGCGCGGATGTCGGCCACCAACCGCATGTGCCCGACCCCGAAGGTCGGGATGGCATTGTGCCATCGGCGCACGTTCCAGTCCGAGAGCCGTGGCGTCGCGCGCATCCCCGAGGCGCGCGCCAAGTCGGCGGCCGCCACGCGCGCGACTTCGTCGTCGTCCAGGCCTTCGACCGCGCTGGGGGGCAGGAACACGGCGTAGCTGCGCGCGCCCCGCGGCGCGCGGCCCTCGAACAGCTCGGAGGCGTGGATGGCGCCCCACGCCAGCGGAGCATCGGGTCGCGAGGCCGCCTCGGGCGGCACCAGGAAGCCGAAGCCGCGCGGCGCGTCCGCCGGCACGGCGCCGGGGGCGAACGCGAGGTGCGCCACGACCAGCGACGCGTGCGGGATGGCCGCGGCGCGCGCGCACCACGACCGGTCGAACCAGCGGCCGCACAGGCGAGCCAGCATCGGCGCCGGCGTCGCCAGCACGACCGCGCGCGCGTGGAGCGTCGCGCCGCCAGATGTGCGCACGCGCCACAGCCGTCCCGCGCGCTCGACCGTGTCAACCAAACTTGACACACTCGCGTGCGCTCCGAGCTCGCGCGCCAAGGCCTCGACCAACTCTTGCAGTCCGGAGGGGAACGACACCAGCGCGCCCCGCGGCCAATCCGGGCCGGGCAGGCGCGTCGCCGGACCCGCCTGCAACGCGCGCGCCGCCTTGAGCAACGAGCCGTGCCTGCAGGTCGCCTCCCACAAGCGCGGGAAGGCGCTGCGCGCGCCCAACGCGCCGATCTCCGCGCCGTGCACGCCGCGCACGAAGGCGCCCGCGAGGCGCATGGTGGCCTCGCGCCCGATGCGCGCCGACAAGAACGCCTCGAAGGTCGGTTCCTCCTCGCCCGGACCCGGCGGATGGAAGCGGCGCAGCGGTTCGGTGGCGATCATCGCCTTGGCGCGCCACGACAACAGCGGCGTACCCAAGAGGCCGCTCGGCTTGGCTGGCAGCGCCACCAGTCGTCCTGCATGCCACAGGTGGCGTTCGCCGCCGGCGCTCGGGCGTCCCTCGTGGTCGCGCGTGCACACGAGCCGCTCCGACAGGCCCAGCTCGTCGACCAGCGCGCGGAAGTGCGCGCCGCCGGCCTGCACGGTGTTCGGCCCTTCCTCGAAGAGATGCTCGCCGCGCCGCGTCGCGACCACACCGCCGAGTCGCGGGGAGCCCTCCAGCAGGCGCACTTCGACCCGCGCGCGCGCCAAGGCGTGGGCGCAGGCGAGACCGGCCAAGCCGCCACCCACCACGACCACGTCGCAATCCGCCTTGACCGGTGCGCCTTCCACTCGGCGCCGATCCTAGGCGAAGCGGATGTCCAGCGTGCGCAGCCAGGTGTGCAATCCGGCGTCCTGGACGGGCAGGACGATCGCGTCCTCGTCGGAATCGTTGTGGTGGCTGTGCCACAAGCCCGGAGGAGTGGTGAAGACCGCGCCCGGCTTCCAGTCGGCCTTGACGGGATCGACGATGCGCCCTTCGGCGTCGAGCGAGTCGCCGATGAGCGTGTAGACGCCCTCCTTGGCCGAGACGCACAAGTCGAGCGCCACCGAGTTGTGGCGGTGGGGTTTCTGCCAAGAACGCCGCGGCAGGCGGTTGTAGAGCGACCACAAGGTCGGCGTCAGCGTCAGCGTCAGCGGCGTCGCCTCGTTCCCGAGCAGGATCCCGTTGCGGTTGCGCTCGCTCGCGCCCTCTTCGGAACCCACTCGCGCGAGTTCCTGGCGCAGACGCTGCGCCGGATACAGGGTGGGTTGGAAGCGCGGCTCGACGGCGCGCGCGCCAAGGTATGCGTAGAGGGGCGCGTCGTGGACCCAGTACAGCGCCGCGTCGCCGACGGACTCGTGCACGAGTTCGCCGCAGGACGGCATGGTCCACAAGTCGCCTGCGCTCCAGGCGAGGTCGCCGTGCTCGGACCGCGTGCGTCCCTCGCCGCGCAGGACGAAGGCCATCTGCGAGCCCGCTTGCGCGCGCGTGCGCAGCGGTTCGCCGGCCGAAAGCACGAGGAAGTTCGCCAGCAGCGCAGGCGAGGTGGCCGGCGCATCCGTGGCGAGGCGGTGCGACAGGTCGAGCGGCACCACGCGGCTCGCGCCGGGCGCGTGCAGCGACGCGGGGAACACCGCGTACGGCATCTCGGGCACGTTGGGGTCGGCCGCCGAGGTGTACTCGTAGTAGCGGGCCGTGGTGGTCCAATCGACGAGTCGGGGTTGCTGGGTGCGCATGCGCGAACTTGCCTCGCGGACGCGCGACGACGCGTCCGTGTCGACAGCCTAGCGCATGCACGCGGCGGCGGGCCGCGGTCCGGCCCGAACCCGGCCAAAAGGAGCGCGGGCGGCCGCCGCGGGTGGCGGACGCCCGCGCGGGAAACGCGGTGCGTGGTCGGTCGCGGCGAGGTCGCCGCTTACTGCACGAGGAACTGCTCGCGGTAGATCCGGCGCACCTGGCCGGGCACTCCGATCGGCAATTCCCCGCTGAATTCGGGGTTCAGGCCGGTCACGTCGAGGTAGACCGTCTGCTTGTTCTCGTTCTCGACGCGCAAGTCGCGCTCGCGGCCCTGGAAGGCCACGACCGGCCCCTTGTCGAGCTGGACGGTCTTCTTCTGCGCGTCGACGGCGAGCTTGTGCTGGTGCAGGAACCCAGTCAGCGTGGCGCGCATGATCGATTCGCCGACCTTCAAGCCCGAGGCGGTGTCGGCCAGCGATTGGCCGTGGCTGTCGCCCACGCACACGGGGAAGAGGATCGGATCGACGGCTTCGCGCACATCCTCGAGGAACGCGTCCATCAGGGCCAGATCGGTGACTTGGTCGCGCGTGCGCGTCGCCGCGAGCTTGAGCAGGGCGTCCTTGAGCATCGCCGTGTAGAGCGGATCCTCGGGGCCCGAGCCGCCAAGGCGCGCGTCCACGTAGCTCTGGTCGTAGGCGAAGTACTCGGCGTTGAGCGCCATGACGAGGTAGCGGCGGCTGCCTTCGCCAGCGAGGTTGACCGTGATGTCCTTCTTCGAGAGCTTGCTCACGAAGGGGCCTTGCAGCACCGGTTCGGGCGCGGGAGGCTCGGGGACGGCCATGGTCGCCAGCGTGGCGCCCAGCGCGCAGGCCACGGCGAGTCCCACGCCCGCGAAGAGCCCTGCCTTGCTCTTCTTCGGCGCGTCGGCTTCGCCCTTCTCGGGGTTCTTCTTGTCGCTCATGGGGTCGTTCTCGGGCCGGACGCGCGATGCGCTGCCCTCCGGCGCCGGGTGAGATGTCGGCCGCCCCAACGCGGCATCTCAAAAAACACGCGAAAATCCGGACGAATCGCCCGGGAAAGTTCTTCCGCGCCGGCGCCGCCTACAGCGTGCGCGAGAAGGTCTGCGAGCCGTCGGCGCCTGCCGCCCGCCGCGCCGCGAGGTACTTGTCGAAGGGTAGGGCCGCGTTGCGCAGGAACAACTGCCCGACGGGGGTGATGCGGATGGCGCGCGGCTCGAGCACGACCAGGCCGTCGTCGACCATCGGCGCGAGTTGCCGCAGCTCGGAGGCGAAGTGCGCATCGAAGTCGATCGAATGCACCCGCTCGATCTCGTCCTTCTCGAGCACGCCGTTGCACATCAACCCGACGATCACGTCGCGGCGCAGCTTGTCCTCGGCCGACAGTTGGTGGCCGCGCCAGGTCGCCCAGCCGCGTTCGTCGATCTTCGCCAGGTACTCGGCTTCGTTGGAGGCGTTCTGCACGAACGCCCCGCCGACCTCGCCGATGGAGGACACGCCCAACGAGACCATGTCGGAGCCGCGGCGCGTGGTGTAGCCCATGAAGTTGCGCTGCAGCCTGCCCTCGGACAACGCGCGCGAGAGTTCGTCCCCGGGAAGGGCGAAGTGGTCCAGCCCGATGTAGGTCCAGCCGCCGCTCGAGAAGCGCTCCAGCGCCATGGCGAAGATGGCGAGCTTCGTCGCGGGGTCGGGCGTCGGCTCGGCCTCGAGCGCCGCCTGGTGCTTCTTCATCCACGGCACGTGCGCGTAGTGGAACAACGCCACGCGCTCGGGGCGGATCTCCAGCACGCGTTCGATCGTGCGCTCGAAGCTCGCCGGCGTCTGGTGCGGCAAGCCGTAGATCAGGTCGATGTTGACCGAGCCGATGCCCTGATCGCGCGCCGCGTCGACGATGGCGCGCGTCTCCTCCTCCGATTGCACGCGCGCGATGGCCTCCTGCACGCGCGGATCGAAGTCCTGCACGCCCAACGAGACGCGGTTGAAGCCGTGTTGCGCCAGCCACGCGACTTGCTCGCGCGTCGTCACGCGCGGGTCGACCTCGATCGCCACCTCGGCGTCGGGCGAGAGCTCGAAGTTGCGGTCGAAGGCGCGCTGCACGCGCTCCATCTGCGCCACCGACAGCTGCGTGGGCGTGCCGCCACCCCAGTGGTACTGGCGCACCTTGCGCCGGCCGATGCCGCTCGCGCCGACGAAGTCGAACTCCTTCTCCAGCCGATCGAGGTAGGCGTCGATGCGCGGCACGCTCTTCGACACGACCACGTTGCAGCCGCAGAACAAGCACATCTTGGCGCAGAACGGCAGGTGCACGTACAGCGACAAGGGCTCGTCGGAGCTCGCGGCGCGCGCCAGCAGCTTCGGATAGGAATCCGCGTCGAAGTCGCGCGTCCAATCCACCGCCGTGGGGTAGCTCGTGTAGCGCGGCGCGTTCGTGGCGTGCTTCTCCAGCAATCCGCGCGCCGCCGCGAGCTCGGCCACGAGGCGCTTGTCGTACACGCCCGGCCCGGGGTTACCGCCGCTCACGAGGCGCGCGCCTCCTGCGCCGCCCGTCCTTGCACGACGCGGAACACGGCTTCCATCGACGCGGTGGGCACGCCGGGCAGGATGCCGCTGCCGAGGTTGAAGATGTGGCCGGGCGCGCCGCGGAAGGCCGCCAGCACGCGTCTCGTCTCGCGCTCGACGATCTCGGGCGACGCGAACAGCACGCACGGGTCGAGGTTGCCTTGCAACGCCACCTTGCCGCCGGTGCGACGGATGGCGTCGGCCGGATCGACGCGCCAATCGAGCCCGAGCACGTCGGCGCCGGTGTCGACCAGGGTCTCCAGCAGTTGGCTGCAGCCGTTGACGTACAGGATCACCGGCACGCCCAGCGCCTTGGCCTCCTGCACGAGCCGGCGCGTCGACGGCAAGAGGCTCTCGCGCCAGGTGCGCGCGTCGAAGGCCCCGCCCCAGCTGTCGAACACCTGCAGCACGTCGGCGCCCGCCTCGACCTGCATGCGCAGGTACGGCACGAGGTTGTCGACGAGGCGCTCGCACAAGCGCGCGAAGCAGGCCGGATCGCCGTGCAACATGCGCTTGGCGTGCTCGAAGTTGCGGCTCGATCCGCCCTCGATCATGTAGCTCGCGCTGGTCCACGGCGCGCCGCAGAAACCGATGATGGCGCGTTCGGCGCCCAGCTCCGCGCGCACGCGGCGGATCGCCTCGCCGAGGAAGCCCGTGTCGCGCCACGCGTCGAAGTCGCGCAGCCGCTCGACGTCCTCGATCGTGCGCACGCACGGGCCGAGCTTGGGGCCTTCGCCCTCCTCGAAGCGCACATCGAGGCCCATGGCCGCGTGCGGCACGAGGATGTCCGAGAAGATGACCGCCGCGTCCATGCCGAAGCGCCGGATCGGCTGCAGGGTGACTTCGGCGGCCGCCTCGGGGGTGCGCACCATGCCGAGGAAGTCGTGGTTCTTCCGCACTTCGCGGTACTCGGGCAGGTAGCGCCCGGCTTGCCGCATCACCCAACCGGGCGCGCGGTCCACCGGTTGGCGGCGGCAGGCGGCGAGGAAGCGCTCGCGCGGAGTCATGGCGGTCATTCCCGACACTCTAGCCGCCACGCGCACCCTTTCCTCGCCGTCGGTGCGTCTCCGTTGCGGACCAGGCGCCGATTCGCGCGTCGGTTCGCGCCACGGCTGGTGGCCGCGCACAATGCCAGGAGCGCGTCGAGGCGACGCCGCCCCGGCATGCCCACGAGCCACGAGGCACCCAATCACCGCCGCCAAGTCGCGAACGAGGCCGGCGCGGCCGGCGAGCCCTCGACGCTGGAACTGGTGCGCGCCTTCGGCAAGGTCGGGTGCCTGGGCTTCGGCGGGCCCGCCGGGCAGGCGGCGCTCCTGCAACGCGTCGTCGTCGACGAGCGCCGTTGGCTCGACGCCCGAGGCTACGCCGATGGCTTGGCCCTGTGCACCGTGCTGCCCGGTCCGGAGGCGATGCAATTGGCGACATGGACGGGATGGCAGGTGGCGGGAGCGCGCGGCGCCGCCATCGCGGCCACGCTCTTCGTCCTCCCCGGTGCGGCGTGCGTGTGGCTGGCCGCCGCGACTTGGACTCTGTGGTCGGCCGGCGCGGTCGGCACCGGCGCGGTGCAGGGCCTGCGCTGCGCCGTCGTGTGCCTGCTCGTCGCGGCCTTGTTCCAACTCGCCCGCGGCTTGCAGGTGCGGGGCCGCGCCTTGGCGCTGGGTTGCGTGTCGGCCGTGCTGGCTTCGCCGCCGATTTCCGCCGTTCCCGTGGCGCTCCTCGTCGGTGCGATCTTGGGAATCGTGCTGCTGCGCGGTCGCGTTGACGATCGGGGCACGGAAGCAGGTCGCGGGATCGCGTCGGGGGCGTCCTCCACTGCGGCGCCGTCCTGCAGCGCACGGACCACCAGTCGGGCGGAGCCCGTGCTCGCCCAGGGCGCAGTCCTCCCCGACTCCGAGCCCGTGGCGAGTCTCCGCAGCGCGGTTGCACCATCCGCCCGCACGCATGCGCGCCCACAACGCTTGCCGACGCCTGCGTCCTCCGCGCGTCGTCCACTCCTCGCCGGTCTGCTGCTGCTCGCCGCCGCTTGGATCGCGCCCTTGGCGGCGCTCGCGGCTTGGCAGGGAGGTCGCGTGGCCGAGGTGATCGGCCTGCTGTCCGAGTTGGCCCTGTTCGGTTTTGGCGGCGCCTACACCATGGTGGCGTGGTTCGGCGATTCCGCCGTCGCGCAAGGCTGGGTCGCGGCTCCGCTGGTGGCCGAGTCCCTGGGCGTGGCCGAGGCGACACCCGGGCCACTGGTGCTCGCGCTGCAGTTCATGTCCCACCATGCGCTCGCCACCGCGCCCGGCACGGCATCCCCGCTCGCTGCCGGCACCTTGGGCGCCTGCGTGGCGGTCTGGTCGATCTTCCTGCCGAGCGCGTTGTGGGTGCTGGCGGCGTCACGACCCTACGAACGCGTCCGACACGCGCCAATCCTCGCACCCATGTTCGCCGGGGTGCGCGCCGCCAGCCTCGGGGTGCTGTTGGCCTTGAGCATCCAATTGGCGCAGGCCACCTTGTTGCAGGGGCCATTCGCCGCGTCCTTCGTGGATGGTGGCTCGGTCGCGACTTGCGTCGCGCTGGGCGCCTGGCTCGCATGCAGGCGAGCTTCCGCGCCGCTCGTGCTCGCGGCCGGAATCGCCTTGCGCCTGGCGCTGGCGTACTTCGCAGGCGTCTGAACCGACACTCTTGGCGGCGCGTCGGCGCGATTCAACGTGGCACGCGGCGTGTCTTGCAAGAGCTGCCGTCCATCGACCCATGTCGTGTCGCGGCGGAGGCCGCGCCCGGCAAGCAGCGGGTCACCGCCCGTCGCCTGCTCAGTCGCTCATGCCCAGCAACTCATACCCAGCGACTCTTGCTCAGCGACTCTTGCTCAGCGACTCCTGCTCAGCGACTCCTTGCTCAGCGACCCTTGCTCAGTAACTCACCGTTCGCACGCGCGGGCGCGGAGCGTCGCACCATCGCGGTTGTGCTCGCAACCACGCGTCGACGCCAAGTGCGGTCGCCGGCCGTCCGTCGCGGCGCAAGGCGTGCACCATCAATTCGACGGTCACGATGGCGGCGGCGCGCAGCTCGATCTCGCGCTCCGAGTGGGCGGGAATCGTCTCTCCGGCGTGCAAACGCACGAGGATCCCCTGTTCCGGACGCAAGACGCCCGCCTCCACGAGGACGCCGATGATGTTCGGGTCCGAGGACACGGCGTACATTTCCCACTCCATCCAGCCTTGGTGCGGCGTATCGCGAAACTCGGCGGCGAGTTCGAGCGCCAGGCACTGGGACCGCCACAGGAAGGGGACTTCGACCCCGCGGTAGCGCTGCACATCGTGGAAGAACGGCAAGGCGGAGCAGCTCTCCACCAGCGCTTGCAGCTTTCCGCCCGTCTCGCCGAGGAAACGCAGGGCCTCGCCACCGTGATGGGATTCGAGGTGACGCCCGAGATCCCGCAGCGCGCGCGCCTGCAATTCCACCAGTTCGGGCGCGGCCGCACCTTCGGGATCGGGCCCGGCGCCGAGGATGCGCTCGCAATCTGTCGGCTTGATGCGCGACAAGTGGGCCGCGGACGGCGCGCCCGCGCGTTCGAACTGTTGGTGCAGGCGACCCGCCAAGTCGCCGGTCCGGTCCTCGAATCCGCGGTGTCCGGAACGCCAGCCAGTGCCGAAGGACAGCGTGGCTTGCACCAAGTGGTACATGGCCCGACCTTCAGGCCCCAGAGCGCTTGGAGCCGGGTGCGTCGCGTGTTGGACGCCCGGATCCCACTGCCGGGCCAGCTCGCGCGCCTTGTCCTGGTCGATGCTGACATGCAAAGACTGCTTCATCACGCCCAAGGCGGCGCGTCGCACGTCCACATGTTCGCTTTGTTGCAGCATCGATCCCGTCGTGTGTTCCCGTTGGTCGCTCCGTCGCCGTCCTGCGACATCCGTCGCAAGCGCGGATCGAGGCTCTCCTCTCCTCGCTCGCGTCGCCGTACTCGCGCCGGGCAGGCAGACTGCACAAGACGCGCGCGACTTTCCAGACCCCGCGCGCGCCGCAGGAGCTCGCGCCTCGGCGACGCGAGCCCCTGCGGCGGGAAGTTCGGCAGCACTTCCGAATGAGATCTGCTTCATGATGCGCTCTCCCTTCGTGTGCCCTCTGCCGCGTGCCCTTGTTTCGCGCGCTCCTCTTGCGTGCGCCCTTCCTAGGAGCGCGGCCTTCCTAGGGTCTTGACGCACATCCGTGCTTGGCGTTTCCCGGTGCTTGCCGTTTCTCGGTGCCCGTCGTTTCTCGGTGCCCGTCGTTTCTCGGGGTGCGCACTGCTCCGTGGCACGTCTCTTTACAGGGCATTTCTCTCTGCGGGGCATTTCTCTCTGCAGGGCACGTCTGTCTGCAGGGCTCGTCTGTCTACATGGCATGTCTGTCTACATGGCATGTCTTCTCATGGCGCGACCTTGCGTTCAAAGCGCGCGAGCAGCGAGCCGTCGACCGCCTTCGCGACCAACACCAACTGGTTCGAACCGAACCAGTTGACTTGCGAGGGCGCCAAGACAGCTTGCCAGGCATTCGACGACGACTCCCATGCGAGGTCGGTGCCGACGCCGTTGAGTGTCAGCTGCACCGAGGCGATCGGCCGATGGTCCACCACCAAAGATTGCCCGGTACGCGCATCGACCACCCGCCAATCCGAAGGGTCGAGCCGGCGCACCTCGACGCGCATGGGCGAGCCCAGCGTGGAGCCCAAGGGCACGATGCGGTACTCGAGGCCGGAGTGGGATGTGTACTCGCTGTAGTTGGCCGACTGCGCGGAGATCGGCGTCCCCGGTCCCGACCAAGCATGCACAAATCCGGCGCCGACCACGACCAAGGTCACGCAGGCGAGACTGCTACCCACCAAGCGCATCCGACGACGCGAAGGGGTCTTCTGCCGGTCGATGCGTCCCGCGGTCGAACCGTCGTTCTCGGCGCGAGCTCCATCGACGCTGCATTGGGCTGCGGAGCAACCGTCTGCGGGGAGCTTCTCCACTGCGGGGCTGGTTGCGGAGAGGTTGCTCGCGGTCGGTTTGCCAGAGCGGCTTCGGCTCGCGACGGCCCCATGCAGGGTCAGCATGTCTGAGGAGAGCACGTCAGAGATCAGCACGTTAGAGATCAGCATGTCCGCGGGTTGCATGTCCGACGCGCGACTAGTCGATCCGGGCAAGCCCTGGGCGAAGGGACCTTCAGGGGCGAGTGCCGCAGGCGAATTACCACCGAACGGACGCGCGCCTTGTCCGTGTTCCAAGCCGCGTTGAACCGTGGACTGTCGTTCCATGGCGATGTCGTATTCAGTGATGTCGTTCCCGGCGATGTCGTTTCCGTTCTTCATGGTTGCTCCTTTCGTGATGGTCTTTCCGATCGTGAATCGTCGTGGTCAGAAAGTGCCGCCGAAGCGCGTCACTTGGTTGTTCCCGGCGACCACCTCGCACTGCCAGCAGGTCGCGCGACCTGCGCCCGCGCGTCGCCCGCTGAAGGCGCCGGCGGTGAGGGTGTGCGAAGGCGGGTTCGATTCGGCGAAAGTCCCGCGGGTCAGCGCTTCGCCCGGGTCGAGCTTTCGATTGCCGTTGCGGTCGTCCCAGAAGGTGCAGTCCACCTTGGAGAGCGGCGGGCAATCAGGGTCGATGACTTCGGCCCGCACGCCGATGATGTGGTAGAGCGGTTGTTCCAGCTCCGCATCGAGCCGCAGCACGACAAAGCAATCGGTCGCCCCGATGGTTCCGGTGGTGCGGCATCCGCCGACCATCACGGCCAAGGCAGCGCAGCCCCATCCACCGCGCCAGCGACGGCGCCACGCCTGCTTGTGCGGGTTGGCGCTGGTCGCCTGCGCGCCAGCACCCTCCAACGTGGCGCCCTCCAACGTGGCACCCTCCAACGTGGCGCCCTCGAACGAGTCGCCTTCGCGATCGCCATCCGAAGCGCATCGCGGCATTCGCGCGTGCGTGCCCGCGGTCATGTCGGCGTTCATTTGCGCGCGTCTCGTGCGGTCGTGCATCGTCTGCCTGCCTTTCCTCGGGTTCCTTCGCAGGGGGAGCGCACCGTGGTTCTGACGCCCACGGTGCGCCCCCGTGGGGATGGCGGCGGCTACTTCGCAGCCGCTGCGCCACCTCCCTCCACCCTCCCTGACGCTCGGCGCGCACGCGGCGTGGCACCCAACGACTAGAATCGGGGCGATCCATGGACCGCCTCGTCTTCGAAACACATCCCGAACGCCTCGCCATCGCGCGCATGGAGCCCGACGCGCAAGTCCCGGCTTGGTGCGGTGGCGCTTGGACCACGGTGTCGCGCACGCGCGCCGAATTGTCCGTCATCTGCGCCCAATCCCTGGTGCCGAGCGTCGTGCGGCACGAACGCGACAAGGTCGCCTTCGGCATCGTCGGCGTCGTGCCCATGACGACCGTCGGATTGCTGGCGGCGTTGTGCCGCGCCTTGGCCGACAAGTCCGTGCCGGTCTTCGTCGTGTCGACCTACGACACGGATTGGCTGCTCGTCTCGGCTGAGAACCACGCCAAGGCCAAGGCGGCGCTGGAGGAGCTCGGCCACGAGGTGCGCGGCGCATGCCCACTGGCTTGAAGTCCGTCGTCGTGGCCGCCTTGGCCGCGTTCGCGCCGCAACGCAGCGCCGCGGCCCAAGCGCCCGTCGTCGCGACGGCGGCCGAGCACGTGCAAATCGAGCACCTCGGCGCGACGAGCGCGGCGTGGCAGGGCCAGGCCTTCCGCACCACCTTGCGCGTGCTGGTCGACGACCGCTGGTTGCGCGAGCATGCGCTGCAACCCTTCGGCCGCGAACTGGGCGTGCCGTTGCAAGTGCAGGCGCCATGGACGGCGGGGATGGACGGGGTCGAGCTCGTCGTCGACGCGCGCGCGCCCGTCGGTCCGACCTTCGCCTTGGGCGAGTCCGTCGAGCGCTTCGACCGCGTCGCGCCGCGCCTCGTCGACGGCCGCGAGTGGACCGCGTACGAACGCGACTTCGCGTGGCGCGCGCGGCGTCCGGGTGCATTCGCCTTCGAAGCCCCGCTGGTGCGCGTGGCCTGGTCGCCCGCGTGGCGCGACGACGCCTTCCAAGGACGACAGCCGCTCGACCGGCGCGACGAGTTGCTGCGCGGCGGCGCTTTGTCCGTGCGCATCGACGAGCCGCCGGAGGATGGTCGGCCCATCGAGTGGACCGGCGCGGTCGGTCGCTGGTCGGTGCTCGCGCGCCTCGATCGCGACGAGGCCGAGCAGGGCGCGGAAGTCGTGCTCGAGCTGGTCGTGCTCGGCGAAGGCGCCGCGGAAGCGCCGCATCCCGGATCCGTGCGCGAGTTGCGCGGCCTGCGCGTGCTCGGCTTCTCGTCGCGCGCGATCGAAGGCGGCGCCTCCCACGCCTGGCAACTGGCCTGCGACCGCGCCGGTCGCGCCTCCGTCGTTCCGCCGCGCGTGGCGTGGTTCGACCCGGAGTCGGGGCGCTACGAAGCGTCGAGCGTCGAACCGCTCGAAATCGTCGTGCGCGCGGCGCAGCCGGAGGCCAGCGACACCGCGCCGTCGCGGAACGCAGGCGAGGGCGAGCTCGAAGGCTGGATCAAGGCGTCCATCGCCGTCGCCATCGTGGGACTCGGCATCGCCGCCTGGATCGTCGCGCGTCGCAGCCCACGTTGAGCGCAAGGGCGGCGGGCGCGCCTCAGCCGCGCGCCGCGACGAGCTTGTCGAGCTCCTCGCGCAACCGCGGCAGGATCTCGTCGTAGCGGTACGCGCCCAGCTCGGCCTCGCCGCGCTTCAAGTTGACGAAGTTGGGCCCGCACCACAGGCCGAGGTCGGCGTCGTCGGTCTCGCCGGGGCCGTTGACGCGGCAACCCATCACGGCGATGGTCAGCTTGTGCTGCTTGGCGTAGGCGGTCAGGCGCTTCACGTCCTCGGCCAGCTCGATGAACTTCTCGTTCTCCACGCGCGAGCACGACGGACAACTGATGATGTTCAACCCGTCGAAGAAGTTCGGCGGCACCGAGCGGAAGCGGCCTTCCTCGATGTCCTTGACGAGCTCGCGGCCGACCGCGATCTCGCGCCCCTTGTCGTCGAAGGGCAGCGTCAGGCTGACGCGCAGGGTGTCGCCGATGCCGCGCGACAGCAACTGCTCGAAGGCGATCCTCGTCTTGATGATCCCTTCTGGCGGCATGCCGGCCTCGGTCACGCCCAGGTGGATCGGCACGTCCGGGCGCTCGGCGGCGAAGCGCGTGTTGGCTTCGACGACGAGACGCGGGTCGGAGTCCTTGATCGAAACCAGGTAGTCGCGGAAGCCCAGCTTGTCGACCAGGGCGCAATGGTCGATGGCGCAAGCCACGATGGCCGAGACATGGTCGTCGGGGAAGCGCGCGTCGTATTCGGGCGCGATCGAACCGGCGTTGATGCCGATCCTGATGGCGCAGTCGTTCCTGGCGGCGACATCGACGAGGTAGGCGACCTTCTCCTCGATCGACTTGTGCTTCTCGTGGTGGTGCAGGTGGCCCGGGTTGTAGCGCACCTTGTCGACATGCGGCGCGACCATCTCCGCCAGTCGATAGTTCTCCTGCAGGTCGACCGACAAGCGCGCGTTCGTGCCCTCGCGCAGCTTCGCCAGCGCCGCCACGTCCTCCTTGGAGTCGACGGCCACGCGGATGATGTCCGCGCCGGCGGCTTGGATCAGCTGCAACTGGCGCGCGGTCGCCTCGAGGTTCCTCGTCTGCGTGGCCGCCATGCTCTGCACGGCGATGGGGGCCGCGCCGCCGATCGCGAGGTCGCGGACGTGGATGGTGCGGGTCTTGCGGGGCGGGATCATGGTCGTGCGGAGTGTCGAGGATAGCCGTGGAGCGTTCCAAGCCCCCGTCCGGGGCCCTTCCGGATGGAATTCGCGCTTTCCTGCCCCCTTGGATCCGGTTCCTGCGGAAGGAACCGTCGGGAGCGCAGCAACGAGACCGCCCTCCGACCCTCCCGTCGTCCCACCCCCATTTGGACGTCGGGTCCTGCGGGCGTCCCCGCGGTGCCTCCCTTCCTTCCATGCGCGCGACCTCGCCGATCCGGGCGGGGTCGCGCGCCTCCTTGGCGATCCGGCGGTCGCGCGGAGCCTGCGACGGGGCAAGAACCACGCGCGGGCTGCGTATGCTTTGCGTTCGCCCGCGCCGCGCCCGGTCCTCCCCGGGACCCCGCAGGCGCCCGACGCATCTCGCCAAGGAAGCACGACGACATGAAGCAGTGGTACGTGGTCGAAACGACGCCGGCGGGCCAGACCGTCCTCGGCCCGCTGGGCATGGACCAACTGCGGGATCTGGCGCGCTCCGGCCGGCTGGTGGCGTCCACGCAAGTCTGCGAAGTCGGGGCCGAAGCGTGGAGCCGCGCGGCCGAGCTCGCCGAGCTGCGCACCCTGCTGGACGCGGGCACGCCCTCGTCCGCGTGGCCTCCCGCGCCGGTCGCCGCGAGCGTCGAGTCCCCAGCCCTTGGCGGGTCCGGGTCGGGTGGTCCGGGCGCGGCGCGCGCGTTGCCGCCGTTCAGCTTCGGCAACGCCTTCGAGCTCGCGTTCGATGTCTTCCGCCGCTCGTGGGTGATGCTGCTGTTCTGCGCGCTCCTACTGTTCGCGGGCCAGATGGTCGTGCAACTGGCCGCCTTGCCGCT
>JBKDQQ010000071.1:0-47153 GCA_046341775.1 Planctomycetia bacterium
GCGAACACCGACGTGGCGGGGCTCGCGCTCGCCGCGCGCGCCGCGCTCGGGCTCGCGCCGCAGGCGAGCCTCGCTGGGCGCGCGATCGCCATCCTCGGCGCCGGAGGAGCCGCCCGCGCGGCTTGCCACGCCCTCGCCGAGGCGCGGCTCTCGCTGTGGGCGCGGGACGCTCGCGCCGCGCGCGCGTGCGCGGAGCCGCGCGGCGTCCTCGTGCTGGGCGACCAAGCTTCGATCGAGGCAGAGCTCGTGGTCGATTGCACCAGCGCCGCGTTGGCGGGGGAATCGCCCTTGCCGATCGCGCTCATCGCGCCGCGCGCCGTGGTCCTTGGCGGCGGAGCGGCGCCGACCGTCGTCATGGGTTCCACCTACCGGCCGTCCCGCACGCCGCTCCTCCTTGCGGCCGAGTCGCGCGGCATGCGCGCCGTCGATGGCGCGCGCTGGTTCCTCGAGCAAGCCATCCGCCAGTTCGAACTGCATCACGGGCTGCCCGCGCCGCGCGCGGCGATGGAGGAGGAACTGCGGGTGGCGCTCTCCGAGGAGGCGCGCCCGTGAGGACGCCGACACCTGCGCCCCGCGTCGAGCGCGCTCGTTGGCCGTTCGTCGCCCTCGTCGGCCTGCGCGCCAGCGGCAAGTCGACGCTGGCCCGCGCCATCGGCCCGCGGCTCGGCCTGCAGGTGCTCGACCTCGACGCCGAACTCGCCGCGCGCCACGGCGCCGACTCGGCGGGGGAATTGCTGCGTCGCGAGGGCGTCGCGCGCTTCCGCGCCGCCGAGGAAGCGCTCTTCCTGGAATTCTCGCAGGGCGATCCGCGCCCGGCGGCCGTGTGGTCTTGCGGCGGTGGATTGGTCGAGTCCCCGCTGGCGCGCATGCTGCTGGCGCGCCGCGCGCTGGTCTTGTGGCTCGACGCGCCCGCTGCCGTCCTCGCCGCGCGCCTCGCGCGCGATCCCGCGCCGCGGCCATCCTTGCTGGGCTTGCCGCCGGAGGAGGAGCTGGCGCTCCTGGCGACGCGCCGCGAAGGCCTGCACCGCGCGTGCGCGCACGCGCGCCTGGACGCCGCCGCTCCGGCCGCGCTGGTGCTGGGGCGCGCGCTGGAGGTGGTGGCGCGCCATGGGTGAGGGCCGAGGCGAGCTGTCAAGCAAGGTTGACGGCGCGGCGGAGGGGCGGGCCCTCGTCCTCTACGACGGCGGTTGCGGCCTGTGCCATCGCTTCGTGCGCTTCGTGGCGGCGCGCGACCCGCGCGGAGTGCATCGCTACGCGGCCCTCGAGTCCGCCACCGCCCGCGCCTTGCTCGAGCGCCACCGCGTCGCGCCGCGACTCGACAGCGCCGTGCTCGTCGACGAGGATGGCCTGCACGTCGAAAGCACGGCCGCCCTGCGCATCCTGCGTCGACTGCGCTTCCCCTGGTCGTTGGCGGCCGTGCTCCTTTGCGTGCCGCGCGCATGGCGCGACGCGACCTACCGCCAGTTGGCCAGGCGCCGCCTGCGCTGGTTCGGCGCCGCGAGCGGCTGTCCGACGTCCGATCCGACGCTGCGCTCGCGCTTCGTGGACGATTGAACCATGCGTCAAGGGAACTCGACGCGCGCGTCCGTTCCCGCCGAGATCTCCAGCGCGCGCGCCGCGCCGAGCATCGTCCAGGGATCCGACTCGCTGCTTCGAGCGCGCACCGAGATGGTCCATTCGCCGACGGGCAGGTGCACGAGCACGGGAAGCAGCGCGCCGTCGGCGCCCGGCGCGATCGCGACGCACACCTCGCGCCCGCCCGCGCCACCTCGCGCCTGCAGCTCGATCTGCGGATGCGATGCCATGCCGGCGATCGCGGGACCGAAGGTGCACTGCAGCGCGCCGATCCGGTCCAGCACGAGCGGCGCGGGATCGCCATGCCAGGGCAGTTCGAATTCGAAGGCTGCGCCGCCGAGTTCCACCCGCGCCCTGCCCGCGCCGATGGGTGCGTCGCTCGTGCGGTGGAGTCCTGCTCGCGGACCTTCCACCAGGGCCAGGACGCCATGCGGCGCGGGGAAATGCGCGGACACATGGCAACGCTCCACCGGTCGAAGTCGCGCGTCGAGCACTTGCAAGGACAGGGGGCGGGACGGCTCGAGCACGACCACGCGCTCCTCGTCGGCGTCTTGGCGATCGAGCAGCGGGATCGTGCTTGGCGCGTGGCCGGGCTTAGAGACGAAGAGCGCCAGTCCCTCCCCGTCCGAACCGGCCACGTCCAATGCGAAGCTCCCGTCCGCGCCTGTCCATGCTTCGGCGCCACTCGCGATCCGATCGCGTCCCAGTCCCACCAACGCCCCCGCCACGGCCGCGCCCTCGTGGTCGCGCACCCTTCCGCGCACGCGGGGCTTGCCGCCGCTCCAGACGATCTCGACCGAGCTCGACCATGCGTCGTTCGGCACGCTGGTCCACGCCGAGGCGCGCGCCACGCCTTCCTGGTCGAGCCACTCGACGAGGAGCGGAATTCCACGCGCCACGTTCCGGACCAGGGTCCAGCCACCTGTCGCGGAGGAGGGAGCCGGACCGATGTCGATCCCGTTCGACCAACGGAGCTCCGCCGCCAGGGCCTCGCCCTCCACTCCGCGCAGGTCGCGCCAATCCCGGTTCGGATCGGTTGATCCGGGTGCGCTGACGCGCCACGCGCCGTGCAAGCGCCGGCCGCCGGCATCCACGGCCCGCACCAGCAGTTCCGCGGCGCGCGCCAGGCGCACGACCGAGGGTTGCGTGGCGGGGGCTTCGGGCCCGAGGCGCACGTGGCTCGGCGCGTGGCCGGCATGCGCGATTCGCACCAGCCGCGTGGCGCCCTGTTCGGGATGATGTTCCGCGCGGCCGTGCCGGTCCGTCCGGGAGGCCTGCCGAACCCTGCCATTCGGTTCCCGCACCTCGAATGCGGCGTCGGGGAGCGGGCGCCCCTGCCAGTCCAGCACGAGGAAGCGCCAAGCGTCGGTGTCCGGCACGACCAAGACGCCGAGGTCGCCGCCTTCGACCAGTTCGCTCGCGAGCAGCGTGCGGGTCCATTCGTGCCCCGACAGCGCGAGTTGCACGCCCGTGCCGCCACAGCTCGCGAGGGGCGGGACCAGCGGCAGCCAGAAGCTCCCGTCGGCCCCGAGCTCGATGGGCAGTTGTCCGGAATTCCGGACACAACTCCACGACGCCGACAGCAGGCCGCTCGCAAGCGGCGTCAATCCCGCTCCCCGAGCCAACCGCCCGCGCACGCAGGGAAGGGAGGCGATGCTCGCCAAGAGGTTGGCGGTGGCGGTTCGCAGGTGCAGATCGACCGGAGCGCCGAACAACATCAGGTGCGCGTCGCCACCCAACGCGCCGTGCGAGGGGCCGGCGACGAAGGTGTAGGGCAGTCCCAAGTGCATGGTGCCGCTCCAGCCCAGCGGCAGCCCGCGCATGCGGAAGGCGCCATGCGCGTCGACCTCGAGCGCCTGTCCCGCGGCCGAGGGCCGCTGCCGCTCGGGCCAGCCTGCCATGGAGAGCGCCGGATCGAAGGATCCCAACTGGTCGATGCGCGCCAAGCGCTGGTCGTGCCTCAAGTGCACGCGGCAAGGCTTGTCGCGCTCGCTGCCGAGGAGCACGCCCGCGAGCGTCGCGCCCTCGGGCAGCACCGCGACATGGTCCTCTCCCCGTGCCTGCAGGTCGACCCGGTTGAGCGCGTAGTCGTGGCGCCAGACGAGCAGGGCCGCCGGAGGCGCGTCGCCGCGCCACTCCACCCTGCCCTCCGCGTCGGACCACGACGGCTCGGCGAAGCGCTCGCCATCGTGGGGCAGGACTGCGTAGCCGCTGGCCGGCCTCCCGTCCTCTTCCCGGAGTCCGAGGAACCCGGCGCCTTCCGCGTCGGCAGCCGCTTGGCGCGTCGTGTCCACGCTCTCGGCCGTTGCGAGGATCGATGGCTGGGACGGCGCTCGTGCGTGCTCTTCCCGCACGGGCGCCTGCCTCGTCTTCGCCGTCCACGCAGGCAACGTCGCGACGCCGACCAAGGCGGCGACGATCACCGCTGCCAGCCAAGCTGGCCCGCTCCCGGCGGAGCTGGGTTCGAAGTTGCTTGGCGTGGGCGCGTCCGGCATCGAGCCGAAGGCCACCAATGCCGACAGCCAAGCTTCGCGGTCGCCGTCGTGCTTCGCCTCCAGTCGCTCTCGCAAGGCGCGCACGCCGCGTTCGACGCGCTTGCGCGCCGCCTCCGGCGTGATCGCCAGCCGCCGGCCCATCTCGTCCGAGCTCAGACCTTCCATGAAGCGCAAGAGGAGCGCGTCCCTCAGCGCCGGCTCGAGCAGCAGCAGTTCCCTCGCCAACTCGGATTGCACGCTCGCGCGCGCGACAAGTTCATCCGTGCCGGGCGCGTTCCCGCGATCGGACTGCGCCCGCGACTCGACTTCGGCGCGGCGCGCTTCGCGTGCACCGTGGTTGCGCGCGAGGTTGCGCGCCACCGCCATCAGCCAGCGTCGCAGCTCGATCCTGGTCGAGACACCCTCCGGAATGCCACGGCGTGCCTTCAGCCAGGCGTCGTGCACCAGATCGTCGGCCTGCGAAGGATCGGCGACCAGCCGTCGGGCGAGCCCACGCAACCAATCGAGCTGCTCGAGCAGCTCGTGCTCGTCGAAACGGGCCGCGGGAGACGGATCGGAATGCATCACGGGTCTAGTTCTCGGGGGCCGTGGAGTGTGACCTCGCAGGCGGGATTCCGCGGCTGCCTGCCGGCTTGCGCGGCGGATTTCGTGGTGGGTGGGATACGGAGACTTGAATGGGGGCGGGTGGATGCCTAGGATGGCGGCTCGCAACGCGGGGTGGAGCAGTCTGGCAGCTCGTCGGGCTCATAACCCGGAGGTCGCAGGTTCGAATCCTGCCCCCGCTACCAACCAACGAGGCCGGTGCCAGTCACCGGCCTCGCTTCGTTTCTGCTGCGCGCGACGCCAAGGGGGGGCAGGCTTCGAACCTGCGCTGCTTGTTGGCGCGGGCTTGCGCCCGCGCGTGGTTCGAATCCAGCTCCCCGCTACCAACCAACGAGGCCGGTGCAAGTCATCGGCCTCGCTTCGTTTCCACTGCTCCACTGCGCGCGACGCCAAGGAGGGGGCGGACTTCGTACCTGCGCTGCAGCCCGGTGGGCACATTCGACCGTTGCGCCTTGGCGCATGTGCGCATGGTCGCCGTCGACGAACGGCTCCAAAGTGCGAGGGACATGCACTCGCGCCCTTCCTCCAACTCATGCGGTGCCGGGTCGTCGTGCTGCGGCCGGCCGGCGTGCCAGAAGGCGCCGCGGCCCGAAGTCGAGCCCGCGCCGCACGAACCTTCCAACCCGCGTCCGACTGCACCGCCTCCAGCGACTCCCGAAGTCGATCCGCCCTTCGCGCCACAGCCGGGTGCGCCGCGTCCGGAAGTCCACCCGCCGCGCTGAAGCCTGCGCTACGCACTCGATGCGTGCGTCGATCGTCCTTCGTCCCATCGGCGCGGCCCTCGGCACATGGCATGGTGCGTCCTCGCCGCGCGCCATGGTGCTCGCGGCGCGATCCACGCGGAGGAACACGACCATGCAAGCCATCGACCTCGTCACCGCAGCCGACCTGATGGAGACCGACGTCCTCGCCTTCCGACCGGGAGATTCGGTCGAGCAGGCCTTGCTCGAACTCGAAGACCACGGACACGGTGCGGCGCCCGTGGTCGACGGTGGTGGGCGCGTGAGGGGAGTGTTCTCGCTCTCCGATGCAGCGCGCCTCGAGGCGGCGCGGCTCCAGCGGCTTCCGGGTGGAGGCGAGGGCGCCACGCTGATCGGCAACAGCGCTGGGGACGAGGCGCTGGAGACCGGGCAGGAGGACGAGCTGCTCGAGATGGAAGGCTGGAACTCCGACGCGGGTCGCGGCCCGACCGTGGGCGAGTGGATGAGCACGGAGATCGTCTCGGTTCCGCCGGAGGCCGGCTTGGCGCGCGTGTGCGCCGCCATGGTCGACCATCGCGTGCACCGCGTGCTGGTCGTCGAGCGGGGTCGTCTGCGCGGGATCGTCTCGACCATGGACGTCGCGGCCTGCCTCGCGGAGCGGTTGTGAACGAAGAAGATCATCGGCGCCCGTGGCGCCGAGGAGGGATACAATGACCAGGAAGTGGCGGACTGTGGTGCCGCGCGCGCCGCGCGAGCGTTCCATCGAATCGAAGGAGAGCACGGAAGCTGGACTGCCGGTGTCGTTCAGCGGCATCGAGCGCGACGAACGCATCGAGCGCATGTGCATGCGCGAATTGGCGAAGCTCGCGCGCTACGCGCCCAGGCTTGTCGGTTGCCGCGTGGTCGTGGCGCGTTCGAACCATCGGCATGCGCGCGGCGAGCGATGGGAAGTGCGCATCCGGGCCACGGCGCCGCGCATCCAGGTGGCGGTGACTCGCGTGCCCACGGGCCATGTGGCCGCCGAGACGCTGGACCTCGCGGTGCGCGAAGCCTTCGACCGCGCGAGGCGCCGCTTGCAGGACGCCTCGCGCAAGTTGCGCGGGGCCGTTAAGGCCAAGCCCAAGCCGCGACTCGGGCGCAAAGGCGCCGCGCTGCGAGGGAATTGAACTCGGTCGGGCGGAGCGGCGCCCCGCGCACGACTCCGATGGCGTGGGAGCGCGTCAAGCGTATTGGACAGGCGCGGATGGTCGCTGCCTGCCGGCGAGGCGCGCCTCGCGCGCCTCGATTTGGCGTGGAGGCCGGCCTTCGGCTAAGATCCTCGCCTCGAAACTTCGGCGCGCGCAGACTCGACGGCGTGGACAGTCCCTACCGGACGATGCCACCCGGAGCCATGGGCGCGACGGTGGAGGCGCGCGGCGAGGACGCCGCGACGGGGAACGACCCCGCATGCGCCCCGCCGGCTCCCGCCCGGCCTCCGATCCGGGCAAGGCTCCTGATCCGAATCCATGCCCGCCTGGCGCGGCCCGGTCCCGAACGCGACCGGCGCGTCGCGTGGGATCGCGCCGCGGAGGCCCGCCCGCGGCCAGCGCGCCTTGAACGGCGCGCGAGCGTTTGGACTCGCATGTCCATCCGCAGGGCCAGATCCAACACGACACATGACGACCGACCAAGCTTCCAAGAATCGCTCCGTCCACGACCACGCCAACGCCGCCCGCCCTGCGCGGCACTCCAACCACGAGCGCTCCGACCGCGAGCGCTCCGACCGCGATCACGACGACCGCGATCACCACGCCCATGGCCACTCGTCCGGCGCCCGCCGCGACGATGAGCGGGCCGACAACCCGCGCGAGGACGCGGCGCGCGGCGCCTCGGGCTTCGACGCGCTCGGCCTCGGCGCGGCCTTGCTGCGCGCCGTGGCCGACAAGGGCTACTCGACTCCCACTCCCATCCAGGCGCAAGCCATCCCGCCGGTGCTGGCCGGTCGCGACGTGCTGGGGTGCGCGCAGACGGGCACCGGCAAGACCGCGGCCTTCGCCTTGCCCATCCTGCAACGCCTGTGGCGCGAAAAGGGCGCACGGCCGCGGCGCGCGCCGGTGCGCTGCCTCGTGCTGTGCCCCACCCGCGAGCTGGCGACGCAGATCGGCGAGAGCTTCGGCGCCTACGGCAAGCACTCTGGACTCTCGGGCACCGTGGTCTTCGGCGGAGTGGGCTACGGTCCGCAGCGCGCCGACTTCGAGCGCGGCGTCGACATCGTCGTCGCCACGCCCGGTCGCCTGATCGACCACATGCGCGAAGGCGTCGTGCGCTTCGACGCGCTCGAGGTGCTGGTGCTCGACGAGGCCGACCGCATGCTCGACATGGGCTTCATGCCTGCCATCAAGGAGATCCTGCGCGCCCTGCCGCAGTCGCGCCAGAACCTGGCCTTCACCGCCACCCTGCCCAAGGAAGTGGTGGGGCTGCTCGAGCGCATCCTGAGGAATCCGGTCAAGGTCAGCGTCGCGCCGCCGTCGAGCACGGCCGAGCGCATCGAGCAGGAGGTCTACCTCGTCGATCGCGCGGTGAAGAGCGACCTGCTGGTCGAGCTGCTCGAGCGCCCGGAGGTGGTCAACGCGCTGGTCTTCACGCGCACGAAGCACGGCGCGGATCGCGTCGTCAAGCGCCTCGAGAAGGCCGGCATCCCCGCGGCCGCCATCCACGGCAACAAGTCGCAGAACGCGCGCGAGCGCGCCTTGGCGGGCTTGAAGAGCGGCAAGTTGCGCGCCCTCGTCGCGACCGACATCGCCTCCCGCGGCATCGACGTGAAGGGCTTGTCGCACGTCGTCAACTACGACCTGCCGAACGAGCCGGAGACGTACGTCCACCGGATCGGTCGCACCGCGCGCGCGGAGCGCGACGGCAAGGCGTGGTCGCTCGTCGAAGGCAACGACATGCCGCACCTGCGCGGCATCGAGAAGCTCATCCGCCTCTCCATCCCGCGCGGCGAGCATTCGTTCGGGCCGGGCGGCGGCAAGAACGCCCTGCAGCGGCTCGAGCGCGGCGTCGAGCGCGAGCGCGCGCGTCGCGAACGCGACGACTCCGGTGGCGCCGCCCCGGCGCGCTCGGGCGATGGGCCGCGTTCCAAGGTCGAAGTGGCCACGGCCCGTGCAAGGGCGCCTCGGCCGCACGCCGACGAGCGCAAGGGCCTGCGCGACCAGTCGCGTTCGCATGCTCCGGCGGGCGATTGGGCCGAGGGGCTCGACGAGCGCGTGGCGCACGAGCCCCGCGACGCCCAGCGCGAGGTGACGCGTTCCGAACAGCGTCGCGACCAGCGCGACGAACGCGGTGGCGAGGTCGCGCGCGGCAGCGAGGCGCGTGGTCGCGACGAGCGCCGCCCGGGCCAAGGCGCGGGTCAGGCGCGACCCGAGCGCGGCCCCGGCGGACCGGGCTTGCGCTATTCCGACGGACCCGCGCGCCCGGCGACCGACGGTTCGCGTCCATGGGGCGAGCGCACGCCTGGCGGTCAAGGTGGCGGCCGTCCTCGTCGCCAGCGCGGGCCTTCCGGTCCCTACGGTGAACGCGGTCCCGCCGGCGCCAAGCCGCAAGGTGGAGGCAAGGGCAGCGGAGGCCAAGGCGGCGGCGGTCGTCGGCGTCGCCGCTGAGGCGGAACGCGGCGCATGGAACGACGACCGGGGACCGCGCGAGCGGCCCCCGGTCGCATATCCTCGATTCGCCAAGCCGTCGCACCCCCTTCGGCGCGGCGACCTGGCGCTCCAGCCTGGTGCTCAGAGTTCCCAGGTCACTTGCAGCGCGTTGCTCAAGTTGAAGGTGCTCGTGGTGCAGACCCCCGCGGCGTTGCGGTACCACACCTGGTAGGTGCGCGTCGATCCGGGGGTCGACACGCCACCCTTGACGCTGATCGACAAGTCGCCGAGCACCGGGTACTGAGAGGTGCCGCCGACGTTCGTCTTCGTTCCGAGGCGCACGACCGTGCCGCTGGCGCAGCGCAAGCCGTCGCCGAACGCCGTTCCGACTCCGGCAGCGGTCTGCGTCGTGCCTTGGAAGTACAAGCAGGTGGAGTTCGGCATCTGCGAGCCGCGCAGGGCGAAGGTGTCGCCATTGATGCGCGCCGAGCCGCTCCAGGAGAGGAAGGCGCCGAATCCCAGCGAGTTCGCGCAGCCTTCGCCGGCGCTCAAGGCCGAGAAGTTGCCGCAGGGGCAGGGTCCGCCGAACAGGTCGCCGAAGCAGTAGCTCTCGACGCGGGGCGCGGGCCATTCGTGGTGGCCGATGTCGACGATGGGCGCCGTGCCCGCGCCGGTGTCGGGCACGAGCGGCTCGTCGGCGAAGCGCGCCTTGCCGTAGTAGTCGACGGTCACCGCCGCCGGCACGAGCGCGTTGCTGCCCGCGTCGATCGCCGGGGAGGTCGCGGTCAGGCGGAAGTCGTTGTTGGCCGGGTCGACGAACTGCGGGTCGAAGGCGAGGTTGCCCGTGCCCGGGGCGCCGCCGAGCACGATCGAGTTGCTCGTGGTGAAGGTCGCGCCGTTCAACTGGTTGGCGGACCCTTGCGCGCCGCCCGAGCCGGTGTTGGCCCAGATGATGCAGTTCGCCACGCTCACGTTGCTGCCGCTGCTCAGGATGCCCGCGCCCGCGCTGGCGGTGCTCGTGTTGGCGTACACCGTCGTGTTGCGGATGACGGGGTTCGAGCTGGAGCCGACCCAGATCGCGCCGCCGCCGCCCGAGCCGGTGGCGGTGTTGCCGACGAAGATGCAGTTGTAGACCTTGGTCGTCGAGCCGCCGAAGATCTCGATGGCGCCGGCGCGCGCGGCGCTGTTGCCGCGGAAGAAGCAGCGATCGAAGGTGGCGGAGACGTTCGTCGCCATGTCGAAGGCCCCGCCGAAGCTGCCGCCCGTGTTGTCGAGGAACTGGCAGTTGGTGAAGGTCGGACTGGACGAGTTGATGTAGCCGGCCCCGCCGCCGAACGTGCAGCGGTTGGCGCGGAAGATGCAGTTGCGCACCGTGGGGGAGCCGGCCGACACGCACAGGATGCCGCCGCCGCGGTCGTTGTTCGCCGTCGAGTTGGCGTTGCCGCCGGTGATCGTGAAGCCGTCGATGACCGCGGTCGAGTTGATGCCGAACGCGTTGAGCACGTGGTAGCTGTTGTCGGTGAAGATGTTGCTCGCGTCGTTGCCCGCCAGGTCGCCGCTGATGATCGTGAGGTTGGCGGCGTAGTCGCGCTGGGCGAGCGTCGTCTCGGTGCCCGCGAAGCCTCCGTAGATGGCGACGCCGGTCTTCAAGTTGACCGACAAGGTGCGCGTCGCGGTGGTGGTCGGCCGGTAGGTGCCGGCCTTGACCCAGATCTCGTCGCCGGGGGCGGCGGCGGTGACAGCCACGGGGATGGCGTCGACTCCGCGATAGGCGTTGGCCCAGCTGGTGCCGTCGTTCGCGCCGGTCGTCAGGCTGGCGTCGACGTGGCGGATGCCAGCGAAGGCCGACGAAGAGAGCAGGAACAGGGAAAGGAAGCCGAGGAACCGGGTCGGATGCATGGTGTGGGACTCGTGGGTGGACCGGCGCGCGTCCAATGCGCGCGTCTCGCGACCGTACAAGAGTAGGGGAAGGCCCCGAAAGGCGCTTGGATTTCCGCTGCGCACGCCGGTGCGCGGGCGGAGCGCGCGCGGAAAGGACTTCCGCCCCGGGATTCCGCGGCGGCGCGACGCTCAGGCGCCGGTGAATTGGATCTGGCCCTGCGGGAGCAGGTACACGATCAGCATCGTGCCGCCGGACACGGTCGGCACATGCGCGGAGCCCGGAGGCATGACGACCCAGCCCTCGGGCCGCCCATCGAAGCGCGGCTCGCCATCCAGCGCGATGCACCAATTGGCCTCGCCCAAGGGGTGCGCGTGGTGCGGGCCGGGTCCGTCCATGTGCACCACGTCGATCGAGAAGTGGCGCGTCGCCTCGACGGCCTTCGAAACGCGACCGTAGCGCACCGGCGGCGCGCCACGCTCGCAGATCTTGCCGGCGGCCAGCAGGGACTTCAGCTCCTCGCTGAGGCGGCGTCCCGCCGGGCTGCGTGGGTCCAGTCGCGCGGTGAGCGTGGCGACGGCCGCGGAGGGATCGGACAAGTCGACGCCGTCGGCCGCCGCGAGCAAGGGTTGGAAGGTGTCCAGCATGGCCCGTGCAGTCTAGCGCTCCGGCCCGCGCTTCCGCCTAGCGCCAGACGGGCTTCAGCATGCGCAACTCGGCCCGTTCGAACGGCTGCTCGTCGGCTTCGAGGGTGCGGCGCTCGACCACGGCGCCTCCTTGGGCCACCAGGAGGCGCCAACTGTCCGGCAGGCGTGCCAGCGCGGGCTCGTCTTCGCGGGCGAACCACGCTCCGTACCAGGTCGGCTTGCGTGGCGCGAAGTGCTCCGCTTCGACGCGGTGGTCGTGGCCCGGGGAGCCGCGTTGGCGCGCGATGCTCGCCTGCAGGACCTCGGGGCTGACCAGGCCGTGCTGGTCGTGCACGACGAGGCGCGAGGCGAAGCCCGTCGCGCCGATGGCGCCGAGCACGATCGAGTCGCCGGGTTGCGCGCGCCTGCCCAGCGCTTCTCCCAATGCCAACCATTCCTTGGCACGCGCCCGCATGCCGCGCCACATGGCGAGCTCGCCGCGCGCCTCGGCTTCGTTCCAACGGAAGTGCAGCGCCTGCCGCACTCCCTCCGGAGCCAACTCGAGGCCGAACGCCGGCAGGAACGACAGCGCGGCGAGCGCGAACGCCAGCCACGCGCCGCGCGCGGCGAGGGCTCCGGCCGCCAGCGCGAGGAATCCGCAGGCGGGCGCGAGGAAGCGGCCGTACGCCATGAAGTCGCCCCCGACGACGACGCTCCAGCCGAGCAGGGCCGCGAGCACGAGCGCTCCCGCCCATGCAGCGCGGCGAGCGGGGCGCGGCGCGAGGAGCGGCGCCGCGAGGAGCACCAGCAGCGCCGGCATGGCGGCCAGCATCGAGCCCGCGTAGCGCATGCCGCGCTCGAAGCGCCAAGCCTCGAGGCCCGTCTTGGCCTTGGCCGTGTGCGGCCACCACGCGTCGTGCACGAGATGCCGCGCGCAAAGGCAGGCGAGCCACGTCGCGAGCGCGATGGCCGCGCATTGCATGGCCGGCACGAGGAGTCGGGGCTCGAGCAGCAGCACGCAGCCCAAGGCGAGGGCCACGGCGACGAAGCCATCGGCGCGCAAGGCGATCGTGGCGGCGGCGGCGAGCATCGCGCTCGCCAACGCCGGTCGAACCGGGTTCCACAGCAGGCGCTCGGCGCAGAGGAAGGCGCAGGTCGCGCACGCCATGGTCTCCAGCCCGCTCGTGGCCCAGACCGCGGCCACGGGCAGGCTCGCCAGCAAGCTGCCGCACGCCAAGGCTTGCACGGCCGACAGGCGCAAGCGTCGCGCCGCGAGGCGCGTCGCCGCGAAGCACAGCCACGCGCCCGCGCCGAGCGAGGTGAGCAGCGCGGGCGATTCGGGGCGGATGCCCCCCGCCTGCCATGGCGCGCTCCACAAGACCCAAAGAAGGTTCGTGTACCCCTCGACCGGCGGCGTCTCGCCCGGGTTGTAGACGAGCCCCAGCCCCTCGACCAGGTTGCGCGCGTAGCGGAAGCTGATGTAGGCGTCGTCGCAGACGAACCACCAGCTCGCGGCGTGCGCGAGGTAGAGCGCGACGACGCAGAAGCCGACCCAGAGCGGCAAGTCACCGTCCGGTCGTCCATCGCCGGCGTCCATGGCGCTCTTGGATCCCATGGTCGGCGAGGATAGCGACCCTGACGGCGGCGCGCGCCACGGGCGGTGCTTTCCCAAGCTCCAGTCTCGCATGGGTTTGCGGCTTGGCCCAGGGACCTGTGCCGGCCGGCGGCGACCAGCCCTAGGCGGGCCCGCGGAGGGCATTGAGCGATCGCAGCCGAATTCCGGTGCGATCCGGGGGCGTCGTTCGTTCACGCAGGCCCGCGATGCTGCAACAACCGGCGACCTCCCCGCTCGAACCCACCCAGATGCCTGTCGGCGCGGTGTTGGTCGCGGCTAGCGAAGACCCTCGGTTGCTGGCTCTGCTCGACGCGCTGGCGGCGGATCTGGCCTTGCCCTTCAAATCCGGCAAGGGTGCCGCGGAACTGTCCGGGACCTTGGGGGCCTTCGACGACCATCTCCTCGTGCTGGATTGGCGCCGATCCGGTGCCGGGGCCGCGACGGTGGCGGCTTGGCTCGTCGAGAACCAATACCAACTGCCTCATGTCGCCATCGTCCCGCCCGGCGCCGTGGCGGTCGCAGTCGAGGCGCTGCGCGGCGGAGCCTGCGATGCCATCGAACTGTCGTTGTCCGATGTGCACCGCGTCGATGGCGGACATGCCGATGGCGGAGACTTGGTCGAAGCCCGCACCGTGCGCGCGCGCGTCGGCGCGGCCTTCGCGCTGGCGGCGGTTCCGCGTCGCGCCGCGGTGCAGGATCGCATGATGCTCGCCGAACTGCGCCGCAGGCACGCCGCGTTGCGACCGATCGAACGCACCACCATGGCCTCGATGGTCGCCGGCACGTTGAACAAGCAAGTCGCGCAGGAGCTGCGCATCGCCGAACGCACGGTGAAGAAGCACCGCGCCACCGTGCTGAAGCAGATGGGCGCCAAGAGCATCGCGGACCTCGTGCGCATGGCGATCCGGCTCCAACTGGCCTGAGCACCGCGCAGCGCGCCAAGCGAGGCGCCGTCCAGGCGCGCGCGGCGTCCGCGGGGCGAGCGGAGGGCGCCCGCCGTATGGGTCGCTGTTGGGTGCGCGCCCGCGCGCCAGTATCTTTCCGCCATGCAGATCCGCTGGCGCGCCTCTATCGTCTGGCTGGCGTTGTGCGCCAGCCTCGCGTGGACGCAGGCGCCGCTGTGGACGAGCGGGTTGCTGCCCGAGGATCGACTCGATCCTTCGGGCGGCTCGTTGCTGCACATGGGCTGGCTCGAGTTCGGTGCGGGGCCGCTGGCGCAGCTGGCGTCGCTGCGCTGCGCGGGCCTTGCGCTGGTCTTCGCGTTGGCGCTCGCCTGCGCCAGCATCGCGCGGCGGATCCTGCGCCCCTTCGCCAGCGAGCAGGTCGCCCAGGCGGCGGGCGACGCCACCACGATCTACATCGCCGTCCACCCGTTCATCGTGGCCGCCGCGGCGCGGCCGGCCGGGCACGATCTGTTGTTCGCGATGACGCTCGCCGCGCTCGCCCTGGGCCAGCTGCTGCTCGCGCGCCAGGCGCGCACGCGCGCCCGCCTGGCCTTCGCGGCCGCGTGCGTGGTCGTCGCCGCGGCCATCTCGCCGGCCGCGCGCGCCGTGCCGTTGCTCGCGGGCTTGCTCGAGTACGGCGCCGGGCCGAGGCCGCGCACGGGGACGCGTCGCTGGAGCGCCACCGCGCTCGTCGTCGTCGCCGCGCTGCTCGCCGTCTTGCTTGGCGAACAGGCTGGTCGCGCGCTCTTCGCGCGGGAGGCCGCGCTCGAGCCCGCGGACGCGACGCTGGTCGCGTGGATCGCCGCCGCGGGCCAAGCCTTGTTCCCCGTGGTCGCAGGCAAGTCGGCCATCCATGCGGTGCTCGCGGCGCTGGTGTGGCTGGTGGCGCTGGAACCCCTGCTGCGCGCCGCGCGTTCGGCGCCACGCCTGTGGGGTCGCCTCGCGTTGGCGGCGATGATCGCCGTCGTGGCCACCTTGCCGTTCATGGCGGGTCCGCCGCGACCCGGCGTGCTCGACGGAGCCGAGGTGCTGGCGCCCGCCGCGGCGGCCGCGGCCATGGCGCTCTCCATCGCCACCACGGCGATCGGCGGCGCGCGGCGCCTCGTGCTGCCGCTCGTGGGTGGCTTCTGCCTCGCCTTCGCCGCGCGCGACGCGGCGCAGGACATGGCGGCCGCCGCGCGGGCCGCGGACGCGCTCGAGCAGCGCCTCGCCGAGGAGGCGCGCGGCGTCTCCGAACTGTTGTGTCTCGCTCCCGCGCGCGACGCGCACGGCTTCGCGCTGTGGAAGCACGACTTCGCCGAGCGCGCGCGCGGAGTGCCCGCGCGCGTGCGCCTGGTCGACGAACGCTGCCTCCCTTGGCTCGAGCAGGGCGCGCTCGCGCAGGAACTCGCGCGCGACGGCGCGCGCATCGTCTCGTTCGACGGTGCCGCGCGCGCGTTGGCGGCGCCGCCGGCGCGCGGCGAGGCGTTGGTGTGGCGCGGCGAGGGCCGCTCGCCGCTCGTCGATCTCGATCCGCGTTCGCTGCGCAGCGTGCGCGTGCTGCCCATGCCCGGCACGAGTCCGACCGAGGAGCCGTGGATGGGCTGGCGCGCCGCGGAGGATGGCGGGGCCGCGGGACGCGTTGCCGGCGCGTGGGGGCTCGTCGACGGCGAGCTCGTGGCCTTGTTCGACCTGCGCCGCGACGAGGCGTGGATGGGAGCGGGCGTCGTGCGTCGCGTGTGGTTCGAAATGCCGTTGGCCAAGATCAAGAGCGCCGAGCTGCGCGCCGAGTCCCCGTGGCGCATCGAGCCGCCGCGCATCGATGGCGACGATTGGGTGCTCGAGCGACTCGACCAATCGTGGCAGCCCTTGTCCGGCGCGCCGCGCCTCGTGCTGCGCGTGCTGGGCGAAGGGAGCCTCGCGTGGATGGAGCGCGACATGACGCCCGTCGCCGGCGCGTGGCGCGCGCCCGGCTTCGAGGCCGAGGCGCGCCGGAGGTTCTTCGCGGGCGAAGCGGCGTGGTGGTGGATCGAACGGATGGTGGGCGGACGCGTGGTGGCGGAGGGTTCCGGACGCTTGACGCGCTGACTAGAGTGGAGGGGCCATGAGCACCAAGCCTTCCAGCGCGTTGGACACCTTCCCGAATCCGCGTCCCGGCCGCGGCTACGAGATCCGCTTCGACTGCCCGGAGTTCACCTGCCTCTGCCCCAAGACGGGCCAGCCCGACTTCGCCACGATCCGCATCCGCTACACGCCGGACGAGCGCTGCGTCGAACTCAAGAGCCTCAAGCTGTACCTGTGGAGCTGGCGCGACAAGGGAGCCTTCCACGAGGCCGTGACCAACCAGATCCTCGACGACCTCGTCGCGGCCGTCGCGCCGCGCTCGATGGTGGTCGAAGGCGACTTCTGGGTGCGCGGCGGCATCAAGACCGTGGTCGAGGCCAGCCATCCGTGACGCGCGGGCGTTGGTGGCTGCTGCTCGCCTTGGTGATCGCGGCCGCGATCTGCCTGCGCGTCGCCCTGCTCCTCGGGCCGCCCGACCAGTTGCACGACGCCGGCGACGGACAGGCCGCGCGCATCTACCACGAAGAGCTCCTGCGCGGCGTGGCGGCGCGCGACATCGCCGAAGGCAGCCTGCTGCCCTTGAGCGGCTGGCAGGTGAACGACTTCTGGGGCGGCTCGCTGGTCGTCTCGCTCCTCGCCGCTCCGCTCCAACTGGTGTTCGGCGACCACTTGTGGTGCTTGCGGGCGGTGGGCGTGCTGTTCCAACTGCTGCTCGTCGCCTTCGCCTGGTGCTGGCTCTCGGAACGCGTCTCGCGGATAGCGGCCCTCGTGGCCGCGTTGCTGCTCGCCGCGCCGCCTTGGGGCTACCTCGCGTCCTCCTTGATGGTCTACGGCACGCACCTCGAGTTGTGCGCGCTGCAGGTGCTGGTCGCGTGGACCCACCTGCGCGGGGGGGGCGGTCGGCCCGGATGGATCGCCAAGGGCGCGTTGGCGGGATTCGCCACATGGTTCGGATACTCGACGGCGGTCGTGCTGGCGGTCGTGTGCGTCGCGAGCTGGCTCGACGGCGCGCGTCCGACCCGCGCTCGATGGCGCGAGGCGCTGCTCCCGTGGGCCGCGGGCGCGTTGGTCGGCTTGTCGCCGCTCTACGCGCGGCTCGCCTACAGCGGCGGAAGCGTGGGCGTCTACGACGGAGGACTGCTGCACCACCTCGAGCGCGGCCTCTTCCACGGCACGCCGCGCGGCTTGGACGGCGCGGTGGTGCACGCCCCGCTCGAGAAGTGGCTGCTCCTGTGGAGCGGGGAGCTCGCGCAGGCGTCGTTCCTGCCTTGGTGGGGCGGAGCCGCGCTGGTGGTGCTCGTGCTGGCCGCCGGACTGTCAATTTTGCTTGACAGGGGCGCCGTGGACGAGGAGCGAGGCCGGTGGAGCGCGCCGGGGCGCTTCGCCATGCTGTGCGCCTTCGCCTGGACGCTCGCGTACGCGATGTCCGATTTCGGGCTCGGCACGCGGGACTGGGTGTTCGATTGGCGCTACTTGATGCCGTTGTGGCCCTGGAGCGCCATCATCCTCGCCGTGGCGTGCGCGCGCTGGCTCGCCTCGCCGCGCGCCTTGCCGCGCTGGTCGGGACGCGCGCTGCTGTGCATCCCGCCCTGCTTCGCCGTGCACGCGGGCATGCACTACGCGCCCGAGCGCGCTCCCGCCGCCGTGGCGGCGCCGGCCAGCGACGACCGGGTGCTCGAGCGCTTCCTCGCCCTGCAAGTCAGCGCCAACCCGAGGACCCTCGAACTGGCTCGCGAGGCGCTCGAGCGCCTGGGACGACGCGGCGAGGGCTCGGACGCCGAGCACGACCGCAGCCGCGCCTTGGCCGAGTCCTTGGCGCGCGGACTCGCCTGGATGGCGGCCGCGCCCGTGCCCGACGGACTGCGCGATCGCGACGAGGCGCTCGAGCGCAAGGACCGTGCCCGCGAGACCTTGCGCCTGGTGACGGAGGGGCCGCCGATCGCCTTCCAGTGGTGCTTCGGCGAAGCCTGGGCGAGGCTGCACGAATCTTCTTCCGCCACGCCGGATCCGCCCGATCGTTGAGCGGGCAGCCTGCGCGAGGTGGTGCTAGACTTGGAAGCACGGGCTTGCGCGGTGGGTACCGCCCCTCGAGCTGCTCGGACCGCGCCTCGACGCCCTCCGCCATGATTCGCATCGCCGCCGCATGGGTTCTGCTCGCGCTGCCGGGGTTCGCCTCCCCGCAGGGGATCCCGTCTCCCGCGCGAGCCGCCCGCAGCCTCGTCGCTCCGTTCGACAACCAGGTCGGGCGCTACCTCAACTTCGAGGTCGGCCATGTGCAGCCCATGGCGCTGTCCGACGACCGCTCGACGCTCTACGTCGTCAACACCCACGGATGGCGCCTCGCCGCGATGGACGCGACCACGCTGCAGATCGCGTGGGAAGCTCCCATCGGGCTTGGAGCCGCGTCCGTCGTGCCGCGCCCGGGCACGACCGAGCTGTGGGTCGTCGATCGGGTGCAATCGAGCATCTCCATCGTCGACACCGCGCGCCGGGCGATCGTGCGCACCATCCGCGTCGGCGCCGAGCCGCACCACGTCGTCTTCTCGCCCTCGGGCGATCGCGCCTGGGTCTCTTGCGCCGCCGCGCGCCGCGTGGAGACGATCTCCACGGCGAGCTACGCGGTCGTCGGCCATGTGCGCATCCCCGCGCTCGAACCGCGCGCGATGGCGTGGGCCGCCGATCGCCTGTGGGTCAGCTCCTTCCAGTCGGGCAACAACACGACCGGGCGCGGCGTCTCCAGCGCCGACGCGGACAACATCGTCGACGTGCGGCGCGTGTCCGCGCCCGCCGCTCCGCTGCCCGACCGCGACCTGTTCGCCATCGTGCCGGGATCGTCGCCCGGCGCCGAGACGCTGGATTCCGGCCAGACGCGCACCGGACTCGGCACGACCCTCTTCAACGCGCACGTGCGGCCGGGCACGAGCGAACTTTGGATCCCCTGCACCGACGCGCTCAATGCCGATTTCCACGGCGAGGGGACCTTCGTAGGCGGGCAGGCGGTGCGCAACCTCGTCAAGATCGTCGATCTGGCGGGCGCGGCGCCCGTGCGCACGATCGACCTCGATGCGCTGGCTCCCTCGCCCGACGTGCGCTGCGCGCAACCGACGGGACTGGCCTTCGATCCCGCCTCGGGGCGCGTGTACGTGGCTGGATACGGATCCGACCTGATCGCGGTGCTGCGCCTGGCGCAGGACGGTTCCGTGGCTTGGGACGGATCGGTGCGCCAACCCGCCAAGCAGAGCTACCCGCGCGGCTCCGGGCCGCGTGCGCTGCTGTACGACGCGACCGAGCAGGCGCTCTGGGTCTACTGCAAGAACGACAGCGCCGTGTCCAAGATCGACACGGCGGGCCTGCCGGCCGCGGTGTTCCACGTCGCGGCGAATCCGCCCGTGGCGTACGGGATGGGCGCGCGTTCGACCGAGGAGTCGCTCGGACGCCACCTCTTCACCGACGCGCGCCTCTCCGAATCGCAGACCACCTCGTGCGCCAGTTGCCATGTCGACGGGCACACGGATGGCTTGCTGTGGGACCTGTCGGACTACTTGGCGCCCGAAGGCGCGCCCGCCGGCGGCGCGACCCTCGCCCTCGACCAGAAGGGGCCGCTCGTCACGCAAAGCACGCGGCGCATGGAGGAGTCCGCTCCCTACCACTGGCGGGGCGAGAAGTCGCACCTCAACGAGTTCAACGACTCGTTCTCCAGCCTGCTCGACCACAAGGTCGCCGGACAGCCCGCCAACATCGCCGGCGACTTCCAGTACCTGCGCCACTACATCAATCGCCTGGCGATCCCGGCCAACCCGCTGCAGCAGGCGGACCGCGGTTGGACCGCCGTCCAGCTCGAAGGCGCGCGACTCTTCTCCGCACGCGCGCTCGACGCGAGCGGCCAGACTTGCGCCTCCTGCCACATGTTGCCGCTCGGCAGCAGCGGCGAAGTCGTCGCGTCCGCGGCCGAGGGCCTGCTGCGCTCGGCCGACGTGCCTTCGTTGCGCGGCGTCGCCGACAAGGAACAGCCCTCGGTGTACGTGGGCAGTTCCTACGGGCATCGTCCCGAGTCCGGCACGGGCCTGCTCCACGGCGGCTACGCGGCGCGCCTGCAGGATGCGTACGCCCGCGGCCCGTTCACGAGCTCGACCCACTCGTTCGACCTCTCGCCGGAGGAGGCCGACCGCATCGCCGACTTCCTGCGCGCCTTCGACACCGGCCTCGCGCCTTCGACGACGTGGCAGGCGACGCTGCGGCCCGAGAACGCCGACGCCGTGATGGCGAACGAGTTCGCCTTCCTGCGCTCGCAGGCGGCCGCCGGCCACTGCGAGCTGGTCGTGTACCGCTCCGTGCAGACGCCCGGCATGCCGCGCACGGGCCTCTTCGATCCGGCGACGGGCCAGTTCCGCATGTCGGCCGCGGGCGTGTGGCTCGCGCCGGAGGCGTTGGCGGCCGAAGCGCGCGCCGGGCAACCGATCACGCTGCTCGGCGTGCCGCTCGGCATGGGCCCGACGATGGGCCTGGACCGCGACTTCGACCACCTCTACGACGCCGACGAGTTGGCGCTCGGCACCGATCCCGAGGATGTGGACGGCGACGGCGACAAGTTCCCCGATGGTTGGGAGCTGCCTCGCGGCTTGGATCCCCTGGTCTTCGACCAGATCTCGCCCGACACGACCGCACCCAGCCTCGTGGGCCCCGCGCGCCTCGTGTACCGCACGACGAACACGCTCAAGTTCGAGTTCGACGTCGACGAGCTCTCGCGCTGCCACGTGTCGATCAACGGCGGCACGCCCATCCAGCGCATCCCGCTCGACCACTACGTGGACACGCGCCACTGGGTCGTCATCGGCGATCTCGAGCCCGACACGAACTACACCATCGGCCTCGAGCTGCGCGATCCCGAGGGCAACATCCGCCTCGACACGTCCACCGTGTTCCGCACGGCCCCGTTGCGCGTGCCCGACGCGCTGCACGTGGAATCCATCACGCTGGGCACCACCACCGGTTCCACGCCGTTCCTCCACGCGTCGGTGTCCCTGCGGCGCGGCGCGATCCGAGCCGCCCCCGGCACGATGGTGGTCGCCGCCGTCTACCGGCGCGTCGGCACCGGCTTGGCGACGACCGTCGTGGGCGCCACCAGCACCTCGACCGACGCGCTGGGCAACGCCAACTTCACCGTGCCCTTGCCCAACAGCCAGGTGGGTCTCGGGACGACCTGGTTCGTCGTGCGCGAAGTGCGGCCCCCGGCGGGCACGCAGCCGTGGATCAAGGCGTTGGACGCCGAGTTCCACAAGTCCATCGTCTGGTGATCGTCGCGACCGGCGTGCGACCCGGCCGTCGGCGACGAATCAAGCGCGCTCCGCCTCGGCGCGCAAGGCGGCCCATCCGGGCTTGATCGCGTCGAAGATCAAGGCGACGCGCTCGTCGTAGTGCGCGAAGGCGCTCTTCATGCCGTTGATGGCGAGCTTCTCGAGGTCGGCGAGCGACAACCCGTAGTGCCGGTGCGCCAGCAGGAATTCGTCCGTCAGGCTCGTGCGGCTCATCAACCGGTTGTCCGTGTTGAGCGTGACGCGGAAGCCCTTCTTGAAGTAGTGCGGGAACGGGTGCTCGTCGAGGCTCTTCGCCGCGCCGGTGTGCACGTTCGAGGAGAGGCAGATCTCGATCGGCACGCGGTGGTCGAGCACGTACTGCGCCAAGGGGCCGAGCGAGACCACCTCGCCCTGGTGCAGCACCATGTCCTCGACGAGGCGCGTGCCGTGGCCGATGCGATGCGCGCCGCAATACTGCAACGCCTGCCAGATGCTCTCGGGGCCGAAGCTCTCGCCGGCGTGGATGGTGATGGAGAAGTTCGCGCGCTTGGCGAACTGGAACGCGTCCTCGTGGTGCTTGGCCGGATGTCCGGCCTCTTCGCCGGCGAGGTCGAAGCCCACGCAGCCGCGCGAGCGCCAGGCGACGGCGAGTTCCGCCATCTGGTAGCTGAGCATCGACGACATGTTGCGCATCGCGCACACGATCAATCCGACCTGCACGCCGAAGTCGGCGCGGCCGCGCTCTAGTCCGCGGCAGACGGCGGCCATGACGCCGTCGAGGCCCAGTCCTTGTTGCGTGTGGAAGTGCGGGGCGAAGCGCACCTCGGCGTAGACGACGCCGTCGAGCCGCATGTCCTCGACGAACTCGTAGGCGACGCGCTCGAGCGCCTCGGAGGTCTGCATGAGCGCGATGGTGTGGCGGAAGCCCTCGAGGTAGAGAGGCAGGGAGCCGCGCGCCGCGCCGGCGGCGAACCAGTCCGCCAGGCGCTCCTCGTCGCGCTGCGGCAGTTCGCCGTAGCCGCATGCGGCGGCCAGCTCGAGCACGGTGCGCGGCCTCAGGCCGCCGTCGAGGTGTTCGTGCAGGAGGACCTTGGGCGCGCGAGCGAGGAACTCGCGGGTCAGCGGCGCGGGGCTTGCGGAGTTCGCGGGGGTCGAACGGCTCTCCATGCGCCGAATCTAGGGCTTGCGCGGGCTGGAATCGAGCCGCGGGGCGCTCCTCTCGCGCCGCTGGTGGAGCCGGCGGGGGTGCCTCGTCTATCCTCTCCGCCCCGATGAACAGCCCGATCCGCGTCCGATTCGCACCGTCCCCGACCGGCAAGCTGCATGTGGGCGGCGCCCGCACGGCGCTCTTCAACTGGGCCTACGCGCGCGGGCGCGGCGGCAAGTTCCTGTTGCGCATCGAGGACACCGATCCCGAGCGTTCGACGAAGGAGTTCGAGACGGCGATCCTCGAAGGCCTGCGTTGGCTCGGCATCGATTGGGACGAAGGCCCCGACGTGGGCGGCCCGCACGCGCCGTACCACCAGCGGCTGCGCATCGAGCGCCATAGCGAGTACGCGCGGAAGCTCTTCGCCATGGGGCGCGCCTACCGCTGCTTCTGCAGCCGCGAGCGCCTCGAGGAGCTGTCGAAGCGCCAGGAGGCGGCGAAGGAGCGCCTCGCCTACGACGGCTCGTGCCGCCGACTCGCCAAGGAGGAAGGCGAGCGCCGCGCGGCCGCCGGCGAACCCTTCGTCGTGCGCTTCGCCGTGCCGGAGGGCGAGACGCGCTTCCTCGACCATGTGCGCGGCGAGTGCGTCTTCCAGAACGCGGAGGTGGAGGATTGGGTGATGGTCAGGAGCGACGGCAACCCGACCTACAACTTCGTCGTCGTGTGCGACGACATCGACATGGAGATCACCCATGTCTTCCGCGGCGAGGAGCACCTTGTCAACACGCCCAAGCAAGTGCTGCTCTACAAGGCCTTCGAGGCCAAGGTGCCGGAGTTCGGCCACCTGCCGCTGATGCTCGGCACCGACAAGAAGAAGCTCTCCAAGCGCACGGGCGACACGGCGCTGCAGGACTACCGCGACAAGGGCTATCCCAAGGCGGCCATCGTCAACTTCCTCTGCCTCCAAGGATGGTCCATCGACGGCGAGCGCGTCGTGTTCAGCGTCGACGAACTCGTGCAGCGCTTCGACATCAAGGACGTGCAGAAGGCCGGCGCGATCTTCGACCTGGACAAGTTCGTGTGGCTGGCCGGCGAGTACATCCGCCACGAGCCGCTCGAGACCCTCGCCGCCAACTGCGCGCCCTTCGTGGTGCAGGCGGGGTTGATGACCGCCGCGGACATCGGCGCGCGGCGCGAATGGTGGCTGTCGATCGTCGCCGCCGAGCGCGAGCGCCTGCGCACCTACGCCGACCTCGTCGGCCGCATGCAGTACCTGTTCGCGTCCGACGAGAACCTCGCCTGGGACGCCGCGGGCGAGGCCGCTGCGAGGAAGCACGAGAACCGAGTGGCGACGCTGTCGGCCTTCCACGCCTGGCTCGGCGAGCGCGCCAAGGCGGGCTACGACCCCGCCAAGGTGCGCGACGAGGCCAAGCAGTGGGTGGCGGCGCAGGGTTGGAAGATCCCGCAGCTGTTCCAGCCGTTGCGACTCGCGTTGAGCGGACAGATGGGCGGCCCGGATGTCTTCGACATGATCGGTTGGTTGGGCGTCGAGCGTTCGCTCGCCCGCGTGGCCGACGCCGCGCGCCGCCTCGCCTGAAGGCTCTCCACGGCCTGCCCGTGCAAGCGCCACGTCCGGCGACCGGGTGGAGGCGCGTTGCCGGGCGGGGTCTTGGCGCGCGGGAGGCCATCCCCCGGGGGAGGCGCGTCCCATCCTCGCCCGTGCTCCAGAACGGCGGCGTTCCTGCCGATGACCGTTGGCGATGGACTCCCCCGCATCGCGCTCCGAACTCTCCTGCGAGCGCGCGCTGGCGCTGGCGGGCGACTGGATCGACGGCCGCGTCGCGGCGGACGAGCGCAAGTCCATCGGAGCGCATCTCGCCGCGTGTCCCGCCTGCGACGCGCAGCTGCGCGCGCGCATGGCGGCTCGGGGCTCGGTGCTCGTCGACGCGCCCATCGAAGAGCCGATCGGCGCGCCGATCGCACGCGGCTTCCTCGCCACCGGCGCGCGTCGACTCGGCAGGTTCCGCGGAGCGCTGCTCTTCTTCGTGGTGGGTGCGGTGCTCTTCGCGAGCTTCGAGCGCTCGCGCCGCGCATCGCGGCTCGTGGAGGCCGCGCACGCCAGCCTCGCCGATGGCGCGAGCGCGCGCGCCGGCGACGAACTCGTCGAGGGCGCCATCGTGCTCGTGGCGACGGGTGGGCGCGCCACCTTCGCCCGCGGAAGTCTGCGCTTGTCCGTCGAGGGACCCGCGCGGGTCCGCGCCACGGCGCGCGGCTTCGACTTGCTCTCCGGCGCCGGGCGCGTGGAGGGCGACGGCGTGATCGGCACTTCGCGCGGGGCGTTGGATTGCGACGCGGCCGTGGTCGACCTGGTGGAATCGGCCGAGGGCTTCGAGCTCCTGTGCGCCGACGGCGCAGCGCGCCTCGTGGCGCACGAGACGCACCATTTGAGGCCGGGTGCGCGGCTGGGCTTCGCGCGCGCCTCGCTCGTCCCGACGCGCTGAACGCTGCTAGACTGCCGGCCATGCACGTGGCCGCCCATGAGAAGCAGCCCGATGTGCGCGTGGCGCCGCGGCGCTTCTCCCGCGCGCGACTCGCCGCGTTCCGCGCGGTCGAGCGCGCCTGCGTGCTCTTCGGCGGGCGCGCCTTCTACCGCGCGCGCCACCTCGCGCCGGGTCGGTTCCTGCTGCGCGAGGAGCGCGTGCGCGTCGCGGGCTTGCCGCCGGCGCTGGAGGGGTTCCGCGTCGCCCAGTTGTCGGATCTGCATGGTGGCGGATTCCTCGGCGCGGGCGACCTGCGCCATGTCGTCGCGGCGGTCGAGGCGCTGGCGCCGGACGCGGTGGCCCTGACCGGCGACTACATCACGCACGCCATCGAGGACTCCTTCCCGCTGGTCGAGGACCTCGCGCGCCTGCGGCCGCGCCACGGCGTCTGGGCGGTCTTCGGCAACCACGACTACAAGGCGCGACGCGAGGGCGAACTCGTCGCGCGGCTCGCGGCGCGCGGCGTGCGCTTCCTGCGCAACGAGTGCGCGCGCATCGCGGTCGATGGCGGCGCCCGCGGGCGCGCGTGGATCGCGTTCACGGGCCTCGAGGACCTCGAGGAGGGCAAGCGCGTCGACTTGGCCTCGGCGCGCGCCGGGCTGCGACCGGGGGACATCGAAGTGTGCTTGTGCCACAACCCGGCCGGCGCGCGTTGGTTGGCGCGCGAGGGTTGCGTCGCGATCCTCGCCGGCCACACGCACGGCACGCAGATCGACTGGCCGTTCCTGCGCACGCTCGGTCCCAAGCATCCCGGCACGCGGCTTCAACTGGGGCCGACCACGTTGCTCGTCTCGCGCGGCCTCGGCGTCGTCGGCGCCCCGCTGCGGATCGGCGCTCCGGCCGAGGTCGTGGTCCTGCGCCTGGAGCGCGCGTGAGCGGCAGGCTGGCGGCGCACGGCGGCGTGGTGTGGGTCGCGCGCGAGCGACGCCGCGGCGGAGTGCGCGCGTACGACTTCGATGGCCGACGCGTGGCCGACGAATTCGCGGTGCCGCCGCTGCGCGCCACGCGCACGACGATCACCGGACTCGCCGTCGACGCCGATCGTCGCCTGTACCTCGTCGACGCCTCGGCGCGCAGCGTGCGCCGCTTCAACGCGTTCGGCGTCGAGCAACCCGAGCTCCTGCGTTCCGAGACCGACCAGCTCGATTCCTTCGACAGCCTCGCCTCGCCGGTCGATGTGGCCGTGGACGGCGTCGAGGGCGACGCGCGCGTGGTCGTCGCCTGCGGCGGCGAGCGGCGCCACGCCTTGAAGGTCCACGACCGCGACTGCCGCTTGCTGCATTCGCTGCGACCGTTCGGCGATCCGATGGGGGTGTTCCACCATCTGGCGCGCGTGGGCGTGCGCGGCCGCTGGATCGCCGCCCTCGAGGGCGCCAAGGACCGCGTGCAGGTCTTCCGCGACGGCGAGTTCCACTACGCCTTCAGCGTCCCTGTCGACCGCCGCGCCCCAGCCGCGATGGTCGGCATCGAACCGCTCGAGGACGGCGGCTTCGTCGCCCTCTTGCGCGGCGGCCATGGCGCGCACTTGTTGCACCTCGGTCGCGCTGGCGCGCTCGAACGCGTGTTGGCCGATGGCGAGGCGATCGAGGAGCCGGTCGACCTCGTCGTCGAGGAGGGCGGGACGGGGCCGCGCACGCGCGTCATCGTCCTGGATCGGGAAGGGGCGCGGGTGGCGGTGCACACGCTGGAGGGGCGGATGTTGGGGGAGTTCGTGGAGGACGGATGAACCCGATGCTGGCCCCGTTCATTGTGCGCGCCGTGGCGTACACCGCGATCCGGGTCCGGGGACAGGTGGTTGGCGCGGCGGTGCGCGGGCGACATGGATCTCCATCGCCAGGCCGCAGGGGCTGTCTGGCGGTTGGAATCGACGTCGTGGCGGTTGGCGATGGGTGTCGGTGGGTCGCACGACCACGAAGCAAGGGGCCTTGCTCCGTGGTCGCGGACCCGGTTGCTGCGGGTCGTGCGTCCTCCTGTTGATCGGGAAGTGCGGGCCGTGGACGGGCTGCGAGTTCCTTCGAACGGCCGTAGGCGGTCCTGTCGCGGGCAGGAAGGGCCCGCGGCGCCACCACCAGGCCTCGCCCTGGGCGATCGGGATCGTCCTCCTCATCGAGATGGACGCACGGAATTGCCTGCGTTGCAGCAGCCTGGCCGGAATTTCGCTGCTCTTGGCGCGCCCGGGCAGTCAGATGACGCACAACGAAGGGGGCCAGCATCTCCATGTCGTCGCTACTCGCAGCCATCGACCTCGGCACCAACACCGCCCTGCTCCACATCGCCCGCATGGCCCCCGACGGCCGCCTCGAAACCGTCGAGGACCTGTGCCGCACGCCGCGCCTCGGCTCGGGCTTGGCCAAGCACGGCGTGCTTGATCGCGAGGCGCGCGAACGTGCCTTCGAGGTGTTGGGCGAGTACGCGCGGCGCATCGAGCAACTCGGGGTGCCGCCGGCGCGGGTGCGCGCGGTGGGGACGGCGTGCTTGCGCAAGGCGCGTGATGGGGCCGCATTCGCCGCGGAGGTGCGCGCGCGCCTCGGATTGCCGCTCGAGGTGTTGTCGGAGGAGGCAGAGGCGCGTCTGTCGGCCTTGGCCGCGCGCGCCGCCGGCGTCGATGCGCGTTGCGTCGTCGTCGACGTGGGTGGTGGCAGCACCGAAGTGGCCTGCGAGGAACTTGGGCTGCGCTGGTCTCGTCCCATCGGCGCGGTGGTGCTGACGGAGACCTATTTGGGCGACGAGCCGCTCGCGCCGGGGGGATACGCGGCCCTGGAGGTCGAGGCGCGCCGGGCGTGCGCGACGCTGCCGGAGGGGTTGGCACGCGGGCGCGAGGTGGTGGTGGTCGGGGGCACCGGCGTGAACCTCGCCTGCCTCCATCTGGGGCTGTCGCGTTTCGATCCCTTGGCGGCCGAAAGTTGCCGCATCCCCGCCGAGGCCGCGGGGCGCATCGGGCGAGTTCTCGCGGCGGAGTCCTTGCAGGCGCGCCGTGCCCGTCCCATGGAAGCCGAGCGTGCGGAGATCCTGCCGGCGGGCTTGGCTTGCCTGGCCGCGGCGCTGGAAAGACTTGCCGCCCAGACCTTCCGCACCACGACCAAAGGCCTCCGGCACGGCCTGGCCCATGAAATCGCGCACGCCTTTCCGGACGGCTGAAATGGAGATTCCTTCGCTCGGCGTTCGTTCGGCGCACTTCTCCCGCTCGGTGGAGGGTCGAATGACCCCCGAGAAATCGCCTTTGATGGTAGCTTTGGGCCTGTCGGGACAGACCTCCGCCATGCTCCGCCCCCTCCACGCCAGTTTGCTCGCGGCCATCGCCCTGGGCGCGCTTTTCACCTCCTGCGGGGGTGGTGGCGATGCGCCGGCGGGGACCGAAAGCCAAGCTCCCGTCGAGGGCCCGATCGAGGGCGGTGGCGACCAACCCAGCCTGCCCGACGAGGTGGACGAGGCTCCCGCCCCCGAGGACGGCGTGACGCCCGAGGAGCAGGACTGGGCCGAGCTCGACATGCAAGCCTCGGCCACCATCCCCGGCTGGCGCTACCGCGTGCGTTACGTGCCCGGATACCCGAGCATCCTCGAATTCGTGGTCAACAACACGGGCTCGGGCTATGTCGAGCGCTTCCTCGTGCAGCCCGCCACCGGCTCGCAGCCCGCACCGCTGCTGGTGGTGTTCCACAAGTACAGCGCCTCGCACGCCGACCTGCTGAACACGACCTTCCCCGCCGAGGCGGCGGCGCGCAATTGGCATGTCATGTCGCCCTTGGGCGCGCGCGGCAAGCACTTCGGCAACCTCGAGAGCCAGATCAACACGCAGATCGCCATCGACCTCGTCATGTCCTTGTGGCCCGTCGACCGCCAGCGCATCTACGGCGTCGGCTTCTCCATGGGCGGCGGCGCCGGCGCCAACTACGCCGCGCGCCACGTCGATCCGTCGCGCGCGATGTTCGCCGCCTTCGTCAACCACACGGGCGGCATGTCGCTCGAGAACGTCTGGTCCAACGCCTACGACGACCTCGACGGCGACGACAACACGCCCAACGTGGGCGAGAACCTCGAGGCGCCCGACCTGCTCGAGTCGTTCTTCGGCGGCTCGCCGGCGCAGAGCCCCTTCGGCTACGCGCGCTGCAGCACGGTCCAACTCGATCCCGCCACGACCCAGGTGCTGCCCACCTTCGACTTCGCGCGCAACCTCGCGCACGTGCCGCTCCTGAATTGGCGCGTGGCGAACGAGCCGCTCGACACGCAGTACCTGGCCAACGGCCTCGCGCTGTTCCACCAGCACCAGGCGCCGCGCAACCCCGCCAACGCGGAGGTCGTCGCGCCGGGGAACCTGCACCGCTGGAACACGCTCGACGCCAACGCGGCTTGCAACTTCCTCGCGCAGCACACGCTCTCCGTGCCGACCTCCGGCGACACGCTGGCGGACGAGGATGGCGTGTGGTTCCGCTTCATCGTCGCGCAGGCCCAGCAGGGCGCGTTCACGCGCTTGCGTTGGCGCGTCGACGGCCAGCACCCGACCGGCAAGCTGATCGAGGTGCTCGACACGCACAACCTCGCTCGCGCGCAGATCTCGTCGCAGCAAGCGGGCTTCTCCTTCCAAGGTCCCATGGTCGTGCGCCTGTCGGCCGCTGATGGCCAGGCGGACCAAGTGCTCCTGACGGGTGTCGACAATCCGCCGGCCTTCTTCCTGCGCGATGGCGCCTTCGTCCTGGCCGGCGCCTGGATCCACGATGCGCAGGCGAGGACGCTGCTGATCGTCGAGACCGACCCTGGCCTCCACGAGTACACCTTCCAGCTGACCTGCTGCAGGGGCGCCGCTCGCCGCGCGCGTCCTTGTCATTTTGAATTGACAGGGACCTCGCTCGGGATCCGCTTCGGCTTGGATCCACGCCGGCTCGGATGCAAGACCGGCCAATGCGCGTCGGATCCGCCGCCCGCGACCCGCTTCAGCCCTGCACGGGCCAGCGCAGCGCGAAGCGGGCGCCGCCCAAGGCCGAGCGACCGGCCACGGCGCTGCCGCCCAGTCCGCGCAGGGCCGCGGCGATGGAGGCGAGGCCGCTGCCGCGCCCATCCCCCTTGCTGCTGGCGCCATCGGCGAACAAGCGCGTGGCGAGCGCCGGGTCGATCCCGGGGCCGTCGTCTTCCACGACGAGCCGCCACAATTCGCCTTCGCGCGCGAGGCTAGCGACGATGCGTCCTCCGCGTCCCGCCAGCGCCTCGCGGGCGTTCACCACCAGGTTCTGCAGCGCGCGGGCGGCCGCGTCGGGTTCGAGCGCGCTCGAGCGGCACTCCTCGGGCGGGGGCAGGTGCATGGCGAACTGCACTCCCGCCACGGCGCAGGGCGCACGCTCCGCGCGCGCCACCGAGTCGAGCGTGGCGTGCAGGTCGGCGGCTCCATCCGCGCGCGACAGCGCCAGGCGCGAGGCGCGGCGGCACTCTTCGTCCAACGAGGCTTCGAAGCGCGCGCGCTCGTCCTCGGGCAGGTCGGCGCCGAAGTGCTTCAGCAACTCGTGCGTGCTCGACAAGGCGTGCAACGAGTTGCGCAAGTCGTGGCGGCGCATGCGCTCTTCGTCGTCCCTGGGCGCCGGCAGCGGCGCCAACGGTTGGCTGCCGCGGCCGAGCACGACCAGCAGGAAGAGCAGCGCCTGCACCTCGGCGAGGCGCGTCTCGTCGAGGTCGCGGCGGCGCAACAGCACCAGCACGCGCGCGTCCTCTCCCACGCCCGCCGAGCAGCGCGCCGAGGACTCCATCCAGGCCGCGTGCTCGTCGTCCTCGGCCGCGAGGATGCGCGCGAGCAGCGCGTCGTCGGCGAGGCCGCGCGCCAAGCGCACGCTCCAACCGCCGGGCGCGCGCGCGCACAGGGCGACGCCCTCGGCGAGCCGCATCGAATGAAGGCACTCGACGCACAGGCGCTCGCGCAACTCGGGGTCGGGCGTCTCCGCCAGCAGCTCGACCAGCGCGCTCGACGGGGACGCGTGCATGCTCTCGTCCATGGCGCTAGTCTGCGCTCCCATGCAACTGCCGTGGAAGGATGGACGGCTCGACGAGGAGCGCGTGGCTTGGCGCGCGACGCGCCACGAGGGCATCGAATGGTGCCCCGTGCACGAAGCGCCGGGCGCCGGGCCGCGCGAGACGGTGGCGTTGATCCGCATGGCGCCCGGCCGCGGCTACCCGCCGCACGAGCACCTCGACGCCGAAGATGTGCTGGTCCTCGCCGGGGGCTACCGCGACGAGTTGGGAGAACACCGCGCGGGAAAGTGGCTGCGCTACGAGCGCGGCAGTCGACACGCGCCCGTCGCCTCGGGCGACGCGACGCGGCCGAGCGGCCCCGACAATCCGGCCTGCCTGCTGTGGGCCCATGCGCGGGGCGGAGTCAGGAACCTCGAGCCCGGCGCACGCCTCGGGGGCGGCTCGGACGCAGGGCGCAATTCCGACTTCGGAGGCTGACGAGGCGGGGTGGCTTCCCGCACAATGGGCTCGGCATGCAGCGCGCGACTTCATCCGCGGTCGATCTCTACCTCGACTATAACGGCTCGACTCCATTGGCGCCCGAGGCCTTGGAAGTCGCATTCCCATATCTGGTCGAGCACCACGGCAACCCCTCGGCCTCCCACCCCATGGGAGCGGCGCCGAAGGCCGCCATCGAGCGCGCCAAGGCCGAGTCCGCCGCCGCGCTGGGCTGCAGCGCCGGCGAGTTGGTGCACACCTCGGGCGGATCCGAATCGAACAACCACGCTCTGCTGGGCGTCGCGGCGTTGCGGCCCGGCGGCCACTTCGTGGTATCCGCGATCGAGCACAAGAGCGTGCTCTCGACCGTGGCCGAACTCGAGCGCCGCGGCCATCCGGTCACGCGCGTGCTTCCGCGCGAGGACGGCGCGGTGCGCGCGGCCGACATCGCGGCTGCGCTGAGGCCCGAGACCGCCCTCGTGTCCGTCATGGGCGCCAACAACGAGACCGGCGTGGTGCAGCCCTTCGAGGAGATCGGCGCGCTGTGCCGCGCGCGCGGCGTGGTCTACCACTGCGACTGGGTGTGCGCGCTCGGCAAGCTCGACCTCGATCTGTCGCGCTCCACGATCGACCTGCTCTCGATCGGCGCGCACAAGTTGCACGGACCCAAGGGCGTCGGACTGACCTACATCCGGCGCGGCGTGGCGGTCTCGCCGCTCATCCACGGCTGCGGCCAGCAGGATGGCGCGCGCGGCGGCACGGAGAACGCCTTCGGCGCGGTCGCCTTCGCCAAGTGCTTGACGATGCTCGCCGCGGGCGCGTTCCCGTCGCACGCGCGCCTCGCCGAGTTGCGCGATGGGCTGTGGGAGGGGATCCGCCAACGCTTCCCCTCGGCGCGTCGCAACGGCGCCGGATCGTTCCTGCCGAACACGCTCAACGTGGCCTTCGAAGGCGAGCTCGGGATCGAACTGCTGAAGCAACTGGGCCGGCACGGCGTGTGCGTCGCGGCCGGAGCCGCGGCCAACACCGGAGCACCTTCGCACGTGCTGACCGCGATGGGGTTGCCGCCGGCGCGCGCGCGCGCTTCGTTGCGCTTCTCGCTCGGCCGCCACAGCGACGAGCGCACGATCGCGGCCGCGCTGGAGGCCTTGTCGTCGTGCGTGCGCGACCGCGCGCAGCCCACCGCGAACCACCCGACCGCGACGAGCAAGGGAGCCGCGCGATGACCCGCGCCGGAGCGAGCATGAGCACCGCGTCCACGCAGCACCTCGATCAACTGGTGTCCGCCCTCGTCGCCGAGTTCGCGCGCGATCCGCGCGGCAAGGCCGTCGCCAAGCTGCTCGCGTCGTACGCCGCGCAGCACGACGACTGGCGTTCCTTCGCGCTCTTCGCGCCGGACGCGTACACGCGCAACCTGGTCGCGCGCCACGAGAGCTTCGAGTTGATCGTGCTGTGCTGGCAGAAGGACCAGGAGAGTCCGGTGCACAACCACGCCGGGCAGCAGTGTTGGATGGCGATCCTCGACGGCGACATCGAGGAGATCCAGTTCGAGGAGCCGCGCGTCGGCCACGCAGGTCCGCTGAAGCGCACCTCGAGCCGCGTCTGCGCGCGCGGGAAGGTGGCCTACATCGACGACGACATCGCGTTGCACGTCGTGCGCCCCGTGCCCGGCACCATGGGTGCTTCGCTGCACTTGTATTCGCGGCCCATCGAGACCTGCGGGATCTACGACCCGGACACGGGCAAGGTGAGCCAGCGCACCATGCGCTACCACTCGGTGCGCGGGGTGCTGGCCGCGACCTGATGCGGCTGCGGCACTTGGCGCGGCGGTGCTCCTCGCCCCGCGCGCGGGGTTGACCCCGGCCACCCCCAGCCGCTAGCATCTTCGGCCCGTTGTGGAGCCCGCAAGGCTTCTCGCCGGGAGATCCACGGGGCGGTGTAGCTCAGGGGTTAGAGCAGTGGCTTCATAAGCCACGTGTCGGGGGTTCACATCCCTCCACCGCTACCATCCTGCCCGGGCGCGCTTCGCCCGGGCGACGCACGCAAGGTGCCCCACGCCTGCACGCCACCCATCTTCGGCGTCGTGCGCCCGCCGAGCCCCGATCGCGCGGTGCTCGCCACAGCTCGCTGCTCCCGCGGCGTTCCGATCGCGGGACTTTCCGCACGCAGTGTCTTCGTAGCGCAGAGCCTTCGTAGCGCCGAGCCTGCGAGCACGGAAACCGCCATGCACGGAGCGCGATTCAGACCGCGATGAGCGCGCATCGTCCGCGGCCCGCCGCCGTGCCGGGGTCGCGCCCGGCATGGTGGGGACGCCTAGGCCAGTTCCGCCTCGCAGGCCTCGCGCAGCAAGCGCTCGAGGGCGTCGACCCAGGCTTTGGAGCTGTTCACGCACTCGACGCGGTGCAACTCGGCTCCGCCAGCTTCCTTGAAGTCCTCGACCAGCCGGATGCCGATTTCCTCGATCGTCTCGAGGCAGTCGGCCACGAAGCCGGGCGTGACGACCAAGGCGTGCGGATGCTGCTTGGCGAGCCCGGGCACGTGCTCGTCGGCGTAGGGCTGCAGCCACGGCTCGCGGCCGAAGCGCGATTGGAAGCACAGGCTCCACTCGCCGTCCTTCCAGCCGCGTCGCCGCGCCAGCGCCTCGGCGGTGCGCTTGCAGTGCAACGGGTACGGATCGCCGAGCGTGGCGTAGCGTTGGGGGATCCCGTGGAAGCTGACGAAGCGGTGGTCGATGCGCCGCGACTCCTCGACGAGGCGCACGCCCTGCGCCAGGGCGTCGATGTAGCCCTCGTCGTCGGGGAACGGCGGCAGCAAGCACAACGCCGGCGCGTCGCGGCGCGACAACGCGACGCGCGCCGCCTCGGCGTGCACCGAACCGTTGGTGGAGTCCGAGTACTGCGGAAATAGCGGCAGCACCATCACGCGCTCGCACTCGCGCAGCGCGGCGAAGCCGGCTTCGATCGATGGGTTGCCGTAGCGCATCGCCAGTTCGACCTGCAGTCGCGAGCCGGCGAAGCGCGCGCGCAAGGCGTCGCGCAGGTCGAGCGAGTGCGACATGAGCGGCGAGCCGCGCGCGGTCCAGACTTCCTTGTACGCGTGCGCGGACTTGGGCGAGCGCAACGGCAGGATGACGCCATGCAGGAGCGGCCACCACAAGAGGCGGTTCACGTCGACGACGCGCCGGTCCGACAGGAACTGCCTGAGGTAGCGTCGCACGGCGCCCGTGGTCGGGGCGTCGGGCGTGCCGAGGTTGACGAGCAGCACGCCGATGCGCTCAACGGGCTTCGTCATCGTCCGTCCCGGCGATCGAGGTCCGCCCCCTGCGATTCCAAGTCAAGGGAGGCGGTCGAATCGTCGTCCTCGGGAGCGGTGGAAGGAGCGTCGATGCGCTCGCCCGCGTGGTACAGGCCCGAGCCCAGGCCATCCAAGCCGCCGGTGTCGATGCTCATCTCCCAATGGCCTTCGCGCAGTCCGTTCCGGTGGATGCCGCGCGCCGCGACGATTCCGTTCTCGTGCCAGTAGGTCCACGGCCCCTCGCGCCATGAAGGCCCCTCGAGCGAGGGCCGGCGCTCGCCGCGCGAGCGCAGTTGGCCGTTCGGGTACCACTGGACCCACACGCCCACGCGCCGACCATCCTCGTAGCGTCCGCCCTCCCGGCGCTCGCCATTCGGGTAGTGGAAGATCCACTCGCCCTCGCGCTCGCCGTCGAGGCCATCCACCGCGCCGCGCGAACGCAGCACGCCGGAGTCCCAATGCGCCTCCACGCGGCGGTCGCAGGCCGAGGTGACCGCCAGCAGGAACACCTGCACCACGAACAACGCGCGTCGAGCCGCCGCGATCCACGGCGAGCACGCGCCATGCATCCCGTCGGCGGGCGGGCACAGGGGCTCTGCTGCGGTGGTCATGCGAGGAGTGCGCTCAACGGCCCCCGCGCGGGACGCCGTCCCGCGGGTGCGCCACCGTACCCGGGCCGGGGGGCGAGCTCAAAGCCTCCGCGGCGCAGCGCCCTTGGACGAGCAGCCGGTCCGCATTTTCTGCTTGCGCGGCCGCGAGGCAAGCGGCAAAAACCTAGCCGTCCTGCACTTGCCGGTCCGCATCCGTGGTCCGGGTGCGCGGGACCCACCTCACCCCGTCAGCGACCCCACAAGCGTCCCCGCGGCCTACGCTTCCTCCCACCATGCGCGCCTCAACGAGCAGCTTGCTTGCCCTCCCGACCGTACCGGGCACGGATGTCGAGCGACTGGTCTCCGCTCCGATCGTCTTCTGCGAAGACGACTTCGACGGCGACTTCAGCTTCGACGGCCTCGACAACCTCGACGACGACGAGGACGAGGACTTCGACGACGACGACGACGACGAGGATGACGACGACGAGGACGACGACGACGACATGCTCTTCGGCGAGGAGGAAGAGGAAGAGTAGCCCCGGGGGCGATCGCGCTCGGGCGCCGCGCCCATCCGATCCAGTGCGCCCGCGCCTGCGCGGAGCGCGACGCCCTGCGCTGCTTCGAATGCACGGGGGCCGGCATCCTGCGATGCCGGCCCCCGTGGTCGCTTGCGAGGCCGCGCGTTCGACGCCGTCCGACCGCGGTCGGCGTGCGCGTGGCGCGGTCGCTCAGAGCCCGATCACTTGCGAGCGCTGGAACGTCTGGTCGAACAGCACCGGCGCGGTCAGCGGAGCGTTCGTGCCTTGGAAGAGGCGCACGCGCACCGCGGTCACGTTGGTGACGTTCAACTGGTTCTTGCTGCGGAAGTCGTAGGTGGCGGTGCCGTTCTCCGGATCGATGGCGAGCGGCACGATCGGGTTGATCGTCGTGACGCCGTCCGTGATGGTCACGCGCAGGGTGGTGCCTTGCGGGCGATCGACGATGCCGCGGAAGCGGATCTCGCGCCCTTGGTTGTTGAACAGCCAACGCTCCGTCGTGACGATGATCGGGGCGTTCGGGTCGAACAGGTCGGTGAACACCTCCTGCGCGAACAGGACGTGCTCGCCGACGAGGTGTCCCACCACGTCGACGTGGCGACCGAGGCCCTGTTGGAGGAGGATCGAGCGCGGGATCTCCTGCTCGACGACGCCCAAGGTGTGCGCGGGGAAGCGCGGGTCCTGGTTGTAGATCACCAGCAGGTCGCCGATGACGAACGACGCAGGCACGCCGGGGCCGCCGGCGTTGATCGAACGGACCGGGCCGCCGCGCACGTTCTCCGCCAGCTCGATCACGGCTTCGACATCGGGGATCTGGAAGCGATTGCCCTGGGCGTCGAGGTAGATGTGGCCCGCGGACTTGAGCGTGCCGCCGCTCGAGGGCGGGTACACGCGCTGCGAGGCATCGGGGCCGTGCACGCCCGCGCGCGCCAGGAAGTCGGCCGGCAGGACCGCGGCGTGGGCCGGATAGGCGGCCTGCAGGTAGTTGAAGTAGTTGCTTTCGGCCGTGGCTTGCGCCTGCGGGTTGCGGGTCGCCGGAGCGGCCGCGTCCGTGCGCCGGTTCTCGTAGGTCGAGAAGATCGAACGCGCGGGGCCGGCGTACAGGGCGGACGCGTCGCGGTTGGCGGCGTTGCCGTCGAGCAAGCGATCGAACTGCTGCGCGCCGATCTCCTGCACCTGGCCGAGCGCGTTGACGTAGCCTGTGCCGGCGATGGTGAAGGGCACGCCGTCGATGGAGGCCGGGATGGTGTTCGTCGAGCCGACCGCCGTGATCGACCGGTTGACGACGTTGACGTCCCAGATCGGCCCCTCGTTGGCGTAGATCTCGAGGGGGAGCTTGATGGTCAGGACACGCCCGTCGGCGAGCGTGGCGGTCTGCCCTTGGGCGAACAGGGACGGAGCGGCGGCTGCCACGACCGCGAAGGCGGCCAGCAGTCGCTGGAAACGGAGTTGCTGCATGGGAACGGTTGCTTGGGGAGCTTGATGTTTGGGGCCGGCAGGTGACGGGAAATGACGGACTGCCGGACCGCGCTGGGCCTCGAAAGACCTGCGCGATTACGGAAGACTATTCCGAAAATCGTTGCGGGGATGTAAGATGACGCAAATTCTTTCCCGGAAGAAAATAACGGCCGAAGCAGGCTTCCATCCATCCAAGGTCCGCGTCTTCCGGCTGGCGGCGCGCGAACGGCGGCGCCTGGGCCGAGGCGGGGCGTGCGAGACGCAACCAGTTGGTGGGGCGCCGGCCCCGGGCCGGCGGGCCGCAGGGCCGCGCGGCTCGAAGCTGGCATCCTCCGCTAGGCTGCCCAATCCAGCATGAGCCGCCCCGCGCCCAAGCCCGCCTCGCTCCCGACGCGCGGTCGCCCATCGCATGCGCAGTTGGCGCGCCTGCGTCGCGCGGACCCGCGCCTGGCGCGCGCGATGGAATCCCTCCCGCGCTTTCCGGGGTTCCCGGACCGGACGGGGCGGCGCGATGCCAGCCACTGGGAGGCGCTCGCGCGCGCCATCGTCCACCAGCAGTTGTCGATGGCGGCGGCGGCGACGATCCACGCGCGGCTGGTGCGCCTCGGCGGTGGTCGCTTCCCGTCGTGCGAGGGCGTGCTCGCCTCGCCGGAGGACGCGTTGCGCGGCGCGGGGCTGTCGCGGGCCAAGGTCGAGGCCTTGCGCGACCTCGCCACCCGCGCCCTCGACGGGCGCTTGCGCCTGCGCGGCTTGTCGCGCCTCGCCGACGAGGATGTCGTCGCGCGCATCGAAGAGGTGCGCGGGCTGGGCGAGTGGAGCGCGCAGATGTTCCTGCTGTTCCGGCTGGGACGCCTGGACGTCGCGCCAGCGGGGGACCTGGGAGTGCAGGAGGGCCTGCGCCTGCTCGACGGACTGTCCGCGCGCCCGACTCCGCGCGCGGCGCTGCTGCGCATGGAATGCTGGCGTCCGCTGCGCAGCGTGGGTGCGTGGACGATGTGGCGGCTGGTCGAGGCCGAACGGGCGCGTGTCAAAAAAATTTGACAGGCCCGCGTGCGTCACCTGCCGGCCGTCGGAGCGGCCGCGGGACGCAGCCCTTCGCGCTCCACGCAGGCCTTGATGGCGCAATGCAATTCGTCGGCCAGCGCGCCCGTCGACTGCGCCTCGGCCCAGGCGGCGACCGAGACCTTCAATCCGTGCCCGTCCCAGGCGCTGATCGCCGCCTCGGCGGGCGGATCCCGCAGCGCGTCGGCGCAGGAACCGGCCGCCGCCGCGAGGACTTCCTTGGCGCGCCGCGGGTCCTCGCGTCCATCGAGGACGATCGAGGCCTCAACCTTGCGCCTTCCGAGGCGCGTGAGGTTCACGATCGCTCCGCTCGTCAGCGCCGAGTTGGGCACGCGCACCTCGCGGCCGTCGCCGGTGTGCAGCACCGTGGCGAACACGCCGATCTCCTCGACCTTGCCTTCATGGCCGGCGACCGCGATGCCGTCGCCGACGGCGAAGGGCCGGAAGACCATCACCATCACGCCGGAGGCGAGGTTGCCGAGCGAACCTTGCAGGGCGAGGCCGATGGCGAGACCCGCCGCGCCCAGCACGGCCACGAAGCTGGTGGTCTCCACCCCGAGCTTGCCCAAGGCCGCGATCACGGACACGGTGAGGAACAGGAAGTACGCGAGGCTGCCGAGGAACTTGCCGAGCGTCGGATCGAACTCGGCGCGCGCCAGCCAGCGTTGCAGCAGCGAGGATCCGAAGCGGGCCGCCAGCCAACCGACCACGAGGATCAGCGACGCGGCCAGCAGCACGGGCGCCCACGCGACCATGCCGTCGCCCATTCGATCGGCGACGAGCGCCCACGCGTCCGGTTGGTCGGCTGTGTCGGACGGCGAAGGGGGGACGGACTGGAGGAGGAGCGCGATCATGGCGGAAACGGTTACGCAAGCGGCGAGTTCGACGCAAGGGTGGCGCCGCGCGGCGCTAGAATCCCCGCTCGGCCACGCACCCTCGTGGCCGGCCGGGGGCGGCGCCGCGAGGCGCCTGAGATGCACCCCTTGAACCTGATCCGGGTCGTACCGGCGTAGGAAAGGCAACCGATGGAGACCGACAAGCAAGAAGCGGGCGCGACCCGCACCGAACCGTCCTCCCACCGCCTCGTGCGCGAAGTGCCGCACGAGCACGGCCCCTTGCCGGTGCCGTTCCGACGGATCCACCTCACGAACGGCGAGACGATCGACATCGAGGACGTCTCGGGGCCCGAGGCGCGCGACGGTCGGCTACCCCGCGTGCGCGAGGCGTGGGTGGCGCGACGCGAGGCGCGCGGCGACGCCAACCAGTCGCAGATGCACTACGCGCGGCGCGGCGTGGTCACCGAGGAGATGGCCTTCGTCGCGGCTCGCGAGGGGATGTCGCCGGAATTCGTCCGTTCCGAGGTGGCCATCGGCCGCGCCATCATCCCCGCCAACAAGCGCCACTTGGAGCTCGAGCCGACCATCATCGGCCGCGCCTTCAAGGTCAAGATCAACGCCAACATCGGCAACAGCGCGGTGTCGAGTTCCATCGAGGCCGAGGTCGAGAAGCTGCGTTGGGCGACCAAGTGGGGCGCCGACACGGTGATGGACCTGTCGACGGGCAAGGACATCCACCTGACGCGCGAGCACATCCTGCGCAACTCGCCGGTGCCCATCGGCACCGTGCCCATCTACCAGGCGCTGGAGAAGGTGAAGGGCCGTCCCGAGCTGCTCGACATCAAGGTCTTCATGGACACGCTGGTCGAGCAGGCCGAGCAGGGGGTCGACTACTTCACGATCCACGCCGGCGTGCGGCTCGCCTATGTGCCGCTGACCGCCAAGCGCGTCACCGGGATCGTCAGCCGCGGCGGCTCGATCATGGCCAAGTGGTGCCTCGCGCACCACAAGGAGAACTTCCTCTACACGCACTTCGAGGAGATCTGCGAGTTGATGAAGCGCTACGACGTCAGCTTCAGCCTCGGGGACGGCCTGCGCCCGGGCTGCATCGCCGACGCCAACGACGCCGCGCAGTTCGGCGAGCTGCGCACGCTGGGCGAGCTGACGGAGATCGCCTGGAAGCACGATGTGCAGACCATGATCGAGGGCCCGGGACACGTCCCGATGCACAAGATCAAGGAGAACATGGACGAGCAGTTGAAGTGGTGCAAGGAAGCGCCCTTCTACACGCTCGGGCCGTTGACGACCGACATCGCCCCCGGCTACGACCACATCACCTCCGCCATCGGCGCCGCCATGATCGGCTGGCACGGCACCGCGATGCTGTGCTACGTGACGCCGAAGGAGCACCTCGGCCTGCCGGACGCCAAGGACGTCAAGACCGGCGTCGTGACCTACAAGATCGCCGCGCACGCGGCGGACCTCGCCAAGGGCCACCCGCGCGCGCAGGAACGCGACGACGCCTTGTCCAAGGCGCGCTTCGAGTTCCGCTGGAAGGACCAGTTCGCGTTGTCGCTCGATCCGGAGACCGCGCAGGCCTTCCACGACGAGACGCTGCCGGCGGAAGGCGCCAAGACGGCCCACTTCTGCTCGATGTGCGGTCCGCAGTTCTGCTCGATGAAGATCACCGAGGATCTGCGCGCCTTCGCCAAGTCGAAGGGACTGGACGAAGAGTCCGCGCTCGAGGCGGGCATGCGCGAGAAGACCGCGGAGTTCGCGCGCTCCGGCGGCGAGCTGTACCGTTGAGGCCGGCGCCTCGCGCGCGAACTCAGTTCGCGCGCAGCGCGCGCTCCGCCTGGAGGGCGTGGCGCTCGGCGTGCAGGGCGACGAACACGAGCAGCTCGGGCAGGGCGATGCGCGCCCCTGGCCCGAGCACCACCATGCCCACGTCGTGCATTCGTCCGACGCGCGCATCGTCCGCGCACAGCTCGTCCCACAGCGCCAAGGCCTCGTCGCGCTGCGCGGCGATCGTCGCCGACGAAGCCCCCAGCGCGACCGATCCAGCTGGCCGCATGTGGCCGGGCGCCTCCCAGCGGACTCCGCTCGAGGCGTGCGCCAGCAGGTCTTCCATCGACGCCGTCGGGGGTCGAGCGGCGTCCAGCCCGCGAGCCGCCCGCGCGCGGCACTTCCCCGCGCAGGTGCGCGCCAGTCGCAGCAAGTGGATGTTCGCCGTGGCGACATGCTCGGCGATCTCCTGCACGCTCCAGCCGCCCGCCGATTCGCGCAAGGCCTCGCGGCCCTCCGCGCGGGCGAAGACCGCCTCGAGCGCGCCGAAGCCGGCGGCGATGCGCGCCCGGCTCATGCTCGTCCGGCCACGGCGAAGCGCCGCGGGTCGAAGCTCGCCGCGCACGGGTGTCCGGAGCCGCCGCGCAGCATGTGCTCCGCCAGCAGCAAGCCCGCCGGCAGTCCGCAGGTGACGCCGTGCCCGCCGAGGCCGGCGAGGAACCACAACCCGGGGATGTCGGGGTCCGGTCCCACCACGAAGCGCTCGTCGGCGCCATGCGTGCGCAAGCAGCTCCACGCGCGCGTCAGGCGCAGCCCTGGCCCCGTGGCGAGACGCGAGCGCGCTCGATCCAGGATCGTGCCCACGACGCGCGCGTCGACGGGGGCGTCGGCGGGATCGACGGCTTCCTCGTCGCACGACGACAGCAGCAGTCCGCGCTCCGACACGCGCGCGTAGAAGGGCTGGTCCTCGGCCCACACCACCGGCCAGCGCGGATCGAGCGCGACCCCTGCGTCGGCCAGCGCGAGGTGCCGCCGCGTGGGCTTGAACGACAGGCGCGAGCCCGCCGTGGCGGCGAGCGGAGCGGCCCACGCGCCGCTCGCCACGACCAGCCGCTCTCCGGGATGCAAGCGGCCGTGCTCGTCGAGCGCGCCGCGGCCGGGTTCGAGGGCGACGATGCGCGAGCGCGTCGCGACCCGCACGCCATGGCGGTGCAAGGCCGTCCGCAGCGCCTCGACCAGCGCGCCGAGCCGGATCACGCCCTCGTCCCCGATCCACCAGGCCGGATCGTTCGTCGGCGCGAGAAGCGGATGCAAACGCCTCGATTCCAGCGGCGACAAGCGGCGCGTGGCGGGGCGGGCCGTCGCTCGGGCGAGCCAGACGCTGCGAAGAGGATCGCCGAGCAGCACGACGCCGTTCCGGATCGCCAGCGGCGTGCTCGACAGATCGGCGGGTGGCGCCAGCAACATGCCCGCGCCCTCGAGCGCGAAGCGTTCGAGCTCCGCGTCCGGCATGGGCGTGCGCAGGATGGCCGCGTTCGAGCGCGTGGCCCGCCGAGCGAGTCCCTCGTCCTGCTCGAACAGCGCGATGTCGCGCTCGCCTGCGCGCGCCAAGGCCCAGCACGCGGCGAGGCCCGCGATCCCGCCGCCCACGACGAGGATTCGACTCGACATCGCGACTCAGCGCTCCTCGCGGCGCGTCCAGCGAGCCCAGGCGCGGCGCGCACCCGATTCGTCCGTGCGCGAAGGGAGCAGCCGCAATGCGCCGGTCGCATCGCCTGCATCGGCCGCGACGCCGCCTTCGAGCGCGGCGTGGATGGCCTCGAGGTCGAACGCGCACGGCGCGGCGTGCATGGCGAGGGCGCCAGTCGTGGCGACGCCGGCCAGCGAGTCGCGCGCGGACGAATCATCCAGCGCGATCCACGCGAGATGCGCATCGTCGCGCCACCACGCCTCGGGATCGGGTCGCGTCGGGAACGCGGCGCATTCGACCCCGTCGAGCGACTTCGTGGCCGACTTGCGCGCGCGCTCGAATCCGAGTCGCAGCAGCGGCCGTTCCAGCGGCGCGAGCTTGCGGCGTCCTGGGTCGAGGACGAGCGCGCCGTCGCGCGCCAGGACCCATGCGCGGCGCGTCTCGAGGCCGCCCGCCAGGCGCAGCTCGCGCGAGACCGCGTCGAACACGCGCGATGCTCCGCGGCCGGGGCGTCCCTCGCATTCGAGCACGAGCGACCCCGCGCCCAGGCTGCCCTCGACGATCCACGCGCGACCCGCGGCCGAGGTGCTGCGTGGCGCGCGACAGACCTCCTCGGGCGGCACGAGGCCGCCGACGAGGAAGGTGGCCGCGTCGTCGAAGGCGACGAGCGCGACGCCGCGCAGGTGCGCCTCTCGCAAGGCCGCCAGCACGCGTCCTGGCTTCTTCCCGTGGAAGAGCCGTCGCCACCAGTCGATCCACGCGCCTCCGTGCAGGACGATCGCGTCCGCCGCCAGCGCCTGCGCCGCGAGGACGCGTTCGGCCGCCTCGTCGAACAGCATCGCGCCGTCCGGCTCGACCTTGGCCGCCAAGGCGCGCGTGGAGACGCGCCAGCCCTCCCACGCGAGGCGCGGATCCTCGTCGAGGTGCAAGACGACGAGCAGCGGCTCGGGCGTCGCGGGCGGCCGCAGCGCGCGCACCAAGCCGGCGTCGTGGCGCCATGCCGATCCAGCCAGCACCAGCTTGCCCGACTGCGCTCGCGCGGCCGGGACGAGGGCGAGCAGGGTGCAACCAAGGAGGGCGAGGCGCACGACGCGTCCAAGCATGTGCAGCATGCCTCGCCTAGTCCGCGCGCCGCCCGTCGGACACGCCGAAGAGGTCGACCACGCGCTGCAGCGCCGATTGCACCAGCACGTGCCGGATCTCTCCGGCGCGCACGCGCTCCTTGACGCGCTCGAGCTTCTCGACGCACACGACGATGTCCTCGCCCGCGTCGAGTTCGAGGTGCTCGGCGACCCGCGTGCAGCCGGTCGCCAGCCAATGGTGGCAGAGGTTGTCGTGGAAGGCGGGGTTGGGCTCGACGGCGCCGAGGTAGCGCCACTCGCGCGCTTCGTAGCCGGTCTCCTCGCGCAACTCGCGCCGCGCCGCGTCCTCGTGCGATTCGCCGCGGTCGACCATGCCGCCCGGGATCTCGATGGTCACGCGCGACGTCCCGAAGCGGAACTGCTTGACCAGCACCAGCTCGTCCTCGTCGGTCAGCGCGACGACATTGACCCAATCCGGCGTCTCCAGCACGAGCCGATCCATCGGCTGGCTCGTGCGCGGATTCACGAGCTTGTCCCAGCGCGGTCGGAACAGGATCAGCGAAGGTTCGTGGCGGCTCGAGAGCTTCGGCCAGGGCAGGGGCGACTCGGTCATGGCGGGTCACTACAATCCTACGCCGCGCATGCAGGCGGCACACGAGTCGAGGCCCGAGTCGGAACGGACCCGCGCCTTCATGGCGTTGGCGGGAGTGCAGCTCTTCTTCGGCTTGTTCCCCGTCTTCGGCAAGCTCGCCTTCGAGGCCTTCGCGCCCGGATCGGTCGCCGTGTGGCGCATCGCCGTCGGCGCGCTCGTGCTCGGCGGCGTGGCCTTCCTCATGCACGGCCGCAAGCTGGTGCCGCCGCGCGCCGAACTGCCGTTGATCGCCCTGGCGAGCTTCCTCGGCATCGCCCTCAACATGGTGATGTACCTGGAAGGGCTGGCGCGCACCAACGCCACGACCGCCACGCTGCTGATGGGACTGATCCCGGTCTTCACCTTCGTGGTGGCGCTGGTCGCCGGGCAGGAGTCGTTCGACCTGCTGCGCGCGCTGGGCGTGCTGGTCGCGTTGTCGGGCGCCACCGCGCTGCGCTGGGCCGAGTCCGAAGGAGGCTTCGCCATCGACTGGATCGGCCTGCTGCTGCTGGCGGGCAACGCCTTGTCGTACGCGACCTACTTCGTGCTCACGCGTCCCTTGGCGCGCCGGCATCCGCCGTTGTGCGTCATCGCGTGGATGTTCGCCTTTTCGCTGCCGGCGGCGCTCCTCTTGGCGGGACGCGTGGAGCTGCTGCCTCGGGCGAGCTCCACGCAATGGTGGTCGCTGGCCTTCATCCTCGTCTTCCCGACCGTGCTGGCGTACTTGTTCAACGTCTACGCCTTGGCGCGCGTCTCGGCCTCGACGACGGCGGTCGGCATCTACGCGCAGCCCTTCGTCGCCGCGCTGGCGGGATGGTGGCTGCTGGGAGATCGGCCCACGCAAGGCATGCTCGTCGCCGCCGCGCTGGTCTTCGCCGGACTCGCGTTGGTGCTCCGTCGTCCGGTCGCCGGCCGCGCATGAGGAGGCGCTGCTCGCCGCCCCCGGTGCGCAGGGCGGCGTGCGTGGCGAGGAGGGGAGTGCAAGCGGATCCGCGATGCGGTATTGCTGGCAAGCGCATGGAAGCCCCTCGCACAGCATCGCGACCCCGGCACCGCTTCGTCCTGCGCACGCGCTGGTCGGACGAGGACCGCCAGGGCGTCCTCAACAACGCCGCCAGCCTGACCCTCTGCGAGGAAGCGCGCCTCTTGTGGTGCCGCGCCCACGGCTTGCTCGAAGGAGCGGACTTCCCCTTCGTGCTCGCGCAGGCGAACACGCGCTGGCTGGAGCCCGGCGTCGGCGGCGTCGAGGTGGTGGTCGAGCTGTCGACGCTCGAGATCGGGGCGACTTCGTTCACCCAGTGCTACCGCATCCGCGAGGGGGACGGTGGACGCGTGCTGGTCGAATGCGAAGCGCGCCTCGTGGCTTGGGATCCGATCAAGCGCGGCAAGGCGGCGCTCCCGGCGCGGTTGCGGGCCGCGCTCGAGGCGGACCTGTCCACTCCCTGAATCGTCGAACTGGAGGCGGCGTCGGACTGGAGAGCGTCGGCCTCAGCGCGCGCTCTGCTCGAGCAGCCACGCGGCCTCGCCCGCCGGATCGACCGGACGCACCCAGCGGAACGCGTCGCGGGTGTTCCATTCCGCCTGCCAGCGGCGGTGCAGCTCCGTGTCGGGGAAGCGCTCGTCGTCGCGATAGGGATACCCGCTCATGCCGTGGAAGGGCAGCGGCTCCACCCGTTCGGCGAGCGTGGTGTTCGGATCGCGGTCCTTGGCCCAGCCGTCCAGGTACACGAGCCAGTCGCGGCGCCAGCCCTCCCGGACCGGCGGCAGCTTCGAACCGTCGAACACGATGGTCAACGCGTCGCCCGCGCCCATGATGACGTAGCGATCGTCGACCGTTGTCAAAAGTTCTTGACACTGGCCGAGCCGAGTGTACTTGCCGGGATGCTGGTTCCAGCGCGGCGAATCGGCCAGCCGCTCGAATTCGAAGCGCTCGGGCGCGTTGTCGGGATCCGCCTCGCCCGCCGCGAGTTCGCGCCGCAGGGGCAGGCTGAAGCCGCGCCGGCGCAGCTCGGCCGAGCCGGCCGCCAGTTCGCGCACCTCGAGCGGCGCATCGTCGCCATCGATGGCGAGCCGGATCTCGTCCCAGTACAGGCGCAGGGTCGACACGACGCGGATGCGCGGGTCGTCGCGGTTCAGGATCTTCGTCACGTCGACCACCATGGTCTTCGTCTTGCCGGCCGGGAACCCCACGGGCGGCCCGGTCTCCTTCCAGCCGCCCTTGCCATCCGGCACGAGCAGCATCGGGGGCAGGAATTGGATGCCAGGATGGCGCGCGCTCGCCATGTTGGCCGAAGCGTCGCTCCAGAAGAACCAGCCCGTCATGACGAGGCGCAAGAGCTCGGCGTCGCGCAGGGCCTCCTTGTCGAAGGACAACTCGAGCCACCACGGCTGCGCCAATCCCGCGAACTGCGGCGGATGCAGCACGAACGGCTCGGGGTGCTTCCAATCCTGCGCGGCCAACGCCTGCGTCCAGTCCTTCTGGTCCGACCCCGTGGCGCGCGGATGCAAGGCGCGCGTCACCGTGTGCGTGTGCGCCACCGGGAACGGCGGGAAGCAGAACATCTCGTTGGGGAAGATCTCCGAATCCGCCGGATGGTCGACCGCCAGCAGCTTGGCATGGTCGAGGTAGGTCACCTCGCGCAGCTCCTCGGTGAACTGCAGCACCAACCGTCCTT
>JBKDQQ010000072.1:0-2521 GCA_046341775.1 Planctomycetia bacterium
CCGTCCCACTGCATGTGGCAGCCCGGGTTGCCGACGAGGAGCACCTCCGCGCGCGTGGCGGCCAGCGCGGCGAGGCGCGGCGCCAGCACCGCCTGCGAATCGGCGGGCCGCAGCAGGCTGTAGATGCCGGCCGAGCCGCAGCAGGCCTCGGGATCCTCGATCGGTTCGTGGTGGACGCCCATCCACTCGATCAACTCGCGCGGAGGTCGGCGCACTCCCTGGCCGTGGCACAAGTGGCAAGGATCGTCCCAGGTCGCGCGCAACCCGCGGCGGGCCGCGGCCCCGGCCTGCAGGGCCGAACGCACGCGTGGCCGCGCGGGTTCGCGCGTCATCCACTCCGTCCAGTCGTGCACGCGCCGCGAGAAGGCCAGCGCTCGCTCGCGCCACGCGATGTCCGCGGCGAGGAGGTGGTGGAATTCCTTCATGTGGGAACCGCAGCCCGCGGAGTCCACGACGACCGGCAGGGAGGCGCCGCGTTCGTCGACCAGCGCGTCGAAGGCGGCGATGGTCTCGCGCGCCAGCTCGCGCGCGCCCTGCAGTTCGCCGTTGTGCGCGTGCAAGGAACCGCAGCACATGTGCGCGAGCGGCACGTGCACGTCGAATCCGGCCGACGACAGCGCGCGGATGGCGGCGGAGTTGACGCGCGAGTAGAACTCGGTCATCACGCAACCCTCGAGGAACGCGACCGCGCCGAGGCGCTCGCCGCGCGCCGGCGTGAAGGCCGGCGGCCGCGCGCGTTCGCGCGCGGGCGGTATGGCCGGCGCGAGTGCGAGAGCGCCGGCGCGCTCGCCGAGCACGCGCGTCGCGAGTTGGAGTGCGCCGCTTTGCTGCGCCAACCGACCGAGGGCCGAGGCCGCGCGCATCGCGCCGCGCGAACGGAGCAGCACGCCGAAGCCCACTTCGCGCGCCATCCGCGCGAAGCCGGTGCGCGGCATGGCGCGCTCCGCGCCGTCTCGCGCGCCTTCCATCAGCTGGCCGAACTGCACGCCCGAAGGACAGACGCTTTCGCAGTTGCGGCACAGGAGGCAATAGTCGAGCTCCTCCTTCACGCCTTGGTCGGCGGGGAGCGCGCCTTCGGCGATGCTGCGCATCAAGTGGATGCGCCCACGCGGGCTGGAGGCCTCGGCGCCGCTGATGCGGTAGGTCGGGCACGAGTTCAGGCACAGCCCGCAGTGCACGCAGTCGAGGCTCTTGGCGTAGTCGATGCGTTCCTTCAACTCGTCCATGCACCGTCCCTCCTCGCGAGCACGCCGCGCGGGTCGAGCGAGGCGCGCAAGCGCTCTTCCAGCGCGGCGCGCACCGGATCGCGCCGTGGCGCGAGCACTGCTGCCGCTCGGGGCGACGACGACGAGACGCGCGCTCCGATCCCCGGCGGCAAGGCGCCGCGCAGACGTTCGGCGTCGCGTTCGTCGAGGCGCACCAGCACGCGGGCCAGTCCGGGATCGACGCAAGCCACGACGAATCCCCGCTCCTCGAGGCGTTCGACCAGCGTCCCGCATTCCGTGCGCAAGCACCCGAGCTCGACCGTCGCGCCGCAACCCGCTTCGGCGGCGCGTTCCTCGCGCCAGATGGTCCTGGGCGGGGAGTCGGCATCCTCGAAGTCGGCGGGCTCCGAGACCTGCGCCTCGGGGACGGTCCTGCGCGCCAGCGCCGACATGTGCGCGCAGGTCTCGAAGCGGCCAGCCCCGCAAGCCACGAGCCTCCAGCGACCGTGCGCGCGCGTCGCGCGCAGCAAGTCGAACTCGCAACCAGCGTCCAGCAGTGCGCGCGCCGCCGCGTGCGCCGAGGGCCACGCGGCCGCGTCCAGGCGCAGCGCCCATCCCGCGCGCGGCAGCGGCGCGAGTCGCAGCGAAGCCTCGACCACGACGCCCGTGGTGCCGCGCGCGCCCGCGGCGAGGCGGTGCAAATCGTAGCCCGTCACGTTCTTGACGAGTCGCGAGCCGCTCTTCACCACGCTGCCGTCCGGCAGGGCGAGTCGCGCGCCGAGCAGATGGTGGCGCAGCGGCCCGTGCCGCAGCCGCTCCAAGCCGCTCTGGCCGACGGCGACCATTCCGCCCGCGCTTGCGCCGGCCGGATCCGGCAATTGAGGCAGGACCCGCCAGCCATCGCGCGCCGCGAGCTCCTCCAGCTCGATCATCGGCGTCCCCGCCAGCGCGGTGATGGTGCCTTCGTGCGGATGCCACTCGACCACGCCGCGCAGCCTTGCCAGGCACAGCCACGCGTCGGGCAGGTCGTGCATGCAGGGGACGGGCAGTCCCGAGATGGGGCGCAGGCGCCTGCCTGCGCGCGCCGCGTCCGCTAGGAGCTCTGCCACTTCGCGCGCCTCGGCGGGGCGCAGCAGCGGACGCCCGTGCAGCAGCGCCGCCGAGGCGTCGGTCGTCGCGCCCGTCATGGCCGCACCTGGTCGCGAGTGCGCGTCTCCATGCAGGCGCGCAGCGGGATCGTCTTGCCGGGATTCATGCGCAGGTCCGGGTCCCACGCCGCGCGCACGCGGCATTGGGCCGCCAACTCCTCGCGCGTG
>JBKDQQ010000073.1:0-4925 GCA_046341775.1 Planctomycetia bacterium
CGAGCAGGATCGCCTGGTCCTCCATGTTGGGGCAGGCGGGGTAGCCGAAGCTGAACCGCGAGCCGCGGTAGCCCTGCTTGAACAACGCGCCCATGTCGCGCGCGTCGTCGCCGGCGATGCCGAGCTCGCCGCGGATCTGCCGGTGGATGTACTCGGCCAGCGCCTCCGCCGCCTCGACGGACAGTCCGTGCAGGTGCAGGTAGTCCTGGTAGCGGTTCGCGGCGAACCACTCGCGCGCCACCTCGGACACGTGCTGGCCGACGGTCACGACCTGCAGGGCCACCACGTCGGGCTTGCCGTCGCGCACATGGAAGAAGTCCGTGATGCAGCGGCGTTGGCGGTCCTTCTGGCGCGGGAAGGCGAAGCGCGCGACTTCGCGTCCCGTGTGCTCGGGATGCAGCAGGACGAGCGTGTCGCCCTCGGGCACGCAGCGCCAGTAGCCGTACGCGGCGACGGGACGCAGGATCTTCTCCTTGGCGCATTGGCGCGCGAGGTCGATGTAGATCGGGCGCACGACATCCTTGATGAACTTGGCGTGCTCCGCCTGCGCCTTGCCCTTCCGGCGGTAGCCCCACTGGAACTGGAACAGCGTGGTCTCGTTCACGTAGGGCAGGATGCCCTGGAGGTTGATGTCCTCGACCAGGCGCGCGCCGAGGAACGGCGGCTCCGGGTAGTCGATGTCGCGCGGCACCTCGATCAGCTTGCTCCACACCTTGCCGGCGCGCGGAACGGAACGCGTCGCCACCGCCTGCGCCGCCTTGGCGGCCGCCGACAGCGCGACGGCGTCGGCATCGACTTCGTGCTCCGCGTCCACGACGCGCGCGGCGCGCGGCGCGGGCTTCGTCTCGCCCTTGACGATGCGTTCCATCACCGAGAGGCCGTCGAAGGCGTCCGCGGCGTAGTACAGCGCTCCGCCGTAGGTCCGGCGGCAGTCGTCCTCGACGTAGGCGCGCGTCAAGGCGGCGCCGCCGAGGATCACCGGCGTGTCGATGCCGCGGCGATTCATCTCCTCGAGGTTCTCCTTCATGATCACGGTGCTCTTGACGAGCAGTCCGCTCATGCCGATCGCGTCGGGCTTGACGTCGCCGGCCACGTCGAGGATGTGCTGGATCGGCTGCTTGATGCCGAGGTTGTAGACCGTGTAGCCGTTGTTGGTGAGGATGATGTCGACGAGGTTCTTGCCGATGTCGTGCACGTCGCCGCGCACCGTGGCGAGCACCAGCTTGCCGCGCGATTCGCCCGCCGTGCGTTCCATGCGCGGCTCGAGGTGCGCCACGGCCATCTTCATGGTCTCCGCCGACTGCAGCACGAAGGGCAGCTGCATCTCGCCCCGGCCGAACAGCTCGCCGACGGTCTTCATGCCCGCCAGCAGGTCGACGTTGATGATGTCGAGCGGCTTCTTCGTGGCCAGCGCGAGGTCGAGATCCTCCAGCAGCCCGGGCTTCTCGCCTTCGACGATGCGCCACTGCAGGCGTTCGAAGACGTCCTCGGGCGTCTTGCGCGCGGCCTTCTTCTCGACCTGCGCGCCCTCGAACAGCGCGATGAAGGCCTGCAGCGGGTCGTAGCCCTCGCGGCGTCGATCGAAGATCAGATCTTCTGCCGTCTCGCGCGCCTTCGGGTCGATCCTGTGCAGCGGCTGGATGCGGCCCGAGTGCAGGATCGCCGCCGTCAGTCCTCGTTCGCGCGCGTGGTGCAGGAACACCGAGTTGAGCACGTGCCGCGCGGCGGGGTTCAGGCCGAAGCTGATGTTCGACAACCCGAGGAGCAGGCCGACGCCCGGCAGTTCCTCGCGCACGAGGCGGATGCCTTCGAGCGTCTCGATGCCCAGCCGCCGGTCGTCCTCGTTGCCCGTGCAGATCGTGAAGGTCAGCACGTCGAAGAGCAGGTCCTCCGAGCGCAGGCCCCAATCCTCCACGCAGATCTTGTGGATGCGCTTGGCGATGCGCAGCTTGTCCTGCGCCGTCTTCGCCATGCCGTCCTCGTCGATCGTCAGGGCGATCACGGCCGAGCCGTGCTCCTTGACGAGCGGCAGCACCTTCTCCATGCGCTCGAGCCCGTCCTCGAGGTTGATGGAGTTCACGATCGAGCGCCCGCCGGCCAGCTCGAGCGCCGCCTTGAGCACGGGAGCCTCCGTGCTGTCGATCATCAATGGCGCCGGCACGTCGGCGCGATAGCGCACCAGGACCTTCGTCATGTCGGCCACTTCGTCGCGGCCGACGTAGGCGGTGCACAGGTCGAGCACGTGCGAGCCTTCGCGCACCTGCTCGCGCCCCATGGACACCATCGCCTCCACGTCGCCCTTGAGCAGGTGCTCGCGGAAGGCCTTCGATCCGTTGGCGTTGCTGCGTTCGCCGACGAAGAGGATCGAGTTGTCCTGCACCAGCGGCACGGCCGAGTAGATGCTCGTCACCTGCGGTTGGTGCGCGGGACGGCGCGGCTTGGGCGCGCGCGAGCCCAGGCGCCGCGCCACGGCGGCGAGGTGCGCCGGAGTCGTCCCGCAGCACCCGCCGACGATGTTCAGGCCGTCCTCCTCGACGAAGCGCACCAGCCAATCGGCGAGCTCCTCGGGGCCCAGCGGATAGTGCGTCTTGCCGTCGACCAGCTGCGGCAGGCCGGCGTTGGGATACACCATGATCTTCTTGCGGCAGTTCTGGCCGAGCAGCCGGACGTGCTCGCCCATCTCGCGCGGTCCCGTGGCGCAGTTGATGCCCACCACGTCGATGGGATACGGATCGAGCAGCGCGATCGCGGCCGCCATCTCGGTGCCGACGAGCATGGTGCCGGTCACTTCCATCGTCACCGAGACGAAGATCGGCAGGTCGACGCCGGCCTCCGAGCGCGCGGCGAGGATCCCGTTCACCGCCGCCTTGATCTGCAGCGGATCCTGGCAGGTCTCGACGAGGAAGCCGTCGACGCCCCCCTCGACCAGTCCGCGCGCCTGCTCGGCGTAGCTCTCCTTGAGCAATTGGTAGCTGGCGTGCCCGAGCGTCGCGAGCTTGGTGCCCGGGCCCATGGACCCCAGGCAGAAGCGCGGCCTGTCCGGCGTCGAGTGCGCGGCGCAAGCCTCGCGCGCGGCGCGCGCCGCGGCGCGGTTGATCTCGCGCGCCTTGTCCGCGATGCCGAACTCCGCCAGGACGTGCGGCATGGCGCCGAAGGTGTTCGTCTCGACGATGTCGCAGCCCGCCGCGAGGTAGCTCTCGTGGATGCGGCGGATGGCGTCGGGGCGCGTGAGGTTGACGTAGTCGACGCAGTTCTCGTGGCCGTGGTAGTCGCGCTCGAGGTCGAGGTTGCAGGCGTGGATCTGCGTGCCCATGGCGCCGTCGAGCACCAGCACGCGCGATTCGAGGGCCGCTCGCAGCGCGCCCGCGCGGGCGACGGGGGAGGCGTCCATGTCAGCGCGCTCCCTTCGTGGCGCTCGCCACCAGCGTCATGAAGTGCGGCGGCTGCGGATCGCGCGCCGCGCGGCGCACGCAAGGCCGCTCGAAGCCCGCCTCGAGCAGCATGTGCTCGAGCTCGCCTTCGCCGAAGCCCAGGTGGCGGTGCTGCAGCTGCTCCTTGACCCACGACTCGCCGTGCGCGACGAGGTCGAGCACGAGCAGCCTGCCGCCGCGCACGAGCACGCGCTGCGCCTCCTTCAACGCGGAGAGCGGATCGTCGCAGTGGTGCAGCGCCTGCGAAAGCACCGCCACGTCGAAGCTCTGGTCCGGCAAGGCGAGGCGCGCGATGTCGCTCTCGAGCGCCACGATGTTCGCGATGCCCTTCTGCGCGGCGCGCGTCCTCAACTGCGCCAGCATCTGGGGGCTGAGGTCCACCGCGACCACCTCGCTCGCCACCTCCGCGAGCATCATGGTCAACAAGCCGTCCCCCACGCCGAGGTCGACATAGCGCCCGCGCGGCGCCAACTGCAGCAGTCCCCGCGCCAAGCCTTCCCACGTGCGTCCCGGCAGCGGTTGTTCGCTGAACTCGGCCGCCACGCGATCGAAGTAGGCGCGCGCGTCCTCGCGCCGGCGATCACGCAACGCTTCGAGCCCCGCCATGTCCGCCTCGAACTCGGGGCTCTGGCGCGCCTGCTTCAACGCGCTCTCGGCGAGCGTCGCGGGCGCCCCGGGCACGATGCCGTACAAGCTGCGGCGGCCGTGGCGGCGGTCCTGCACCAGGCCCACTTCCTTGAGCAGGGCCAGATGCGTCGACACGCGGCTCTGTCCCGTGTTGAGGATCTCCATCAGGTCGCCGGTGGAGAGTTCCTCCTCGGCGAGCAAGTTGAGGATGCGCAGACGAGTTTCGTCGGCGAGGGCTTTCAGCAGACGCGAGGTTCCGTTGAGTCCGATCATGGCATCCGGAAAGGATGATAGCTCGTCCACGGGCGGGATCTGCCGTTTAGGTGAGCTTCCGCATAAGATGTTTAAATAAAACAACTTAAAGTGAAATCTCCGAGGGTGTCCGGCTCCTCGCGGACCGAGGAGCTACTGCTCGAAAGTGCATTCCAGCTCCGGGAGATCGGGGTGGATCTCGCTGGCGCGCCTCGGCGTCCGGGCTTTCCACGCCGCCCGATCCCCTTGGGCGGCCCGACCCGCTGGGCGGCCAAGCTTCCACGGCTTCCCGTGCCGGGGCGCGGGCCGAAGGAGAGGCGACCTGCGACGCTCTTGGCGCCTCGGGATGCCGCCGGGCGGGCTCGGGCCTCGGGAGCGCGACCCGAGCGAGGTGCGTCAAGTAAATGTGCCATTCGCCTCCGCCGCGGGCGGCGCGTCGCTCCGCGCCGGAAGGCACCCTGCGCGTTCCGGCCGAACGGGATACGCTGGAGTGGACGCCCGGCGCGCTTCGCCGGCACCCGCAGCCATGACCCGAGCCCTCCTACGCCTGTCCGTCCTCCTCAGCTGCGCCGCGCCCGTCGCCGCCCAGTGGACCTCCACCCCCGCCGCGAACAC
>JBKDQQ010000074.1:0-2008 GCA_046341775.1 Planctomycetia bacterium
CCGCCATGCGCACCGGATTGCCGTCGCCGTCGCGCTCGTAGACCTTGCCGGCGTCGTGCACCCACATCACCGAGCCGTCCTTGGCGCGCAGCCGGTGGACGCAGCGATAGAAGTTGGTGCGGCCCTCGAAGTGGTCCTGCAGCGCAGCCCAGGCGATTTGCGCGTCGTCGGGATGGACGATCCGCTCCCACGAACGCACGTGCGGCTCGATCTCGTTCGGATCGTAGCCCAACATGCGGCACCAGCGCTCGTTGAAGCGCACCTCGCCGGATGGAAGGTGCCAATCCCAAGTGCCCAGCGCCGCGCCCTCGACGATCAGCTTCTGCCTGCGCTCGGAAGCGCGCAGCTCCTCTCGTCCCAGCACGGCGGCGGTGATGTCGGAGGCGACAGCCATGCTGCCGAGGAACCGGCCGGCTTCATCCACCAGCGGTTGGACCTCCACGTCGAGCCACAGCGTCGCTCCGGCGCGGTTGGCGCTGCGAAGTTCCAGGCGCGCCGACGCGCCGTGCTCGACGGCCGCGTCGAACTCCGCCAACGCCCGCACGTCGGTCCTGGCGGCGATGGGCAGCTCCTCGTGGCGCTTGCCGAGCAGCTCCGCGCTCGACAGTCCCGTGATGCGCACGGCGCCCTCGTTGATCCAGGCGATGCGCTGCTCCTCGTCGAAGATGAAGATGCCGTCGTTCGTGCGACGGGCCACCATCGCGAGGCGCGCCTGTTCCCGCAGAATGTCGCGCATGCGGCGCTGGTCCGCGTCGATGCGCTCGGCGAGGAGGTGGATCTCGTCGCGCCGCCGTTCGACCGGCAGCCGAGCGCCCTCCGGCAGCCCGATGCCCGCTGCGAGCCTCGACAAGCGCCCGGTCACGCGCCATCGCACGACGAGCGCCGTGCCCAGCGCGCACGCGGCGAGCGATGCGAGCGCCACCAACCCGAGCCGTTGAGCCTCGTCGAAGGGTGCGCTGGCCAGATCGGACGCGTCGACATGCACTATGACGGCGCCGTCGGCCCCGGAAGGCGCGCTCCAGTCGTAGGCCCCCGAAGCCTCGTGCAGCTTCCCCGTCGCCTGCCGCGAGGCGAGGACTAGACGCAGGTCGCGGGCGACTTCCTCCTCCGGGAGCGCCTCGAGCGGCAGGTCGCCCCAACCGGGGTCCGTGCTGGCCACCACCCTCGGCGGAGTGCCCGCGACCACGACGGCGAGCGCCAGTCCGGTCTCGCTCCGGAGGCGCGCCAGCGCGTCGTCCAGCGCCGCGCGATCCGCTCCCGACTCGTGCAGGGCGGCGAGCGATCGCGCCATCCCGCGCGCCTCCGCCGAGTGCCGCTCGACCAGGAGTTCCTTGTGCAGGCGGAGCATCGTCCAACCCACGACCAGCGCGGAGGCGACGAACAACAACCCGAGCGGCAGCACCACCTGCCGCTCGAGCGAGACGAAGCGCGGTGGGCGTGCCGATCCTCCAGCCTTGGCGTGGATCGATGCGGTGTTCGAGCGTGTGTCCATGGCGGCTGCGGCACGCCTGGGCCGCGAAGGCGCGAGATCGCCTCCGAAGCGCGGACCACCGATCCTCCCACGAAAGCCGCGCAGGCCAAGTTCGCGCGGACTTCCCAGGCGTGATCGTGCCAAGGTCGGGACGACCTTCGCCGCGCGCCACCGCGCGCCTACGCACGAAGACCAGTGCGCGCGACGGGGCGACCGGCCGACGGTGGCACCGCGCCACCATGCGATCCGTGCTCCGCCAACGCGTATTCTGGGCGCCATGAGGCCCGCCAGCTTGCGCACGCTCCGCGCCCTTCCGTCCACCGCTCCCCTGCTCGCAGTGGTTCTCGCCGCGTGCTCCAACGCGCCGCGCATCGCGGTGGTCAACGCCGGCGACGCGCCGCTCGTCGGCGTCGTGGTCTCGGGCAACGGGTTCGAGCACCCGCTCGGGACGATCGCCCCCGGAGCGCGCGCCGAGGTGCGCGTGCAACCGCGTGGCGAGACCGGCCTGACGCTGGCCTTCGAACGCGAAGGCCGGCG
>JBKDQQ010000075.1:0-4159 GCA_046341775.1 Planctomycetia bacterium
GGGGCGCCCGCGGTCCGCCCCCGGCGACCCGCGCCTGTCCGTGGCCGGCGTCGAGCCGCGCGTCGAGCCGGCGGCGCGCGGCCGGCTGGACCACCAGCCGCGCCTGCTCGTTTCGCTCTTGCACCGGCAGAGCCTGGTGCGCGTCGATGGGCGCGGCGCCGGCGCGCAGGAAGAACAGGTCGAGCGCTTGCTGCCCTTGCTCGCCGCGCGCATCGCCGCCAAGGGCGTGCGCGAGCAGGGGAACGCCATCGTGCGCCGCTATCGCTTCGGTCCGGCGCCGCTCGTGAAGGACCGGCGCAGCGGCTTGTCGAGCCCCCGCTTGTCGCGCGTGCTGGAGGGCCACATCGACGCCTTCCTGCTGGCGGCGCCCGCCGCGTCCAACCCGATCGACGAGGACTAGAGGCGCGGCGCTCGTCCGTTCCAGATGGCGGCGAGTACCATCGGTCGCGGGGGGCGCGACTCGTTTCGCTCGCCCGCGCCGAGCAGGAACTCCCGAGAGGACTTTCGGCGCAGGGAATCCGCTGGCGCGGGAACAAGCGCCGCACCCGCGTCGTTTGCAAGGAACCGCCAAGACCGCCGGTTTGACCGCGGACGGATTCCGTGGGAGCCTTGCTCGTCGAGGTCGGCCCGCCGGAGCCCCCTTTCGGCGGTCGCCACTCGCCCCCCCCTGAACATGCGCCCGATCCACCAACTCGCCCTCGCGCTCTTCCTCGCCGCGCCCGCCGCCGCCCAGTACAACCCCGCCGCGGGGCAATGGGGCAAGACCGACCCCGCCGATGTGCGCATCGCGACGTGGAACGTGCAGGACGCCTTGTGCAGCAGCAACACGAAGAGCGAGGCCAACAACAACTGGTGCGCCCTGGCGCGCATCGTCGCCGCGCTCAAGCCCGACGTGCTCGTCCTGCAGGAGTGCGGCGACAACTCCGGCAACGGCACCGGCTCGGGCGTCGACAGCGTGGCCAACCTGACCACGACGGTGAACCTGTTCCTGAACGGCGGCACCGACACCTTCAACGGGGGCGTCGCGGTCGGCGCGTGGGTCAAGAAGTATGCGCCCGCCTACGACCTGCCGCATGTGTACGTGAGCGGCGAGAACGACGGCTTCAACCGCAATGTGATCCTGTCGCGCTTCCCGTTCGCCGACCTGAACGGCGACGGCAAGAGCACCTACGCCGACATCGCCACCGTGACGGCGCACCTGTGGGCGCCCGGCGGCGACGGCGGCATCCGCGGCTTCGCCTTCGCTGAGCTCGACCTGCCGGCCGCGACCTACCAGGGGAACCTCGTGGTGGGCAACGCGCACCTCAAGTCCGGCGGCACGACGAGCGACGCCCAGCAGCGCCTCGTCGCCGCGCAGAACGTGTCGTACTACGTGCGGCACTTCTACAACGGCGGGGGCACGGCGAGCGTCGATCCCTTCGCGAAGATCGCCGACTCGCCCGTCGCGACCAGCGTGCTGCCGTCGACGACGCCGGTCGTGCTCGGTGGCGATTGGAACGAGGACGAGCTCGGCAACGGCGCCACGCGCGGCCCCGCCGAGTGGCTGGCAAAGGCCCAGACGGTGGGTGGCGCGAGCGACGGCGTCGATCGCGACGGCAGCGACGCCACGATCGACGGCGCGCTGCACTGGTCGACGGGCTCCGACGCATCCTTCCAAAGCGGCTCCAAGCTCGACTACATCGTGTGGCAGGACTCCATCGCCACGCTGCGCAACCAAGGCATCTTCATCAGCGGCAGCAACAGCGCGGCCTCGCAGCCTGCCGAGATCGCCGGCTTCGCCGGAGGGGCATCCGGCTGCAGCTCCGCCGCGAGCGACCACCGCATGGTCTACGTCGACCTGCGCCTGCCGATCGTCGACTGCAACCAGAACGGCATCGCCGACACGACCGACATCGCCACGGGGTTCGATGTGGACGCCAACGCCAACCAGATCCCCGATGGCTGCGAGTGCCTCGTGCAGGTCTACTGCATCGCCGCCCCGAATTCGGTCGGCCCCGGCGCCTCGATCGCCGTCGCCGGCAGCACCAGCGTCGCGGCGAACAACTTGCTGCTCCAGACCCAAGGCCTGCCGCCCGGCGCCGCGGGCCTCTACTACTTCGGCCTCAACGCCGTGCAGCAGCCCTTCGGCAACGGCTACCGCTGCGTGAGCGGCTCCGTCTACCGCTTCAGCGTCCAGAACGCCGACTTCCTCGGCACCCTCAACCGCGCGGTCAACTTCACCCAAGCTCCCGCCGCAGGCGTGCTCGTGCCTGGTTCGACTTGGCGCTTCCAGTTGTGGTACCGCAACCCGGCGGGGGGTGGAGCTGGTTTCAACTTGTCGGATGGGGTGCGGGTGGGGTTGTGCCCCTGACGGGGATGCTGGCCCCGATCGTTGTGCGCAACCTTGGTGCCTCGGCAGCTGGAATTCCCGGCAGACCTGCTGCCGTGATGTCCATGGCGAGCGTCTAGGTCAGAATGGGGCACTCGGCGTGCTCGCGGGGAAAGCCCGCCACGCCCACCCCAAGCGGGACTCGGCCAGCCTGGCAACCCTGCTGGAGGAGTCCGCGCCGGTCGATGTCATGGGGACCTTCGGCGTGGAACGCATCTCGATCACGCAGGCCTCGGGCTCCATCGGAGTTCCCGCCCGCCTTGGCGTCGCGGCCAGGAGCCCCGCAGCCCATGTCCTTCCAGTCATTCGCGGCCGAACAGGGCTCGGTGGCGCACTCGAAGGCGGTTTTCGTCGTCCGCGCCCACCTAGGCGTTCGTTCGCGGCGCCTCGGCGCGCACAATGAAGGGGACCAGCATCGGGATGAAGCCGCTCCTCCTCCTCCTCGCCCCCGCCTCCCTCGGTTGCCTCGGACTGCTCCCCGGCCCGCGCGGTTCGGACCCCATCGCCCTGCTGGTCTGGCTGGCGCTAGTCGCACCCGCTTGCGGCGCGTGGGCGCGCAGCCTTGGCTTGCCCCTCTTCCCGCATGCGCTCGGCATCGTCGGTTGCTTCGGGTTCGCCCTCGCGGCGGCGGGCGCGGTGGGAGTGCGGATGTTGCCGTCGCCGATGGGAGGCTTGCTCGTGGTGGCGGGCCTGCTGGCGGTCGGTTGGGGGCTCGCGTGCGGGTTGGAGCGCACGCGCCTTCACGGCGGGGGAGTGCTCGTCGTGGGGGCCATGTCGAGCCTCTTGGGCTTGCTGCCCGGTGCCGGCTTGCTGCTGGGCAGGCCGCTCGAGCCCGCGTGGGCCGAATGGACGCTGCAGGCGTCCCCGGTGGTGGCGACGCTGGCGGCCGCGGGCGTGGACGTGTTGCGCCATCCGCTGGTCTACGACTCGGCCACCACGAGCCTGTCGGGGCCCTGGTCCTCGTGGGCCGAAGGCTTGCTTGCCCCGAGCCTCGCGTTTGTGGGAACATGGACCTCCGCCTGGTGGCTGGAGCGTCGCGCCCGCGTGGCGCAGGCTCCCGACGCCGGAGGCTCGGCCGCTTGAGGCCGCACTCGTCGCCGACGCGCTCGAAGACGGGTCGGCGCGGCCGTTGCCCGCGCACCAGACCAGAGCACGATCCCAGGACTCGCTGACCCCACCTAGATGGCGCTGCACAAGTACTTCTGCACCTTCCCGCAGGAACTGATCTCCGAGCCCATCATCAGCCACACGCTGGGCGACAAGTTCGGGGTCGTCCCCAACATCCGCGCGGCGAGCATCACGGACACCATGGCCCTCGTGGCGGTCGAGATCGAGGGCGACGAGTCGGCGATCCAGCAATCAGTCGCCTACTTGAAGGAGCGCGGGGTCAGCGTCGAGGAACTCGCCGACGGCCAGAAGGGCTGAGGGCGTGGCGCGGTTCGCGGTCCGCGACGGAGCTCCGCCGTCGACGCGCCTCCACGGCCTGTCGCGCGCCGGTTCGTGCCTGCTGCTGGGCCTCGCCTCGTGCTTCGCGCCCGCGCGCTCGCTCGAGTCGAGCTGGCCCGCCCCCCGGGCCGGTGCCGTGGTCAGCGAGCACCCGCTCGCCACCCAAGTCGGGCTCTCCGTGCTCGAGCGCGGCGGCAACGCCGCCGACGCGGCGGTGGCGACGGCGCTCGCGCTCGCGGTGGTCTTGCCGCGCGCCGGCAACCTCGGAGGAGGGGGCTTCGCGCTGCACGCCGACCACGGCGGCGAAGCCTTGTTCCTCGACTTCCGCGAGACGGCGCCGATGGC
>JBKDQQ010000076.1:0-2928 GCA_046341775.1 Planctomycetia bacterium
CGTGCCGCGCGCGGAGAACAGTGCGAAGGGCAGCGCCATGCCCCACAAGGTCGCCGCGAGGCCTAGGGCCAGATCCAGGCCTTGCAGCGTGCTGCCGACCATGTAGATGCACAGGATGGCGGCCAACGCGAAGCGCAGCGCGCGTCGCGATTGCACGGCTCGCGCGGCGGCCTCGCGCTCGACATCGCCGGCCATCAAGGCCTTCTCGCCGTCGAGCAGGTCGCCGACGCGGCGTACGAAGACGAAGCTCCACGCCAGTTGCGAGGCGATGCACAACGCCACGAGGTGCGCGACGGGCGCGCCTCCGAGCACCTCGCGCACAGCCAGCGCCGCGCCGGCGAAGGGCAGCAGCGCCGCGGCGTGCTTCAAGCCGAGGTCGGATTCCGGCAGGGGCACCATCGGCACGAGCAGCGCCAGCAGCATGGGCAGCAGCAGGTTCTGGCCCTCGCGGAAGGTCTTGGCGCGCGCCGTGGCGACGCACAGCACGCTGCAGGTCAAGAGCACGCAGGGCAGGAACACCGCCATGGTGGCGAGGCTCTTCAGCGGAGAGATCGCGGCTCGCGCGTCGGCGGCCATGCCCGAGACGAGGCCCGCCTGCACGGCGATCTGGAAGCCCAGCAGGTTGGCGCCTAGGCTCGCCAGCGTCACGGCGACGACCACGGCGAACTTGGCCCAGGCCACGAGTCGTCCGGGCACTGGTTGAACCAGCAGCGTCTCGAGCGTTCCCGCCTCGCGTTCGCCCGCGAAGGCCGACAGCACCACCCACGCGGCCGAGCCGATGAGCGTGAACAAGAGCACAAGCGGGGCCCAGCGCCCGAGCTGCTTGCCGCGCGCCACGGCCGGATCGGCGACGTCGCGCGCCTGGGCTTCGAAGGGCGCGCCGGGGTCCAGTCGCAGCGCCTCGACGATGCGGCGCTCGCGCTCCTCGACGCGCAGATCCTCCAGCACCGCGGCGAGGCGCCGATCCGCCTCCATCGCGGTCTCGTCTGTGCTGCGCGTCCAGCGCGCGAGTCGCGGGGGACCACCGTCCCCGCCCGCGCGCGCCACGAGCAGCGCATGCCCGTCGGCGAGCAGCCCCGCGGCGCGTTCGCGCTCCAGCTCGCCGGCGGGCGCGGACAGGTCGAAGTCCAGCAGCGCGCCGGCATCGACGTCGACGAACTCGATGGGGCCGGAGGAGACGAGCTTCCCGCGCAGCTTGTCCTGCACGTCGGCCTGCAGGCCGCGCAGGTCGAGCGCGACCTTGACGGTCTGGGACGCCATGCGCTCCTCGCCCAGGCGCTCGAACAATCCTCCCAGCCAGAACAAGAGCGGGAACAAGAGCAGCGGCAGCACGAAGGCCGCGAACATGGCGCGCCGGTCGCGCACCACGCCGAGCAATTCGACGCGCGCTAGGCTGGCGAAGGCCTGCGCGGCGCGCGCGGGTCGCGACAGTCCCGCGTCGGCGGCGCGCGCCACGGGCTCCGGTCGCGCCGGTCGCGCGCTCGCGCGGCGTCGAGCGCCTTGCGAGGGGGCCGCGCCCACTACGACTTCGCCTCCGCGGCGGGCTCGGTCGCCAGCACGACGCGCTTGAACACGTCCTCGAGCCACTCCTCGCCGGTCTGTCGCTGCAGTTCCTCGAGGCTGCCGCAGGCCAGCACGCGGCCGTGGTGGATGATGCCGATGCGATCGCACAGTCGCTCGGCCTCGGAGAGCACGTGCGTCGACAGCAGGACGCAGGTGCCCGCCGCGCGGCGCGACTCGATGAATTCGATCATGGCGGAACTGGCCAGCACGTCGAGTCCGGTCGTCGGTTCGTCGAGGATCAGCACCGCCGGATCGTGCAGCAGCGCGCGCGAGATGGAGACCTTCTGGCGCTGGCCGGTCGACAGCGCCTCGCAGCGTCCATCGGCCCACGCATCCATCTCGAACAGGGACACGAGCTCGGCGATGCGGCGCTCGAGCTCGGCCCCCTCCAGTCCGTGCAGCACGCCGAAGTGGCGCAGCGTCTCGCGCGGCGTCAGCCGCGGGTACAGCCCGGTCGAGCCGGAGAGGAAGCCGAGCCTGCGGCGGGCTTCGATGGGATCCGCGACGACGTCGATGCCGTCGATGCGCGCGACGCCTTCGGTGGGAGGCAGGATCGAGGCCAGCATGCGCAGCGTCGTCGTCTTGCCGGCGCCGTTCTGCCCGAGCAGGCCGAACACCTCGCCTTGGCGCACGGCGAGGTCGACGCCGCGCACGGCCTCGACGCGGCCGCGCTTGGGGTCGTGGTAGCTCTTCTTGAGGCCGATGGCTTCGATGGCGGGATGGGGGCTCATGCGGACATCAGGCGGCCTTCCCGCCGCGCAACGCGAACCACGGCCGACCGCCCTCCTCGCGTTGCAGGAACCAGGTCGCCCCGCGCACGGCGAGCAGGGCCAGCACCAGCAGCGACACGGCGGCCAGCGCGTACTCGAGCGGCGCCACGCGCCCCTTCAAGAGATCGCGGAAGGCGAGCACGACGTTGACCACGGGCACGCAGGCCAGCGCGGGCGTCAAGGCCAGCCCCGGCAGCGCGCCCGCCATCGCCGGCAGGTAGAAGAACAACTGCAGCGGACCCAGCGCGGCCTGGCCTTCCTTGAAGGTCTTGGCGCGCGAGGCGAAGACCATCATCGTCGCGGCGACGAAGAAGGCGAACAGCAAGGCCAGCGGGGCGATGGCCACGAAGGCGGTCCACGGCACCTCGAACTGGAGGTCGGCCCCGCCGCCCTTGAGCATCCCCAGAAGGTGCCCCACCGAGAGGCCCATCGCCAGCACGTTGAGCAGGGTCGCCAGCATGGCCAGCGCCGCCACCGCGAGGATCTTGCCCTGCAGCACGGTCGAGCGCGACACCGGCAGCAGCAGCGTCGTGTCGTGGGTGCCGCGCTCGCGCTCGCCCGCCGTGGCGTCGATGGCCGGGTAGAAGGCGCCTGA
>JBKDQQ010000077.1:0-5552 GCA_046341775.1 Planctomycetia bacterium
CTTGGAACCCAGCACGCGCAGCAACGCGTCGTCCGAAGCCGGCGTGGCGATCTTCGCCAACACGCCGACGGCGAACACCTGGCTGTAGCCGCGCGTGTATTCCCGGCCGTCGGCGCGAATCACGACACGCTCGTCGGTCGCGGCCAGCGCCAAGCGCGTCATGAGCGGAACGACCGCGTCGCCATACAGCACCAAGTCTCGCGTTGCCTCGTCAGGTGGCAACGACAGCGCCTGCATCGCGCCCGCGGGGATCTCGTCGAGATCCTGCTGCGCCGCTTGCTTGCCTTGGCGCACCAGCAGCGCGTCCAGCGCCGCCTGCGCTGCTTCCGCGCCCTTGGCATCGTTGGCGGCGCGCGCGACTTCGACGGCTTGCCGATAGCCCGCTTCGGCCGCGGCGAAGTCGCGTTGGTGGGTCTCGGCGTAGTGCGCTTGCTCCAACAGCGTGCGCGACGAGCCGTTCGGTTGGTTCGTGGTCGTCGTGGCGGCGCGCTCTTGCGCCATGACGAATCCGCCCAGCGCGGCGGACAGGACGAGACCGTGGAAGTGCCGGCCGAAGAGCTGTTGGAAGGACGCGTGGTTGCAGCGGTGGTTCATGAGAGTCGTCTCCTTGGCTGCATCTGACGACCAGCACGGCCCGAGCTTGCCAAGCGCCTGTCGCCCAGTTGTCAAAGGTTGTCAAACCACGGCCGCGCGAGCCGCGGCGTCGCCCGAGGCGCCGGCTCGGGGCTCACGGCTCCAGCCGGTACCCCACCCCGAAGGCGGTCAAGAGGTGCTTGGGATCGGCGGGATCGCGCTCGACCTTCTGGCGCAGCTTGACCATGTGCTGGTCGACGGTGCGCGTGGTGGGGAAGCGCTCGTGGCCCCAGACCTCCTCGAGGAAGCGTTCGCGCGCCACGGGGCGCCCGCGTTCGCGCCACAACAGCTTCAGCATGTCGACTTCGCGCAAGCTGAGCTCGTCCACGCGGCCGTCGAGCTCGACGCGCATCGCCCGCAGATCGATCCGCGCGGGTCCAAGCTGCAACTCGACGACGTCCTCTTCGCGCGCCGTGCTTCGGCGCAGTCGCGCACGCACCCGTGCGAGCAATTCCGCCAAGCTGAAGGGCTTGGTCATGTAGTCGTCGGCGCCCAGATCCAAGCCTTGGACCTTGTCGATCTCCTCGTTCTTCGAGGTGAGCATCACCACGGGCACGCTGCGCCCCTCGCGTCGCAACTGCGCCAGCACTTCGAAGCCGGACTTGCGTGGCAGCATCACATCCAGGAGGACGAGGTCGTGGGACGCGTCGCGCAAGGCTTGCTGCGCGGCCGCGCCATCGCGCGCCAGCACGACTTCGTAGCCTTCGCGCGCCAAGGCGTGCTGCAAGCCGATGGCGAGCGCCTCTTCGTCCTCGACCACCAGGATCCGCGGCTTCTTGCTCATGTACTGCCTCCTGCCGCTGCGATCGGCAACTCCAGCCAGAAGCACGAACCGCCGCCTTCACGGGCGGAACAGCCGGCTTCGCCGCCGTGCGCCTGCGCGACGCCGCGCACCAGCGCCAACCCCAACCCGACGCCGGCGCGCTCGCGTGTCAACTCGTCGCCCAGACGCTGGAACGGCTCGAAGATGCGTTCGCGGTCCGCGTCCGGCACGCCGCGGCCCCGGTCGAGAACCTCGATGCGCGCGCGCCCGGCGTGCACCCGCACGCACAACTCGATGCCAGCAGCGGGCGCACCGTACTTGGTGGCGTTCTCGACCAGCTCGGATACGGCGCCGAGCAGCGCCTCGCGCTCGCCTCGCACGAGGACCTTGGTCGCTGCGGGCGTCAAGCGCAGTTCGAAGCCGCGCTCGGCGGCCAGGGCGCGCGTCGCTTGCGACGCCGCCTGCGCGAGTTCGTCGAGATCCAGCTCTTGGAGCTGCTCCGGGCGCAGGCCGTGCTCGAGCCGCGCGTAGCGCAACACGCTGTCGACGAGCTTGGCGAGGCGGTCGCTTTCGCGCACGGTGCGGGCGCCGAAGTCGCGCACCGTCTCCGGCGGCAGGTCGCCGCCCTCGATCAGCTCCGCCAGCAGGCGGATCGAGGCGAGCGGAGTCTTCAGTTCGTGCGTCACCGCGGCGACGAACTGCTCGCGCTCGCGCAGCGTGCGCTCTTCGCGCCGCAGGGCGCGCACGGTCGCCAGGCCGGCGGTGCTCGCCAAGAGCAACGCGCCGACGGTGGCGGCGACGAGCAACCAGTAGCGTCGTTGCTCCGCCGCTTCGAAGGCCGCATGGTCCTTCCCGTGCCCGCGCACGCCGCAACCGACGAGCGGCCCCGCCAAGCGCGCGTCGGCGGCGATCGCACCCTCAGGCGACATCTCGCCGGCGACGAGCGAACCATCCGGCGCGTGGACGGAAGCGGCGACGCCGAGTTCCGACCATCCCGTGCGCCCGACAGCCTGCAAGGTGGTCGAGCACAACGCCTCCAGCTCCACCGCGAAGCCGCTCCAGCCGGACTCGTCCCGCGTCGCGCCGACCAAGGCCATCGTCGATGGCCGGAGAGGGCTGGCCGGCGCGACAATCGGATCGGCGGGCAGGTCGACCAAGCGCACCCCGCCAGGTGCGGCGCTCGCCAACCATTCGGAGATGCCAAGGTTCCAAGCCGCGATGAGTCGCAGCGGTCGCGCGGCGGCGAGCGTGCGCCGCCTCGCCGCCGCCGCCGCGGCGGGATCGCGAGCCTCGATGCGCCGCAACAGCGATTCGGCCAAGGCCGCGCCCGCGGCGTCTTCCAGGCTCGAACGGTCTACCAGCAACTCGTCGTGCAGGGCGACGAGTCCTTCAACAGGCTCGCCATCGATGGCGAGCAATTCATTGCGCGCGGCATGCACATGCCGCAAGCCGCGTTCGTCGCGCGTTTCGACATGGCGCTCGACCACGCCCTCCCACGCGGCGCGCGCCGCCGCCAGATCGCCTTTCCTCTTGGCCTGCGCGCCCTGCACGAGCAGCACCCACGCCGCGAGTTCCGGACGCATCGGAGTGGCCACCAACGCCTCGAGTCTGGCGCCGACGGCATCGACTCCGGCTTCGCGTTCGATCCGATCCAGCTCGCGCTCCAAGTCCGCGCGCAGGCGGTTCGCCGCGTCGTCGGGCACCGTGCGAGAGGCCATCGTCGGTTCGACTAGCTCCGCTCCGATCGAAGCCCGCCAGCGGATCGCGTCGGGATGGCTCGCCCCCAGCGCCGCCGCGCGTTGCAGCTCTTCGGCGAGTCCGCGCGCGACGCCATCCAGTTGCTCGGCGTATCTGGCACGCGCCCGTTCGGCGTCCAGAGCCAGCGTGCGCAAGGACACCGCGGCGATCACGGCCATCGCGGCGATCACCGCCGCCAACAGCCAACCCGAGCGGGAACGCGTCTGACGCACGCCTGCACGATAGCAGGCACTTGCCGCCGCGGCTGCCTCGCCGGCGAGCCAGGGCCGTGCGTGCCCTAGGCGGGCGTCGCCCAGCGCGCCGCGCGCCGAGCACGGAGGCGGGAGGCGAGGAAGGCCAGTCCGACAAGGACGGCGGCCGGCAGCCACCCCAAGAGCAGGGCGCCCATCATCGGACCGCCGTCGTTGAATGCTCCCTCTGGCGGGTTCGCGCTCGTCTGGAGCGCGCGGAAGCCGGCGTCGAGGCCCAGGAACAGGCTGATCCACAGCGACACCACGCCGACGAGCAGCAGGGCAAGTCGAGCGGCAAGTTGGCGCAGACCGGCGGCGCACGCGCCGCAAGCCAACGCGATGGGCAAGCCATAGAGCAAGTGCAGGCACCACGCCGCGCGGAAGAGGTCGTTGTCGGATCGGCTCGCGACAAGGACCGCCACCACCGGCACCAGACCAATGACAGCGGCGACGGCGGCAGTCTTGAAGTGCTGTTGCATGCGGTTCTCTCCTTGCTCGCGGCGATCAGGGCCGCTTCGGCGTCGCGGCCCGCGTTCCATCGTAGCGCGCCAAGAGCCGTGCGGGATGGTTCGACGCCGCTCGTCGCATCGAATCTCGTCGCCGCGAGCCAATGAGTGCGATCGCGCTGCCACGCGCCGCGAGATTGCGCTCGCTGGTAACCCACTTGGCCTTGAGTTGCCTGTGGCGCACGAGTCGTCGCAGAGCCGGATGCAGCGAGCCTTCGTCAATCAACAGCGCACTGCAGCTGCGCTCCTTGATGTCGTGCGAGGTGCCAAGGCCGTGGCGCGCCGCGTGCGCGACGCTGCGCAGGATCAACAGCTCGAGCGTGCCCGAAGGCGGTTCATGGCGCTCTCTCTCGCTCGTGACTCGGCATGGCGCGCTTCCCTGGCGTTGGAAGGGAAGCATGCGGAGTCCGTCGCTTCGATTGGAGCGGGATCCATTTCATCCTCTGGGCGAGGTTGGAGCACCATGGCAGACTGCTCGGGTCGGGAAGCCCGTTCGGCTGAGGAACTCCGGAGCGCGCGGCCTCCCGAAGCCTGTGGATGCATCCGTGCCTTGTCGCCTGTCGTAACCCCAACCATGAGTCCTACAGCTTTGCGACCCTTCGAGCGCATCAGCAGCCGCCTTGCGAGTCTGGTGACCGTCGCGCCGCACCTCAGCTTGGCTTGCCTGTCGTTGGTCGCCATGCCCTCCATCGCGGCGGGGCAGCAAGCGCAGTTCCTGCCCATCCCTGGACTGTCCGCAACGCCCGGCTCGAACCAGAACGGCTGCTACGTCAGTGGCACGGCCGGCTACTCGGGCGTGCGCGTCAGCGCGGATGGGAGCACCGTCGCCACCATCGTCTACGAGCCCGGCTTCGTGAATGGCTATGTGCCACGCCAAGGCGCCGTGTGGACCGATGTCGGCGGCACGCAGGTGGTGACGCCCGAACTGGGCGGTATCGGCCTTGGCTTGTACCCCTGCACCGGCATCTCTGCCGACGGAAGCATCGTCTACGGCGACACATGGCGCTGGCGTCGCAGCGGAGGCTTCGAGCAGCTTGTCACCGACTATAGCCGGTTGATCTTCGGCTGCAGCAACGACGGTACCACTGTGACGGGCGTGCAAGGCATCTATCCCGCCGAAGGCGATTACTACATCTGGAACGTCAATGGCGGCTCGCCGCAGGTGCTGCCGCGCAACGCACAGTTCCCCGAAGGCTATTTCTACTTCAACGCCATCAGCGGCAATGGGCGGGTGGTTGGTGGCGCGGCGCGGCGCGTGTCGAGTTACACCTACGCGGCTGCGATCTTGACCACGACCGGATCGACGCTGATCACCGGCGAAGCCAGTCAGAACTCGGTCACGGACCTGTCCTTCGATGGGAGCGTCGCCGTGGGGTACACGACCGATGCAGTCAGCGGCTTCGCCCTGCGTGCCTTCCGCTGGACGGCGGCGACGGGCGCGCAGGCGCTCTCTGGCGCTCCGAGTGGCTCGGACAGCTCGTATGCGCGTGCGTGCGATGCTTCCGGCTCCGTGGTCGTTGGCGACTATGTGCGCTTTGGTTTCCCCGGCACGCGTGCATTCCTGTGGAGCGCTGGTCTCGGTTTCCGCGACTTGCAGGATGAACTGCAATCGAACTACGGACTCGGTCAGGCGTTGCTGGGCTGGCAGTTGCTCGTGGCCAC
>JBKDQQ010000078.1:0-15967 GCA_046341775.1 Planctomycetia bacterium
TCCGCCCGACGCCCGTGCTGCGCCCGGGTGGCCCCGCGACCGCCGGTTGAGGCCGTCGGAGGTCGAGTTCGAGCGCGCGCGGTCCGCACCGCGGGCGCGTGGCTGGCAGGGACGGCGCCGGCATCGCGCGTGTCCGGATCGAAGGCTGGACCGGAGTCGGACGCTGGGCCCGAATCGGACGCTGGGCCCGAATCGGACGAGCGCCAACACGCCCATGGGGTGATGGTCGGCGGAGACGAGCTCGGCAATTAGGCCGACGGAACGTCGAGAGCATCGCGTTGGTGCTCCACCCCGCGTTGCGCTGCTTGCAATGTTCTCGTGATCCCCGCGGACCCCGTCGTGCGAATGCGTGGCCAATGACGGCTCGCCAAGCGGGACATCCGTCGCGCACGGGATGGGGCTGGGGCTCGCGGCTGGCGGTGCGCGCCTCGAGCAGGTCGGCGCCGGGTCACGCCCGCGGTCCGAGCAGGGCTTCGGCGGCGGCGCGCGGGTCCTCCGCGTCGGTCAGGGCGCGGAAGACTTCTTCCAGCGTGCCGTCGGTGCCGGTTCGGCGACGCAGTTCGTCGAGCGTCCCGTGGGCGGCCAGGCGTCCGGACTTGAGGATGGCGACGCGATCGCAGACGCGTTCGGCGACATCGAGCAGGTGCGAGGTGTAGAGCACCGCGCCGCCGCGGTCGGCCCACAGCCGCAGGGTCTCCTTGATGGTGGCGGTGGTCGTGGCGTCGAGGCCGTTCAGCGGTTCGTCGAGCACCAGCAGCTTGGGCCGCGGCAGGATGGCGCAGGCGAGGGCGGTCTTCTGGCGCATTCCGTGCGAGAACGCGCCCACGGGATCGTCGGCGCGCTCGGCGAGGCCCAGCGCGGCGAGCAGGCGTCGCGCCTCGGCCTCGAGCGGCGCCTCGTCCATCCCGTGCAGCCGCCCGACCAGCAGCAGGTGGCTCATCGGCGACAGGTTGGGCCACAGCGGCGCGCCATCCGGCACGAAGGCCAGGCGTCGCCGCACCTCCAACCCGTTGCGCGCCACATCGAGGCCGTCGACCAGGACGCTGCCGCTGCTCGGTGCGAGCAGGCCGCACAAGAGGCGCAGCGCGGTGGTCTTGCCGGCGCCGTTGGGACCGAGCAAGCCGGCCACTTCGCCCGCGCGAATCTCCCACGTGAAGTCCGCCAGCGCGACGCGCTCGCCGTAGCGGCAGCCGACCTGGTCGAAGCGCACCAACGCGGGTCCGGCCTGTTGCTCGCGTCCCGCGCCGGAGTCGGTCTTCGAGTGTCGCGGAGCGGAGTCCATCGCGCGTCAGGCTAGCTCAGGCTCCGTCGGCTTCGAAGGGGATCGTGCGTCGCGGGCCTCGGGGCCGTGGGATGGATCCGCATCGGGTCGGTGTCGCGATCGCAACCCAGACCGCCGGTTCGGCCGGCTTGCGGGGTGGTCGAGCATGCAGGCCTCCAAGATGCGAGCCCGAGCACTCATCAGGCTTCGCAGAGGACCGGGCTGACCGGCGAGCTGATATCCGGGCAAGGCCCGGGCTGGCCCTCACTGGAATTGGTCGAGCCTGATCGCAGACGAAATACAGGCCCGGATCGAACTCAGGCCCGGATCGAACTCAGGCCCGGGTCGAACTCAGGCCCGGGTCGAACTCAGGCGGCGGGCGGCGGCGTGTAGATCTGGTCGCCGGGCACGATGTGTGCGGCGATGCCGGTCTTCTCGGTCAATTCGGTGGCGATCTCGCCCAAGCGCGTCTTGGGGGTGGCCTTGGCCTTCTTCGAGGCCTTGGTTTCGACCGACTGCAGCCAAACCTCACGCGGCTTGAGCTCGCCGACCTTCTTGATCCAACCCTTCACCTCGGCATCGGTGGAGGTGTCCACCTCGCCGCGGGGCACGCGGCTGGTGACGATCAGGCTGGGAAGCCCGGTCAGGAGCGAGCACATGGCCGTGTAGTCGGCGGTCTTCTTGCCGGTGGCCGCGGAGTAGGACTTCGCCGTGCCGTATTCGAAACGGACATAGACGCGGTCGTAGATGCCGAGCAGGCGCGGCAACTCGGGCGTGATCGTGCTGGCCTCGGTCAGGAAGCAGAGCTTGGCCTTGGAGAACCACTTGTTGCGCAACTCGCGCAGGTTCTCGGTGATGGCGCGGATGTCGGGGTGCGCGGCCGGGTCCTGCTCGCTGCCATAGACGACGATCGAGTCGACCTTTTCGCCCGACTTGCTGATGCGGATCATGTGCCGCGCCACGGTGGTCACCACGACGGAGGCGCGCGGGAGCCGGACCTCGCGGCTGACCGCCAAGGAACGGTCCAGGGACCCCAAGTCGATTCCGACGGCAGTGTTCAGCCGATCCGACTTCACGGGACCGGAGAAGATGGGGCAATCCGTCACAAGGATTGCTGTCGGCGGCGCTGCGTCTGTCATGGAAGTAGAGCCGTCGATGCTGCCGGAATGGCCGCTGTCGACGTTCCCGGTAGACTACGCTTTCCGGGAGCGCATTCCTAGGCGCCGGCGTGTAAAAGGGACTTGACAGCGGCGTCGGCGTCTCGCGCCTAAGTCATTTGCGGGAAACTGTTTGTATGATTGGATTGGCGCTGCTTCTCGGGGCTGCAAGAAGCATCGTATCCCGCTTCCGTTCCCGGGCTCGCAGGGGTGCGGAACCACAGGGCGCGAGGCCAAAGCACCAGGCATAGAGCCCCCCCGGCGAAGCCGGTGCGCCACGGATGGTCCGCCGCCATGCGCGTCCAACGCAGGAGCCACGGCTGGTCGGGGAGTTCCACCCACAACCAATCGAGGGCCGTGACCAGACCGGTGCAAGCCAGTCCGCCGGCGACCGCCCACCGCAGCGCATCTGAACGGTCCCAAAGAGCGCCCGGGCCATCGCGCACCACGGGGGGCAGTTGGCCCGCGTCCTGCGGCATTGCCAGATGGCCGCGCGCGGAGGTGCTGCCCGGCGTCGTCCAAGCAGCGGCCGTTCCGACTTGGTTGTTGCCTGCGCCGATCGCCGCCGCGCTGCTTCCTGCGCTGGTGGCCGACAGGCCGTCCGAGGTGTTGTCCGCTGGCCCGCCCGAGGCGAAGGGTCTGCCCTCGAGCGTCCGGGATGGATGAGGAGTGGAGAATCCGGAGGGAGCTGCCTGCGAGCGGGAATCGCCAGGATTGCTCGGGGCAGGAGAGCACGGCGGGCAAGCGGATGGGTCGTTAAATGGGGTTCTAGATGACTCCAATTGGCGCCCATCATCATGCTTCGCGGGGTCGGCCGCTGCGGTGCCAGCCAAGGCGTCGCAAGGCCGGCCATGACCTGAGGAGGCACTTGCCGACGGGTCGAAGGCGGATTGGATCCGGGCCGATAGCGCCGGTTCATGCGGAGAGGACATTGGAGGTCACGCAGGGTCTGGCAGTGTGGACTGTGGGATGGGGATTGCAGGCGAGAGGATTGGCGCCGTTTGGACTGGCAAGGAGGGGAGAACGCGCAGCTACTCGGGTGCAGGGACCTGCGATGAACCGAGCGGGGTTGCATCCAACAGCGGTGTGCGTCGAAGGGGCTGCATCGAACAGGGGTTGCTTCGGGGAGGGCTGAATGGAACTCGCGACGCACTGGCAGGCGACGATCCGGCAGGCGACGCACGGCTGGGCGACGTGCGGCACGCAACCTCAGACAGGCGACGTCCAGCCAAACGACGTTCCGCTGGACGACCTTTCGTTGGGTGACGTTCCAGTGGGTGACGTTCCGCTGGGTGACCTTCCACTGGGCGACCTTCCACTGGGCGACCTTTCACTGGGCGACCTTTCGCTGGGCGACCTTTCGCTGGGCGACCTTTCGCTGGGCGACGCCTCGCTGGGCCACGCGAGATGGATGGGCTGGAGAGGGCCGCGAGCTTGGAGCCCCCCCGGCCCCGCGCACGCGTCCTCCCTCCACCCTGCTAGACGCTCGATTGCGCCATCGCGTAGCAGCCCAGCGCAGCCTGCTCGGTGCTTTCACCTGTCCCTTGCGCGGAGCGCACGTCAGGCGTCCGGCGTCGGGCGGGAAATCCACGACCAACGCGAGTGCGGGCGGTCCTCACGGCTCGCCCGCAGGGTGCGTTCACGGTCGCGAGGGAGCGGCCAGCCACTCGTCGATCCACGCGTCGAGCGGCGCCAAGGTTCGCTCCCAGTCGTACCGGGCTTCGACCAAGGCGCGTCCGCGCGCACCCAGCTCCTCGGCCGCGCGCGGGTCTTCGAGCAACCGCGCCACTTCGGCGGCGAACTCCCGCGGGTCGTCGCGCACCACGAGGTCGCGTCCGGGCTGGCATTCGACTCCTTGGGTGGCCGAGGTCGTGCCCACGACCGGGACGCCGGCGGCCATGGCCTCCAGGACCTTGTTCTGGATGCCGCGCGCGATGCGCAAGGGCGCGACCGACACGGCCGCGCGGTGCAGGTGCACGCGGACATCGTCGACGCGGCCGGTGACGACGACCCCCTCGACGGCCGCCAAGGCTTGGACGCGCGGCACGGGCTTCGACCCGACGATGGAGAAGCGCGCGCCCGGCACGCGTTGGCGCACGAGCGGCAGGATCTCGCGCACGAACCACTCGACGCCGTCGACATTGGGTTCGTAGTCCATCACGCCGGTGAAGACGAGTTCGCCCGCGCGGCGCGAGTCCCTGCTTGGCGAGAAGTACTCGAGGTCCACGCCGTTGCGCAGCACGCGCGACGGCACGCCCGGGATGTGGCGCGCGAAGACCTCTTGTTCGAGCGGGGTGCACAGGATGCTGGCGTCGAACTCGGCGGCGACGCGCCGCTCGAAGCGCAACAAGGTGCGCGCCTCGCGCGCCCAGACCCACTTCGCCGGCGGAGCGACGCGTTGCGCGTATTGGCGCCACTTGTCGCTGTCGAGCTCCGCGAAGTGCATCACGCGCTTCACCCGGTGGTGGTGCAGCAGGAAGGCCGCCATCGAGGACGAGTACGCGTAGGCCAGGTCGGCGTCGGCGAGCGCCGCGTCGACCGCCCGCCGCATGCGACCGGATCCGTACACGCCCAGCGTGATCGGTCGCGTGGTGGCGAGCAGCGCCGCGGCGCGCAGGAGTTGCGGGCCCCTGCGCCACGGGATCGTGGTGGCGCGCAGGCCCTTCGAGCGCAAGGTCCCGGCTGCGCGCTCGTCGTCCTCGCCGTGCGCGAAGGAGATCGAGTGCACCTCGTGCCGCCGCGCCATGCGTTCGAGCAGGCGCCAAGTCGTGATCTTGTCGCCGCGGTCGGGCGGCCACGGCGTGCGCTGGGTCAGCAGGACGATCTTCGCCACGGGCGGTCAGGCTAGCGGTTCGCGCGCGACGCCGCAGTAGGCCTGCCAGCGACCGCGCGCGACATGCCGCTCGAGCACGAGGCCCGCGCGCTCGAAGGCGGCGCGCGTGGCGCGGTCGTGCGGCGTCGGGACGCCGCTGGCGATCCAGCGGCCGCCCGGCGCCAGCATCGAGCGCACGCGACCGGCCTGCGCCTGGAGGATGTCGGAGTAGATGTTCGCCACAACGAGGTCGAAGGCGCCCGCGGGAATGCGCTCGAACCCGCCGGTCAGGAAGCGGCAACGCCCTTCCACGCCGGCGGAGCGCGCGAGGTCCTCGGCGCTCGGTTGCGAGTGGGGGTCGATGTCGAAGCCCGTGCACTCGCCGGCGCCCAGCAGCGCCGCCGCCACGGCGAGGATCCCCGTGCCGGTGCCTGCGTCGAGGACGCGCGCGCCCGGCGCGACGGCGCCGTGCAGCAGATCGAGGCACAGGCGCGTGGTCGGATGCCGCCCCGATCCGAAGGTGGCGCCCGGCTCCAGCACCATGACGAGGTCGCCGGAGCGCGGCGCGATGCGGCTCCACGGCGCGTGCACCGCGATGCGGCCCACGCGGAAGGGCTTCCACGACTTCTTCCAGGAGTTGGCGTAGTCCTCGGGCGGCAGCGGCTTGAACTCGAGCGGCAGGTCCGCGAGCTCCTCGGCGCCGCTCGCCTCGGCCAGCGCCTCCAACGCCGCGTGGACCTTGGCGCGGAAGGCGGGCGTGTCAAGTTTGCTGGACACGAACGCGCGCACCACCTCGCGGTCTTCCGGCACGGGCTCCGCCGCGAGCGACGAACGGCCGAAGGCCACGCTGCTGCACTCGTCGAAGGCCAGCGCCTCCGCCACGAGCTCGTGCCATCCGAGCGGCGCCAGCACGCGGATCTCGGTCCACGACTGCGGCGCCGAGACGCGCGCGGCGGGCGGCTCGAGCGGATCGGAATCGGGGTGCGGCGGAGTGTCGGTCGCGCTGGTGCTCAAAACGGCAGTTCCTCGTTGGAGATGTCGGGCGGTTCCTCCTCGACGCGGCGCGGGGCGCGCGGCGGCGGGGAGTCGCGCCGCGCATCGCCCGCGGACGCATCGAGGCGTCGCTCGACGGGGCCTTGGAAGGGCGTGTCGAGGGAGCGTCGACGAATGTCCGCCAAGAGGCTCATGAACGCGAAGCTCTTCTGCAAGCACTGCTCGGTCGTGGCGCGCACGAGTCGCGCGCCGGCCTGGTCGGGGTGCAGGTCGGCCAGCGGCAGTTCGCGCAGGAACTCGCGGTGGCGCGGCTCCGACACGCGGTGGTCGAGCAGCCAGACCACCCCGCGATCGGTCTCGCGGCGCATCAGGCGCCCGAAGCCCTGGCGCAGCTTGGCGAGCGCGCGCGGCTTGTAGATGGCGCGCTCCTGCTCCTGTTGGCCCAACGCGGCGCATTGGGCGTGGTGGTAGCGATCCGGCACGCCGAAGGGCAGCTTGACGATGACGAGGTGCTCGAGCGTCTCGCCCGGGAAGTCGGCGCCGTGCCAGAACGTGTCGACGCCCAGCAACGTCGCGTCGACGCGCGCGCGGAACAGCTCGGCGAGCTCCTCCTTCGACGAGCCCGGCATGCCTTGCCACAGGAGCGGCAATCGCCGCGCGCGGAAGAACCCCTCGAGCTCGAGCGCCACGCGGCGCAGGTCGTCGTGGCTGGTGAACAGCACCAGCGCCCGCCCGCGCGTGCGCTCGGCGAGGTGCGCGACGAAGGCGCGCACGTACTCGAGGAAGCGCTGCTTGCCCGCCTGCGTCGGCGAAGGCGCGTCGGAAGGCAGGCACACCAGCACCCGCCCGTAGTCGAAGGCCTCCTCCGCGCGCCAGGTGCGCAACGCGTGGCCGGCGACCGCCATGGGGCGTCCCACCCCGAGGTAGGAGAGCGAGCTTTCGAACGACCCTCGCAACCAGGTCGTCGCCGAGACGAACACCGCGCCGTGCAGGTCCGGGTAGTACAGGTCGCCGAGGTACTCGTGTGGCAGCAACACGCGCGAGGACAGCACGTGGCGGCGCGACGCGCCGCGCTGCTCGACCTCGACATCGTGGAAGGTGCGCGCGAGGAAGCGCGGCTTGCCTTCCGCCATCGGGATCCACGCGCGCATCGTCTCGATCTGCTCGGCCAGTTCCGTGCGCGCGAGATCCAGGTTGCGGCGCGTCGAGCCGGGCGTCCCGGGGCCGCGCGCGGACAACTCGGCCAGCGCCGCGAGCGCGGCGTCCATCTCGTTCGCCGCCTGCTCCCATTCCACGCGCGCCTCGAGCAGGTCGGCCGAGTCCTCGGCGTGGTCGACGATCCACTCGCGCAGCAACGAATGCAGCTCGCGCTCGGGTCGCGCACGGCCCTCGCCTTGGCGCCACGCGTCGAAGGCCTGCACGGCCAGCGCCAGCGACGCGTAGGACGCGCGCAGGTCCTGCCACGCGAGCTTGGCGGCCTCGAGGTGCTCGACGGCCTCCTCGTCGAAGCCCAGCGCGTCCTCGAGCCGGTCGATCACCGCGCGCGATTGCGAACGTCGCGGTTGGCGCAGGCGCTGCAGCAACGCGGGAATGTCCTCCAGCGGCAAGGTGCGGCTCCACACGGCGTGCGCCTGGTCGTGCAGGTGCTCGCACTCGTCGAAGACGAGCACGCGGAAGAACTCCTGGCGCGACAAGGCCAAGGCCTGGTTGACGACCACCACATGGCTGCGTTCGGCCTTCAACCGCGCCACTTCGGCGCCGCAGGCGTCCTTGTCGGCCTTGTGCAGGCAGCACGCCGGTCGCGCGCGGCAGGCTTGCAGTGCCGCTTCGTGCGCCTTGGCGAACGACGCGGAATCCGCCAGCGCCAGCGGCGCGCGCCCCGGCAAGCGATCGAGGTCCGCGTCGGGATCGACGAGGCCGAACATCGCGAGGCGCGTCCACGCCAGCCACCCATCGGGCGAGTCGTCCTCGGGCGTGGCGTGGCGCAGCGCGCGCCAGCACAAGTAGTTCTCGCGGCCCTTGAGCACCGCCACGCGCGGCATCGGCTCGACTCCGGCGGCGCGCAAGGCGCGCAGGGCGCGCGGCACTTCCTTGTCCCACGCCTGCTCCTGCAGGGCGCGCGTGTACGTGGCGAGCCCCACGCGCACCTCGTTGCGCGCCGCCCACAAGAGCGCGGGTACGAGGTAGGCGAGCGTCTTGCCCGTGCCGGTGGGGGCGTGGACCATCAGCAACTCGCGCCGGCCCAGCGACAGGCCCACTTGACGCGCCAACTCGTGCTGCGCGCGGCGCACCTTGGCCGGCGCGCCGTCGACGGCGAAGGCGCGTGGCAGGTGCACCTCGAACACCTCGTCGAGCCGCGCGAGGTCCTCCTCGAGCATCGGCCGCTCTTCGTCGGGCTCGTGGCGCGGCGGCAGCGGCGACAGCTCGCGCCAGCGCGGCACGTCGGTCGAGCAGCGCGGCGCGCAGGCCGCGACCAGCTCGGGGAGCTCGGCTTCCTCTCGGGCCAGGGCCGAGAGCACGCCCGAAGGCGGCGCCGCGAAGTCGAGCCCGCCGCCTCCGCTCCAACGCTCGACGCGGTCGAGCACGGCGATCGCCAGCCGCAGGCGCGCGGCTGCGGCATCGTCGCAGGCCGCGTAGCCGCGCCAGGCCTGCACGAGTCCGTGCACGCACAAGTGCAGCACCTCGCGCGGCAGCGCGTGCACGCGCGTGGCGAGCTCCACGAAGGCCGCCTGCACCTGGCTCGCGCGCATGGCGCGGCGTTCGCCGCCGGCGAGGTCCGCGACGAGCTCCTCGCGCCGCAGCGCCAAGCGCCCGGGCAGGAACAGCGCGGCCACCTCGGAAAGGCCGACCGACGGCGGGGCCTCCAACGGGGCCAGGTGGTGGTTCCACCACGCCTCGAAGCCCTCGGCGTCGGCCGTCAGCACCGTGCAGCCCGCGAGGTGCTCGGCCAGGCGCTCGAAGACCTCGCGCACCGGCTCGGCCTCGGTCATCTGGCGGGCGTCGACCCCGTACTCGGCCGCCATGCGGGCGCTGGCGACCGGATCCGAGTCGGCTTCAGGCTTGCACAGGGCCTCGAAGGCTCGCCAAGGCTCGTCGGGGGCGTGGCGCACGAGGGCTTCGACCTTGAAGACCCCGTCGAGGGCCGTGTCCGACCCCGTCGCCCACAGCACCACGAAGGCCGTCCTCTCCAGGGGCGGCTGCGGCGGCTCTCGCTCGGTGCGCGCGACGCGGATCACGCGGCGAGGTTAGCAGGAGCATGAGCGACTTGGGCCGAAACCGGCGGCGCCGGGCGTCGAACCTCGACGGGTCGTGGAGGCAGTCCCTATACTCTCCCGCCGCACATTCGGTCCCACAGCCCCCGCCCCGTCCACACGGCACAGCCACAACGAGCGATGGAAATCACCGATATCAAGGTCGACGGCTACGAAAGGGTCGCCCGCTGCCGCGACCAGGCCAGTGGCTTGCACGCCATCATCGCGGTGCACGACACGACCCTCGGGCCGGCGCTCGGCGGCTTGCGCATGCTGCCCTACGCTTCGGAGGACGAGGCGCTGTACGACGTGCTGCGCCTGTCCAAGGGCATGACCTACAAGTCGGCCGTGGCCGACACGGGCCTGGGCGGCGGCAAGTCGGTGATCATCGGCGATCCGACCAAGAAGAGCGCGGCGCTGTTCCACGCCATGGGGCGCTTCGTCGATTCGTTCGGCGGCAAGTACATCACCGCCGAGGACATGAACATCGGCATCGGCGATCTCGAGGAGGTCAAGAAGGCGACCAAGTGGGTCACCGGACTGTCGCGCGAGTCGGGCAGCTCGGGCAATCCGAGCCCGTACACCGCCATCGGCTGCGTGCACGGCATGCGCGCCATCCTCGAGCAGCTCGAGGGCAAGATCGACTTCAAGGGCAAGCACATCCTGATCCAAGGCGTGGGCGCCGTCGGCGGCCGCCTGGCGGAGCTGCTCAAGAACGAAGGCGCGAAGATCACGATCTGCGACATCAACGAGGAGCGCGTCGCGCAGCTCGCCAAGCAGCACGGCTACGCCACCGTCTCCGACAAGGACCACCTCGACGTGGCTTGCGACATCTACGCGCCCTGCGCGCGCGGCGCCGGCCTCAACGACCAGACGATCCCGCGCCTCAAGTGCCGCGCGATCGGCGGCGTCGCCAACAACCAACTGCACGAGACGCGCCACGCGCGCGACTTGATGGCGCGCGGCATCCTGTACGCGCCGGACTACGTCATCAACGCGGGCGGCATCATCAACGTCTCGATCGAGATGCAGCCGGGCGGCTACAACGAGCCCGCCGCGCTGAAGAAGGTCGCGACGATCTACGACAACCTGAAGAAGGTGTTCGAGATCGCCAAGGGCGACAAGGTCACCACCCACGACGCCGCCAGCCGCCTGGCCGAGCAGCGCATCGAGGCCGCCAAGCGCGCGCGCCTCGCCGCCAAGTCCTGAGGCCGGGACCAGGGCCGTGCGCGGGATCCTTCCGCTGGTCCTGCTCCTCGTGGTGGTGCCCGCCACGGTGACCGCCGTGCTGCTCCTGTGGGGCGGCGGCGGTCGCGTCGTCCATGGGGACCAGCCCGGCGGCGCGGTGACGGGGCGCCTCGTCGACCACGACGGCGCGCCGGTCGCCGACGAGCCGATCTCCGGGTGGATCGTCTCGCCGCTGGGCGAGCGCGCGCGCGTCGTCGAAGGCCTGAGCACCGTGGACGGGCGGTTCCAGCTCGAGCTGCCAGCGACGCGCGGCACCTACATGGTGCGCCTGGGCGGCGGCGCGTGCCTGCCGCGCGAGCTCGCCTTGTCGACGATCGGCCGCGAGGAAGGCGAAGCGCCGCGCGAGATGGAGGTGCGCTTGCGTCGCGGCGGCACGCTGGTGCTCGAACTCGCGGGTCCCGCGCGCGGATCGTGGAGCGTGCGCCCGGCGGACTCCGGCGTCGCGCCCGCGCCGGTCGAGTGGCGCAAGTCCGGCCGCTTCGACGGCGCGCGCATCGAAGTCCCCGGCCTGCCCGCGGTCGACGCGCTGGTGCAGCTCGAGTTCGAGGACGGCGTGCGGTGGGAGTGCGAGCTGCGCTTGCCGGAGCGCGGAGCGACGGTGCGCGTGGAGCGGTGAGACGCGCAAGGCCGCGCCGATCGAGCGAAGCACATGCCCAAGTACACGACCTGCCGGGACTGCGGCACGAGCGATCCCGCGCTCCTCTACAGATCGGGCCGCATGCCGCGTTGCCACGATTGCCAGCACTACGACAACCTCTCCAGGAAGTCGACAGGCGGAGGCGTGGAGTTCACGCGCGAGCAATTCGTCGCGTGGAAGCGCGGATCGGCGGACAGCAGGGCCTGCGCGTACTGCGGCATCGACGGCGAGCGCTTGTACGCGCTCGGCATCCTCAACGTCCGCAACAAGAAGCCCTACGAGGTGATCGGCGTCGATCGCGTGGACAACGCTCGGCCCTACCGAATCGACAACATCGTCGCGTGCTGCGGTCCGTGCAACGCGATCAAGGGCGGCATCCTCGCCGACGCGGAGATGCGACTGCTCGGGCCGGTGCTGCGAAGGATCTGGAGCGACCGGCTCGCCAGTCGCACGCCGCGTTGACTGGCGAGGCCGAGCGCCGAGCCCAGCCCCGCGAATGGTGCGCGCCCATCCCGCCAGCACGGAGGGGCTTGGCGGGATGCGCGCGGACCTCGGGCCTGCCTCGGCTCCATGGCGCGCGAGGCTCGCCGGACTACCTGCCCTCGCGCGCGAATTCGAAGCGACGCGGAGTGCCGCCCTTCATGTATCCCGTCGTGGCGATCAACATGCCCTCCGCGGAGAGCTCGTAGACGATGCGCTTGGGGTAGTCGTGACGAGGGTTGTCGAACACCGCCCGCGAGGGGCCGAGCTCGGTGAGCACGAACTCGGTCGCGCTCCTTCCGCCCGGTTGCGCGATGTACACCAGCCCGCCGTCGCGCTCGACGATGCGCAGGTACTCGAAGCCGACCATCCTGCCGCTGGTGTTGACCGTGCGCGACACGGCAAGCAGCGCGCCGCCGCGTGGCGGACTCCAACGCTCTTCGATCGAGGAGCCCGAGCTGCGCGTCCCGATCCAATCGCCCGCGAGCCACGCGAGATCGCCGATCACTGCCTTCGCCGGCGCAGGCAGCGGGATGTCCTCTGCGTGGCGGTACAACCCGATCGAAGCCGAGCCCGCAGGCGGGTCCACCGCGACGGTGACCACCAGCCCCTCGGTCGTCGGACGGAACGATCTGCGAATCAGCTGGATGCCTGAGCCCTTCTCGCCCTTCGGTCGCTCGAACGCGACCTCGTACTCGAACGCGCCGTCCTTCCAACCGCCGCGATAGCGCGCGATCTTGTCACCATCCGGACGCTCAGTCACCGAGCCGTCCAACGCGACGCGCACATCCTTGTGCCCGGATCCGTGACCGTTGAGGACCACTGCGCCTTCTTCGACGCGCAGCGAGAGCTTGGAAGCCATCGGCGCGCTGAGTTGTTCGAGCGTGCGACCCTCAGTGCGGTCCTCGACGTAGATCCACTCACCGTCCACCGCGCGCAATTCGTTTGTTGGTGGCGCTTGGAACGCCAGCGCCAGCGACAGTGCTCCGATGAAGACCACGGCTACTGCGAGCCAGTTGCGAGTGTGCATGGCGAACTAACCTCTGGTGCCCATCGTATCCTAGATACTTGGGCCTACTTTCCTCGACTGTCGTCCGCTGCGGATTGCGCATGGCAGGCCGAGCACGAAAGCACGCCGCCTTGCAGCGCGAACGGTGGGTCGTTTGCCGGGTTACTGTCGGCAAACTTGGCTGCGCGCTCGCGGAGGGTGGATAGTCGCTCGTTGAGCAGTTCGCGGTGTGGCCACTGTGCTGTGGTTTCGCGCGCTTCGGCAACGAGGAGCGCCAGTTGAGCGCCATCCACATCGCCGGCCTTCAGCCGGAAGTCTGCTAAGGCCAGCAGGAAGCCGGCCACATTGTGCGGCCAACGCGGATGGTCCTGTCCGACTCGTTGCATGCCGCAATCGAAGGCGGCGTTCATCGCTTCGAGTGCCTGCGTGAAGAGTGGATCCGTGCGAGTCAGTCCGTGGGTCGCGATGCCGAAGGGCACCGAGTGGAAGCACGGGTCCGCCTTGGCCAGCGTTGCAAGCTTCGCGTGCGCGGCGCGTCGAGCTACTTCGTCGCGTAGTAGGTCGGCGATCGCCATGGACGCGCTCGCTTGCCATCCGGCGATGCGCGCGTCGTCCGGATCGAGCTTCGCCGCGCGTGCGAGCCAATGCTCGGCGAGCACGGCGTGGCTGTGCAGGCGCGCGGGCGCGCCTCCGCCCTCGGCCACGGCCCACAAGTGGGCGAGGCCGACGAACAGCACCTCCTGTTGCGTGCAATCATGCGCCAGGGCGCGCGCGGAGAGGCGCTCGATGGCTTCGTCGCGCCGTTCCGGATGGTGCTGGAAGGTCTCCCAGAAGAACGCGACGGCATCGATGTCGGAGGAGGTCGGCTCGCCCTTCCGTGAAGCATCGCCTTGCGCCGCCAACCAGATCGTCCGGCCGCGGCGCCGCGACGCCGACCGCAGTGCGCCTGTTCCGGCGCTCACCGGTCGCGAGCTCGATGTGCTGCGGCTGCTGGCCGGCGGCCTCGGCAACAAGCAGATCGCCTACGCGCTCGGCTTGAGCGAAGGCACGGTCAAGAACCACGTGTCGGTGATCCTCGACAAGCTCCACGCCGCCGACCGCACGCGGGCGGTGTTGAAGGCCATCGCGCGCGGCCTCGTCTGAAGAGTCGTCTGCCGTTGCATGCGCCGCGCAGCCCGCGTGCGGCTTCGGACGCGCGGCCAGCCAAGGCGCGGCGTCGCACGATCCGCGACTCTCGGTTTCGGTCCATGGCCACACTCCCGCGTCCGCGGCGCAGGTGCACGCGAGGAGTCGGTTCGACGGCGTCGTCGACGTCGATTTGACGCGCTTTCGACGAACCGGACGAGTCGCGCCGCGCGAATTCACCCGCATGAACACCACTTCGCGCTGCGCGACGCTTCTCGTCCTTGGACTCCACGCTTGCAGCTCGACCTCCACGCCGAGGGACGACTCGGGCTTCTACGCGCGAGCCAATGGGGGCTACGGCACCACGCTGGATGGCGCCTTCGATCCCGAAGGTGGCGAGGCCGATGGAGAGTACGCCGCGGGATTCGTCGCGGGCGGAGCGCTTGGCTACGAGATCGACCGAAGCTGGAGCATCGAAGCGGATTGGACCTACCGCAGGGGCGAGATCGACTCGATCGGCCCCGCTGGCGCGGTGGCGACTGGAGGCGACTACGCCTCGGTGGCGGCGACGGCGAACCTGATCTACAGCTTCGAGCGGCGCGGCGACTGGCGCCCGTACGTCGGCATCGGCTACGGCTTCGTGCAGGAGATCGACGCGGACCTCCAACCGGCGGGTGACGAAGTCAGCGACCGCGGAGCCCCCGCATACCAGGTCTTCGCCGGCACGGGTTGGCGCGCCAGCGAGGCCCTCGAGCTGACGGTCGAGGGACGGTACTTGGGCACGAGCGGAGTCGAGCTCGAAGGTGGCGGACTTTCGTTCGACGCCGACTACGAGAACCTCGGGGTGCTCTTCGGCCTGCGCTGGCTGCCCTGAGCCTCGGCGCGGCGCGTCGAGGATCTCATCCGTCCAGTCGCGTCGCGAAGTCGATCCGGACCACGAACACGTCTCCTTGTTGGCTGCATTCCAGCCTCCAACCGAAGCGTTCGCACAACTCGCCGGCGATCCGCAGGCCGAATCCGAAGCCCTCGGTCGACTTCCCGCTCGGGTCTTGCCGCGCGCGGTTCGAGATCTCCATGCGCGTGCCGCGCAGCTCGACATCCACCGCCCCCTCGCCGTGCGCCAAGGCGTTGCCGAGCAGGTTGCCGACGATGACGCGCGCCAGCCGTTCGCTTCCGCGAATGGAGTCGCTGGTCCCGCCATCGAGACGGATCCGCGCGGCAGGTCCCGCGAGCACATTGCGCTCCGCCACGACACGCTCGACGAGGACACCCAAGTCGAACTCCTCCTCGTCCAAGCCTGGTCGCGCGCGGTCGGGTTCCCGCGCCAGCCAGAGGAAGGCCTGCACAAGCTCGTTCATCTCGACCAAGGCGCCGTCGATGCGCCTGAGCAAGTCCTCGCGACGGCGCGCGTCGGCATGCGGTTCGGCGCGCAGAAGTTCCAGCGCGCCGCGCGCGGCGGCGATCGGCGTGCGGAGTTCGTGGCTGGCGTCGCGGGTGAACCGCTGCTCGCGCGCGATCATGGACCGCATGCGCGTGTCGGCCGCGCGCCACAAGCGCGCGATGCGCCCGACCTCGTCGTCGCGCCGCTCGGCGGCGGAGCCGCTGGTCGTGCCCGCTTCCGAGCCGACCAGCTGCTCCAGATCGCCGAGGGCGGCGAACAGCCTCATCGACGCGAGCAATCCCACGACCGTCGCGGCGAGCGCCAGCGCGAAGCCGCCGCCGATGGCTCCCAGGTAGCGCAGGCTCCACGGCCCTTCGAGCGCTTCGAGGCCCGTCAAGTCGTACAAGATCCACCACGCCGGGGCGCCGTCGGGCCCCGGCACCGCCTCGACGATCAGTTCCGTCGCGGCGATCCCCGGCAGCGCATCGTCGTTGAACTCGTGCACGCCCGGTGCGAGCGCGCGCAGGAACGCGGCGAACTCGGCCGGCTCGCGCGACAAGTCGCGGACGACCCGCGCGCCCGGTGCGTCGAGCGCGCCCTCGGCGCCTCCGCG
>JBKDQQ010000079.1:0-11097 GCA_046341775.1 Planctomycetia bacterium
GGCGTGCCGTGCGTGACGACCTTGGCCGGCATCAGCGCCGTGGTCAGCGCGCTGTCCGCCCTGCACCGCGCCGATTGGAGCGTGCGCAGCGTCCAGGAGCACCTCGCCTCGCATCCCGGGAACGCGTTGCGCGTCCCCGCCATGGCGCGTTGAGGCCGCATCGGCAGGACAACGGGCGCGCCTCCGCCGGTCCGAGCCGGCGGAGGCGCGTCGCATTGCCGCAAGCCTGAGCCGCGAGCGTCGGTCGAGCACCGCCACCCGAACGAAGGCACGCCCGGGAGGTCGGCGCTCCGGATCGGCGTGGGTGGACCCGCGCCAGGAGCTATCCTCGTCCGGAGTCAGCCGCATGGCCCAGCCGACGCCCACCGCGCTTCCCCGCCCCGCATGGGCCGCCGCATCGTGCTGCGGACTGCTGGCGATCGCCTTGCGCCTCGTCGTGATGTGGGCGCCGCCGCTCGACATCTATTGGCATGGCGAGCCGTGGACCGAGGAGTGGATGCGCGGCAACCTCGCGCACGAGATCGTGCACGGGCCGCTGTTGCCGCTGCAAGACCACCAGATCCCCTTCTGGGGCGGCATGAACTGGGTGGGCGTGCTGGCCGCGCCCGCCTTCGCCCTCTTCGGCGAGACGCTCTTCGCCCTGAGGCTCGCGACCCTGCCGTTCGCCTTCGCCCTGGCGTGGGCGGGCTTCCTGCTGCTCGAGCGTCGCGCCGGCCGTCGCGCGGCGTGGCTCGGGGGACTCGTGCTCGCATGCATGCCTCCGGGCTGGCTCTACGCGTCCGTCACCGCGCAGGGCACGCATTGCGAGCTGGCGTCGCTGGTCGTGGTGCTCCTGTGGCTGTGGAACGAGGACCGCTTGCGCGGCCACGCGCACAAGGGCTGGAGCTTCGCCAGCGGCCTCGCCTACGGCGGCCACCTCAGCTTCGGCATCGGTCCCGCGCTCGCGCTGTTGCCGCTGCTCGATTGGGCGCGCGACAGGCGCTTCTTCCTGCGCGCCTCGTTCCTGCCGCGCCTCGCCGGGATCGCGGTCGGATCCGTGCCGTTCCTCTTCTACCAGCTGCGCTACGGAGGCGCGCTGCGCGTCTACGACGAGGACACCGTCGGCGGACTGTCGCTGCCGGCCGAAGTCCTTTCGCCGTGGACCAAGCTGGTCGACCTCGTGTCGCGCGATTGGGCGGACTCCTTGTGGCTCGCCTCGCAACCGCGCGACGGCGAACGAGTCGTCGCTTCGATCGCGGCCCTCGCGCTGGCGCTCGGTTGGGCGTGGGCCGCCTGGCGTTGGCGGCGCGAACTGCTCGGCTGGATCGGCGCGCTCCTGCCTTGGCGTCCCGCGCGCGCCGAGCTCGACGCGTTCGCCATCGTGCTGGCCTGGCCCGCGGCGTACTTGGCGCTGTACTTGTCCGCGCCCTTCGGCCTCGGGTTGCGCGAATGGTTGATCGACTACCGCTACCTGCTGGCGCCGCAGCCCTTCGTGCTGATGGCGGGCGTCGCGGCGCTCGCCGCGTGGTCGGAAGCGGGCCCGCGCGGGCGGCGCTTCGCGACGGCCGGCCTGGTGGCGTGCGCGTGCATCGGCTTCGCGTGGTCGGCGGCGGCGCGCTTGGAATGGTCGCGCGCCGAAGCGTTGCGCGAAGCCCCCGGCGCGCGTCCGGCGGGCGTGGCCAAGTGCCTGCTGTGGAAGCACGGCACGGACCCCGAGCGCTTGTCGGCGTTCCTTTCGCGCATCGAGGAGCGCCGTGCCGGGGCCGAGCGCGACGATCTGCACCGCGAATTGGCGCGACTGCTGCGCATGATGGCGGCCGCGCAGGAACGGCAGGGACGCGCGCCGCGCGGCCCGCGCGACGACCCGCGACGCGCCTTGGCGGACGCGGCGCGGATCGTGCCTGAACCGCGCCGGGCCTGGTACGAGCTCGCACCGGACCCGGCGCGGCGGCCGGATGCCCCGACGGACGCGCGTTGACGCGCCCCGTCGGCCGCGCGCGTCAGCCGGCGGCGGCCAAGAGGGCCGCTTCCTCGCGCGCGCCGAACGGGCGCGGCGCGCCCCGCAGGCCCGCCTCGGCCGCCGCGCACCAGCGCGACAGCACATCGAGGCCAGCGGCTCCCGACAGTTCGGGACGGAACTGCGTCAAAAGCACTTGACCACGCTCCAGCGCCGCCACGTGCAGGCGCCCGTCCTCGGCGTAGGCGCTGGCCCATCCCGCGGGCGGCAACGGAACGCGGTAGCGCTTCTGGAAGGCGTAGCGGCCCGGACGCACGAAGCGCATCGCCCCCGTGGTGGCGACCTCCTCGAAGGCGCAGGCTTCCGGATCGGCGAGTCCGCGCTCGGCGCGCACATCGACGGCCTCGAGGCCCGGCGCATGCTCGCCGAGGATGCCGGCGCCGACGACTTGCACCGCCGTGCCCACGACCAGGGTGGCCCGGCCGCGCTCGATGCGCTCGCGCACGGCTTCGGCGAGCCCCAGCTCCTCGAACCTGCGCGCGCCGCGCCGATGGCACGCGCACCACGGCAGCACGACCGCGTCGGCGAGACGCAGGTCTTCGACACCGGACCAAGGACGGAGATGGCGTCCAAGCGAGTGGAAGGCGGCCTGCATGGCGGCTCCCTCCACGGCGCTGCACGGGCCCAGCACGCAATCCAAGGTGGCGTTCCCCGCCTGCGCCTCGAGGGCGCGGCGTCCGATCGCTGCGACAATGCTCTCCACGGTTCGATCCTTCGTCGGCTGGCCGGGCTCCCCGCCGTCGCCGCCGATCCACCGTGGAACGACCGACGCCGGCTGTCGGGGCCGGCGTCGCGTGTCGCGCTCAGGTTGTCCTGCGGAAGCTCACCGCTTCCATGGCGCCACCGACCCAGGCCCCGCGAGGGACATGGAGATACGGGAATGGTGCCAAGAGGACATCAGGCGCATGTTCGGATCCCACCATAGTCGTGGTTCGCAGGACGCGCAAGGCGCGCGGCGCGCCGATCCCGCGCATGGGACCCGACTCGTGCACGCGCCTCCACGAAACGAACGGGCCCGGCGATGGCCGGGCCCGCGGAAGACGCGCAGGGCGCGCGCGGCTCAGGGCGCGGTGCGCTGGCGCACGGTGATGCGCGCCTCGAAGGCCCACAGGTCGTTCGGCACCTCGTGGTCCTTCAAGCGCTTGTCCGCGGTCTCGAGCTTGATCTCGGTGACCTTCACCCGCGGCGAGCCCTCCTCGAGCATGTAGAGGAAGTTCGTCAGGCGCGTGCGATCGAAGGAGCGGTCCTTGTCGCGGAAGTAGATGCGGTAGATGTCGTCGTTGATGCCCTTGCTGATCTGCTTGACGTCCTTGTCGAGCTCGACGTTGCCGAGGTCGACCCGGGGCGTCGTGGCCTGGCGCCGGACGTAGCTCTGGATGTCGTCGGAGCCCGCGCCGGACTGGCCGTCGAGCGCGCTCTTCAGTTGCGTGTGCTCGTGGCCAAGCGTCATGAGCGCGACCATGTCCTTCTCGATCTCGGGCTTGGCGGCCGCGGCCTCGAGGGTCCGCAACTTGTCCTGCTCCTCCCAACCCAACCATCCGAGCACGGCCGAGCCGAGCAGGGAGGCGAGCACGACGCCGCGGGCGAGGTTCATGTCCTTGAAGAATCCCATGGGTCGTCCTCAGCTGTTCCCGGCGGGGATCTTGGTGCAGTCGACATCCACCACCAACCCGGTGATGGACATGCCCTGGCTGGTCTCCAGCGGCTTGGTGGGGTTCTTGTCGTCGAGCGCGAGGAACCAGGGTTGCTCGCGCAGCACGCGCTTGAATCCTTCGAAGTGCTCGGTGGCGAGCACCACGTCGTCGGCGAAGAAGGTCAGGTCCAGGTTGACGCGCACGAAGTCGCCCTTGCCCTGCTTGCCCTGCTGGTAGATGGAGTTCAGCTTGCGCAGCGAAGGCCGCGTCCCGCGGCCCGACTCGGCTTGCAGCACGCCCAGCACCGCCGCCATGCCCGTCAAGGCGGACTGGGGCTGGACCATCTCCGCGTCGCGCCCGAGGTCCTTCTTCATCTTGGCCACCTCGGCCATGATCATCCGCTGCATCGAGTCGATCTGCTCGTTGGGCAGCGCCTCGTTGTCCGGGTTCTTGAAGCCCTCGACCAGCTTGAGGAAGTCCGGCGACGGCTTGGCGAGGTTGCCGACGCGCGCAGTCTTCGCCTCGGGCACGAGCAGGTTGCGCGCGCTGTCGCGCCAGAAGACGAGGTCGGCCTTCAAGGCGTGCGTGTCGTCGAGCAGGCCGCGATACCACACGCCCATGCCCAGCACCACGAGCAGCGAAAGCACCATGAGCGGCAGCTCGAGGCGCTCCCATGTGCCGCTGTAGCGCAGCTCCTCGCGCCGCAGCGAGGCCTTGATGGCCCCGCCGCCCAGTTGGCGCACGGCGGCGCCATAGGCGACCACGTGCTCGGCCGGATCCGAATCGGGCGCGCCGGTCTCCGCCCCGAACACCTCGAGCAGCTTGACCTCGCAGTCGAGGATGGGCTCGCCGAGCAGGGCGGCGGCGCCTTGTCCGCAGACCAGCACGTCCTCGAGCGGATTGGCCGTGCGCGCGGCGGCGACGGAGCGCGCCAGCTCGCGCCGGATGCGCGTGGCCGCCACCGCGGCGCGGCGCTGCTGCTCGTCGGCGTCGACCACGGCGGCGGGTTCACCTTCCGGCGCCACGGCGGTCGCCGCCGTGGCGGCCGTCGCGGCCCCTTGCGCGCCGAACGGGATGGCTCGCACTTCGCGCAGCTTGCCTCCGTCGACGATCACGACGCAGGTCGAGTGCTCGCCTACGTGCACCAGCACCTGGGCCTTGTCCGCGACCAGCAACCCGGCGGCGTTGGCGGCGTTGTAGACCGCGCTGCCTTCGAGCTCGACCTCCATCGGCTCGGCGCCGGCCTTCGCCAGCAAGTCGACCACGCGGCGCACGTCTTCCTTCTTGACGGCGGAGACGAGCAGCTGGCTGTTGTCGCCGGCGTTGTCGAGCTGCTCGAAGTCCACCACCGCGTCGTCGATGGAAAGGTGCGGGAACTCGCCTTCGACGTCGTACTTGAGCGTCTCCTCGATCTTGGCGCGGTCGGACAACTGCACCTTGTGCGTGCGGAAGGCGCCGAGGCCGATGTCGATGGCGACCATCACGTCGTCCACCGGGGCCTTGGCGGCGGCCAGCGCCTCGCGCAGCACCTTGGCCGCGGCCGACTCGTCGCCGTCGCGCGGCAGCTCGCCGCGCGCGGTGGCCACGACCTTGTGCTTCTTCGCGCCGCCCTCGAGGACGACGAGCTCGAAGCGCTTCGGTCCGATTCTGATTCCGCAGGTTCTTGCCATGGTAGTTGCGTGATGCGCCCGACTTGCGCGCGACGGGACTCCGCCCGGCGCGCCATGATCCACTCAGCGCGCGTCCATTGCCAGCCGATCGAACTCGTCCCGCCCGGCGACGGGCAGGACCTTGTCCCGCACGATGGAACGGTAGCGCAAGCCCAGCTCGCGCAGCTCGGGCTCCATGTCCTCGGCGAGCCTGGCCGCGTGGCGCGCGCGCAGCTCGTCGAGGTCCGAGCGGTACTCCTCGAGCACCACCGACAGCAGTTCGCGGCGCTTGTCCGAAAGCTCGAAGCGCTCGGCCCGCAGGCGCGCGTAGTCCTCGACGCCCGAGGCCCGCCCGGCGACCACCGGCGCGGGGCGCGGCACGAGGAAGGCGCCAGCCGCGAGGCCGGCGCCGAAGGTCGTGGCGCACAGCAACACGATCCACAGGCGCAGGTCCTCCAACCTGCCCGCCTTGGACGGGGCGCCGTCGCCTCGCGACTCCTCGCTCACCGGCGCGCGGCCTTCGCGCCCTCGGCGCGCTGCAAGGCCTCGAGCTCCTCGACGGCCTGGTCCATGGTCAGGCGCGGACGCTCGTCGGCGCGCAGACCCGCGCCCTCGCTCAAGCGGTTGTCGCGCGTGAACAGCACGATCATGATCGTGGCGGCGGCGGCCACGCTCGTCAGGCCGAGCACGAAGCGCAGCAGGCGTCCTTCGCCGCGCGCGGCGGGCTCGACGGGCGCCGCCGCGGCCGCGACGCGCGGCGTGTCGCGCGGGACCTCCGCGGCGGGTTCGGCGCGCGAGCCGCCCGCGAAGGCCGCCTGCGCGACCCGCGCCGCGAACCCCGCGGGCACGACGACCGGCTCGGGCTCGACGAACCAGCGCCGCAAGTCCTTGTGCGCCTGCACGCCCGTGCGGCAGCCGGCGCACGCCAGCAAGTGGCGGCGCAACGGACCGGCCTGGGCTTCGTTGAGCTCGCCGTCCAGGTACGGACCGATCAAGGTGGTGGCGTGGTTGCAGTTCATCTTGGCCTCAGTCGTCCTCGGCGTCCGCGCCGTACTCGGGGTGCAGATCGAGCACCGCCTGCTTGAACCTCGCGCGCGCCCGGAACAGGCGCGACTCGACCGTGCCGATCGAGATGCCGAGCATGTCGGCGATGTCCTGGTAGGCGAGCTCCTCGTACTCGCGCAGCACGAGCACCGTGCGGAAGATCTCCGGCAACTGCTCGAGCGCCGCCTGCGCCACGCGCGCGACCTCCGCGCGCTCCAAGGCGGCGTGCGGCGCGGCGATGCGGCCTTCGACTTGCGTCGGCTCGGCCAGCACCTCGGGATCGTCGGTCGAGGCGATCGGCGAGCGGCCGCGCTTCTTCAGGTGGTCGAGCGCGGTGTTGACGCCGATGCGGTAGATCCACGTGTAGAACGACGATTGGCCCTCGAAGCCGTCGAGGCGCCGGTAGGCCTTGAGGAAGGTCTCCTGCGCCAGGTCCTCGAGCTCGGCCGCGTTCTTGACGTAGTGCCGCAGCAGCGCGAAGACGCGCGACTCGTGGCGTTCGACGAGCAGCTGGAACGAAGCTTGGTTGCCGGCCAAGGTCTCCGAGACCAAGGCGGCGTCGCTGGCGGCTTCTTGTTCCATGCGGGCCCTCTCCATGTCGGCCCTTTGGACGCGAAAGACCCGCGTCTATTCCTCGCGCCCGGGGCGAGCGGGCCGCGGCTCGCCCACCAGGTTGGGGAACCGCTGGAAATGATATCGCAAGTCCTTGGCAGACACTAAGTTAGAAACGAGCCACAGGCAGGGTTCCACCGCCGCCGGATCGAATCCGTTGCGGTACGCAGCTGGCGCCACGCGACAGACGCCTTCCACAAACACCTGCGGGAAAAGGACTTAGACCGAGGTCGCGCACCTCAACCCAGGTGCCGCGGCAAGCTGTGACCCAGCTTGTCGCGTTTGGTCTCGAGGTACTTGCGGTTGACCTCGTTGGCGGGCGTCGCCAACGGCACCTGGTCGACGACCTCGAGTCCATATCCGTGCAAGCCGGCGATCTTCTTCGGGTTGTTCGTGATCAGCTTCATGCGCCGCACCCCGAGGTAGTGGAGGATCTGCGCCCCGAGCCCGTACTCGCGCAAGTCCGCGGGGAAGCCGAGCTTCTCGTTGGCCTCGACCGTGTCGAGGCCGCCGTCCTGCAGGCGGTACGCCTTGAGCTTGTTCGACAAGCCGATGCCGCGTCCCTCCTGGCGCATGTAGACGAGCACGCCTTGGCGCTCCTTGCCCAGCATCTCGAGCGCCGCGTCGAGCTGCGGTCCGCAGTCGCAGCGCAGCGAATGGAACACGTCGCCCGTCAGGCACTCGCTGTGGACGCGCACCGCGACCGTCTCCTCGGCCGGCGCGCGCGGACCGTCCGGCCCCGCGGGGCCGAGCCCGATGGACAAGGCCATGTGCTCCTTGCCGTCGATCTTGGAGCGGAACAGGTGCGCGTTGAAGGTGCCGAAGCGCGTCGGCAGCGGCACATCCATGTCGACGGGCTCGACGAGCCGCTCGTTCTGCCGCCGCCAGGCGATCAGCGCCTCGATCGTGCAGATCTTGAGCGCGTGGCGTTCGGCGAAGCGCTCGAGGTCCCCCATGCGCGACATGGAGCCGTCGTCGTTCATGATCTCGCAGATCACGCCCGCGGGGCGCGCTCCGCACAGGCGCGCGAGGTCGACGATCCCCTCGGTCTGGCCGCCGCGCACGAGCACGCCGCCTTCGCGCGCGCGCAGCGGGAACACGTGGCCGGGCCGGGCGAGATCGGAAGCCTTCGCGCCGGCCGCCGCGGCCACGCGGATCGTGTGGGCGCGGTCCTTGGCGCTGATGCCCGTGGTCACGCCGCTGGCGGCCTCGATGGACACGGTGAAGCCGGTGCCCATCTTGTTCGTGTTCTGCGGCACCTGCGGAGCCAGCTCCAGCTGGTCGCACAGGTCGCTCGACAGGGGCAGGCAGATCAGGCCGCGACCCTCGCGCGCCATGAAGTTGATCGCCTCGGGCGTGGCGTGCTCCGCCAGCATCGCGAGGTCGCCCTCGTTCTCCCGGCCGGGATCGTCGACGAGGATGATCATCTTGCCGGCCTTGAGGTCGGCGAGCACTTCGGGGATGGAGGCGATGGCCATGGTGTTGGTGCGGGCGGCTCCGGAGCGGGATCCGCCAAGTGGCCAGTGTAGCGCGGCCCGTCGGGCACTACGCACGCCGGGCGCGCGCCGATGCCGCGGTCGGCGACCCGCCGACCGGCCTCGCGCACGAACGCCCGGGCGCGGGGCGCGACGACGGTCCTCGCGGGACGAACGCCCCGCTAAGCTCGCGCCATGACCGAACACCGTCGCACCCGCGGCGCGCAGCCGCTCCTCTTCGCCGCGTGGCTTGGACTCGCCGCGTGCTCGCACACCGGGACGCGTGCGAGCGATCGCGCGCCGGGCGGCTCGCTCGCGGCGCAACTCGCGCAGGTGGCGGCCTTCGAAGCGCGACGCGACGACGGCGACGGCCTGCTCGAGGCGCTCGCGTTGCGCGGCGAGCCGGGAGCGCGGGGGGCGGCGCTGCGCGCGCTCGGGCGCCTGGCCGGACACGAGCCTGCGGAACGCGTGTTCGCGGCGCTGTCCGCGGCCTGCGCGGATCCCGTGGCGGCGGTGCGCGCGGAGGCGGCCTTCGCGCTCGGCCTGCACGGATCGGTCGAGGGGCTCGCGCCGCTCGAGCGCCTGGCCGCCGACCCCGACACGGGCGTGCGCGCGCGCGCCATCGCGGCACTGTCAAGGATTCCGGACACGCGCGCGCGTGCGCTCGTCGCCGCCGCCCTGCGGGACCCGGCGCCGGAGGCGCGCCGGGCGGCCGCCGAGGGCTTGGCGCGCTTCGACCCGGGCGCGGACGACTTCGCCGCGCACGCGACGGCCTTGGAAGGGGCGCTGTCGGCGGCCGAGGACGACCCCGAGGACCTGTGGCGCCTGCTGCACGCGCATGCGCGCTGGAAGACCGGCGCGCTGCGTTCCGAGTGCGTGGCCGCCGCGGCCCACCCCGACGCGCGCGTGCGCATCCACGCCGTGCAAGGCCTCGCGACGGGCGCGCACGACGCCGGCTCGCGCGACGCGCTGTCGCGCGCCTTGGCCGACGCGGATCCGCGCGTGGCGCAGGAGGCCGCCCTGGCCGCGCGCGCCAATCCCGACGCGGCGCTGGTCGACGCGCTGCTCGGGGCGTGCGCGGCGTCCCAGGCGTCGACGCGCGCCTCGGCGCTGGAGGCGCTCGGCGCGCTCGGCGCGCGCCTGCCGGCTCCGCTCGACGACGAGGGCTCCGAGGGCGAGGACGGCGACGCGGGACGCGCGAGTGCGCGAGCGCGCATCGAAGCCGCGCTCGACAAGGCGCGCCTCGACGCTTCGCCGACCGTGCGCGGCGCGCGGCTGGAGGCATTGGCGCGCATGTCGGGCGACGATTCGGCGCCTGCGCTCGACTTGGCCCGGCTCGACCCCGATCCCGTCGTGCGCGCCGCCGCCGCGCGCGCCGCCGCCTTGCTCGGCCCGACCCGCGGAACGGCCTTGGCGACGCGACTCGCGGCCGACGCGAACCTGCGCGTCGCCACCACCGCCGCGGAGTCGCTGGGCGCGTGGTCGTCCGACGAAGCGCGCGCCGCGGCGACCAAGCTGCTCGGCCATCCCGATCCCGGCGTGCGCCTGGCGACGATGGGCGCGCTGGCGAAGATCGCGGACTCCGCGGACGAAGGCGCCATCCTCGCCTGCGCCACCACGACCCCCGGCTCCATCGGGGCCGAAGTCGCGCAAGTCGCGCTCGACTGCGCCGCCAAGCTGGGATCGCGCCGGATCGCCGAACGCTTGGCGACGCACCCGAACGACTTCGTCGCGCGCAAGGCGGCGCGGCTCCTCCGCGGACGGTTTGGTGTCGTCGCCCCGCCCGGACGCGTTCGCGAAGCCTGGCGCGGCCCGATCGCCGACCTCGACTTGCCGCGCGGAGCGCGCATCGCCACCAACCGCGGCGTGCTGGAACTGGTCCTGCACGGCGACGAGTCGCCCATGCACGTGCACAACTTCGCCATGCTCGCCGGGAGCGGCGCGTACGACGGGCTTTCCTTCCATCGCGTGGTCCCGGACTTCGTCGTCCAAGGCGGCGATCCGCGCGGCGACGGCAACGGCGGCGCGGCCTGGGACGGTGGTTCGCTGCGCGCGGAGCCCGTTCCCCGGCCCTTCGTCGCCGGCTCGCTGGGCATGCCGCGCAACGACGATCCGGATTCGGGTGGCGGTCAAATCTTCTTGACGCTACGGGAGACGCCGCACCTCGATTGGCGCTACGCCAACTTCGGCAGCCTGGTCGACGGCTTCGACGTGCTGCAGCAGCTCGAGGTGGCGGACCGCATCCTGCGCGTCGAGTTGCTGCGCTGATCCGCGCGCGCGGCGGCGACCGGCGGGAAGTTCTTTCCACCTTCGGCGCATTGCGATTTCCTTGGCTTTGCTTATCGGTCGGCACGCTGGACGACGAAGGTCATGCAGTCGCGACCCCGCGCGAGCCATCGCTCGCGGCCGCGCGACGGCAGGTCTCCATGCACAAGCAACTCCTCGGCCTGGGCGCGCTCCTCGTGGCGCTGTCGGTGCTGCTGGCGCGCCAGCAGCAGTTCCAAGGACGCATCGCCGAACTGGAAGCGCGCCAAAGCGCCCATCCCGCGGAAGTCGATTCGTTGCGCGCGGAGCTCGCCGTGCTGCGCCAGCGGTCCGCCACGGCGCTCGACGAGCTGCGCGCGATCGCGACCGCGGGCGCCACGCGCGACGAGCTCGAGGCGCGCGTGGCGGCCTTGCAGGTCGAG
>JBKDQQ010000080.1:0-98231 GCA_046341775.1 Planctomycetia bacterium
GGGGCGGGGGGGCCCGCGGGGGGCGGGGCGTGGGCCCCCGGTGGCCCCCGCGCCCCCGCGCCGGCTCACTCGCCGGCGAGGCGCAGCACCAGCAGTTGCGCGCGACCGGAGGCGCCCTTCCAGCGGCGCACGAGCAGCAACTCGTCCCGACCGTCCCCGTCGAGGTCGGCGGCCTCGGCCAACGCCACGCGCCACGATCGCGCGTCGGGCAGCTCTACCGTGCGACTCGGTTCGCGCGCCCCCGTCAGGTCGCGCACGCGACCCTCGCCGAAGTTCGACAGCCACTCGATGGCCCGATCCAGATCCCAGGCCGAGCCCGATTCCTCGAACAGCAATCGCCGCAGCAGCCGCTCGTCGTCCTGGGACTCCGACTTCAAGCCGCCTTGCGCGCCCAGCCAGGCGTCGACATGCGTCTCTTCGTTCGTCGCGTCGCCGTCGAGCATGGCGAGGTCGAGCCGCCCGTCGCCGTCCCAATCGCCTTCGATGGGCTGGCGCACGGATTGGCTGGCGGTCTCGAAGCGCGAGAGGATCTTCTCCGGGTCGCGCACCACGTCGAGGATCGGTGGCAGGCGGAACACGATCGTGGCGCGCTGGCTCGGCTCCTTGCCGAACTGTCCGCCGCCGGCGTTCCGGTAGGCGATGGCGTCCATCTCCACCTCCCATTCGCCGACGAGCCCGCGGATGAGCGTGCCCACGCCGGGCACCACCACCCGCAGGACCAGCAGGTCCGGGCGATCGTCCTCGTCCAACTGGGCGAGCAGGATCAACGTCGCGTCCTCCGCGCTCTTCAAGATGGCGGCGGGCTTCTCGAACTGCGGACCCTCGCGCGTGCCGAGGAAGGACCACACCTTGCGGCGATGCGCGATCACGAAGTCGACCACTCCGTCGCCGTCGAGGTCGCGCGCCTGCAGCGAAGCGGTTTGTCCGCCCGCGAAGACCCGGCCGGGAGCCAGCTGCGCGCCCTCGCCGGAGTTGTCGCGGAAGGTCGATAGATCCAGCTTGCGCGACGGTTCCTCGGGGATGCGGCCGTCCGCGCCGACGATGTGCCACGCGCGTGCTTCGCCTTCCTCGACCCAGATGTCGTCCTTGCCGTCGCCGTTCTGGTCGAGCAGCCGCAAGGAGGGCACGCGCAGGTTGGACTCCAGGATGTCGGAAGCCAAGGCGGCGGCGACCCTGCGCGTGGAGCTCGTCGATACCCGCACCGCGGCGAGTCGCTGGTATTCGGGCTGCTCGTCGCCCGTGGCCACGGGACGCTTCCAGATCTCGAGCCGTCCACCGCGTGGCGCGACGAGTTCGGGCAGTCCGTCGCGGTCGATGTCGGGGGCGAAGGGCACGAAGCGCGGGATGCCCGTGCGCAACGACAGGCGCACGCGGCGCGACAGCTCCTTGGATTGCCCGGCGTGCGTGCCGTCGGACAACACGGGCAACCGGCCGGCTCCCTTGTCGTCGAGCACGTACAAGTCCGGCGCGGCCACTCCCGCGTTAGCCTGCGCCAACGCGATGGCGCTGCGCGCGGGTTGGGCGAGGCGCGCCTCGCCTCGCAGCCCGCCCGCGTACCCGGCGCGCGGCAGGTTCCACGAGCGGATCTCGCCTTGGCGGCCGACGAGCAGCACTTCCACGCCTGCAGGACCGCCGAGCTCGACGACGCGGTGGTCGGCGAGCTCGAAGGGGATCTCCTGCGCGTGCAACACGCCGCGCGCCGCCGGGGAGTCCTGCAAGGAGCACAAGAGGGCGGTCAGTAGAAGCTCGTGCACGAGACGCCCTCCTTCCCGATCCACAAGATGTCCGGCGCGGACTTGGCGAGCCTCTCCGGCGCCAGGAGCCGCGCGTCGGGATCGACGGCGGCTTGCCACAGGGGCTTGTCGAGCAGGCTCAACGCCCCATCGCGCCCCTTCCTCAACATCAGCACGCGCGCGGATTCCGGCTCGCTGCGCACGAGGATCTCGGCGAGCCCGTCGCCCGTCAGGTCGCCCAGCACCTCCAGTTGCGCATCGAAGCGCGCCGCCTTGACCGACATGGTCCAGCTCAGGTCCGGGCGCCGCGACCAGCCGCCGCGCTTGCCGAGGAAGATGTAGATCTGGGCGTCGATGCGCTCCGAGGTCGCGGCGCGCAGGGCGTCGATCAAGTCGGGCTTGACCGCGCCGGCGACGAGATCCGGCAGCCGGTCGCCGTCCACGTCCTCCACCGCGATCGCCCGCGCGATGCCGTCGAGCACGAGCACCTGCGCGGGGGCTCCGTCCTTCGGGAACACGGTGTCGAGCTCCTCGCGCTTGGCGCCGCGCCACGCCAGCACTTGCGTCTGCGCCTTCTCGCTGCGCCGGTTCGCGGCGAACACCAACGCATCGGCGCGCCCATCGAGGTCGTGGTCGCCCACGCGCGCGGAATAGGACACGTCCAGCACGCGCCCGCGATCGCGTTCGACGGGGTTCGCCTCGGACGAGGGCGACGCCGCGTACCGTCGCGGCTCCACCTGCCGCCACCACTGGAACGACTTGCGCGCCAGCGCGCCCACGTCCAGGCGTCCATCGCCGTCGATGTCGGCCACCACGGGCGCGGGCACGGCGTCGGAGAGCTCCAGCCACGGTTCGCGCAAGGCTTCGACTCCGACCCCGAGTGTGGAACCCGCGCGCGAGCGGAAGCCGGCGGCCATGCCGCGGTTGCGCACTTCGGCCCGCTCGCGCGCCACCTTCGACGACGCCTCCTCGGAGAGCGCGAGCTTGGCGCCCTGCCATGCACCGTCTGGTTGGCGGGAAAGCACGCGGTAGCCGCCCGACTCCGGCAGCACCATCTCGTCGGTGCCGTCGCCGTCGAGATCGTGCACGAAGGCCTGCAAGTGGAATGGTCCGGTCGGGTCGGCCACCGGCCACAGCAACTCCACGTCGAGTTCGCGCACGAAGCGCCGGCTCTCGTCTTGCGCGTCCGGATCGTGCCGGTACATCGCCCGCGGCGTGAACACGTGCAAGCCGCGCGTCTTGGCGCCGGTCCTGAGGAAGGCGAAGGCGATGGCGTCGTCGGAGACGATCGCGCCCAGGCGCGCGTCCGGCTCGGTCCAGGGCCGCGCACCCGGCCGTCGCGGCCAGACGTCGATGCGGGGCTCGACGCCCATCCCGGCGAGGACCACGTCGTTCACGGAGTCGCCGTCGACATCGACCAAGAGCGTCTCGGCGATGCGCAGCGGCTCCTTGAGCGGCAGGGCGGTCGTCGCGCCGAACTCGAAGGTCGCCAGCAGCAAGGCGCCGATCACGACGCCTCCTCTAGGCGGTCCGAGTCGCCGCCTTGCAGGTCGAAGAACCACAGCACCGTCAGCTTCCACAGCGCCGCGCCTCGCTCCCACCCGATCGCCCCCAGGAGGATCGAGAGCGAGACGCGCTCTCCCTCGCGCTTCCACGCGAACAACGGCTGCAGGGCGACGCGCTTGAGCTGCTGCGCTCGACGCGACAAGGGCAGGTCGCGCGTGGTCGCGCCGCCCGCGCCGCGCCATGCGACCGCGAGGAGATCCTGGGGCTCCTTCGAGCGCACGATCGCGAGGAATCTCGCTGGATCGTCGATCGCCACGCCATCGAGGGCCGTGATCAGGTCGCCGTAGCGCGGCGCTTCGGCGAGTCCGCGCCACGGGCTCGTGGTCGCCATGCCCACCAACACCACGCCCGCGCCGGGGGCCAAGCCTGCCTGGCGCGCCTCGACTTCCGTGGCTGTGCGCAACACGAGGCCGAGCTTGTCGTCCTCGCGGAAGCGCGCCGCTTCATCGCGTGGCGCGGGGGCGACGCGCGCCACGAGTTCGAGCATGGCGTGCAAGCCCTTGCCCCCGCGTTCGCAGGCGAGGTCCACGCGCGAGCCGGGGCCGAGCTCCAGCTCCAAGGCCCTCCAGTCGGAGGGCGCGTCGAGCTGGCGCGTGGCCCCGCCCACCGTGGCGCGCAGGAGGATGTCGCCCACTTCGATCCCGGCCGCCGCGGCAGGCGAGTTCTCCACCACGGCGGCGACCTCGAGACCGGGCTCGGGTTCCTCGTCGAGGCTGGATCGGATCGACTTGACCCGCACGCCGCTGAAGGAGCCTGGTGGCAAGGCGCGCCGCGCCGCCTCGTCTTCGGGCTCGCGCATGGCCTCGGTCGGCTCTTCGACGCCGCGCAAAGGTGGTTGCCGATCCTCGAAGCCTGACTTGCAGGAAGCGGCGGCGAGGCACGCGGCGACGAGGATGCAGCGCGAAAGGAAGGAGGCGTTCATGGCACGGCCTTGCGACGCACGAGCACGAGCGAAGCGGCGGACGCGGCTGCGAGCCACGCGATCCCCACGAGCACTCCCGCGCCGGGATCGGGCACTTCGACGTTGGAGATGCCTTGCGCGAGATCGAGGAAGGCGCGCGGGTAGGAGGAATCGCCCAACGGCGAAGGCATGTGGTCCGAGGGGAGCACACCGTCAAGGTCGAACCCGCGCGTGAGGACCCGACCCAGGTCGGACACCAGCAGGAATCCCAGGGCCGTGCCCAGCGCCGCCGCGGCGCTGCGCACGAGCGAGCCGGCGAAGAATCCCAGGCCGAGCGCGGCGCACAGGGCGGGAACCGGGGCCCACCATGCTCGTGCGAGGTCGGGGACCAGTTCGGCTGCCGCCGTCATCACGAACGGTTGTCCGTTCGGCAGGATCTCGACGGCGTCGCCGAACCCGCTGGTGCTCCACGCCGCCAAGTGCAGGCACGCGGCGAGCAGAGCGTAGCCGCACAGCATGGCGGCGAGGCAGGCGGCGAGCTTGCCCCACACGAGTTGCGCGCGCGTCAGCGGCCGCAGCAGCACGTTGCGCAACGTGTGTCGCGACAGCTCGCCCGCGATCGATTGGCTGGCGATTCCCGCCCCGAGCAAGGCGAGGACAGGCAAGGCGGTCAACATCCCCCACGCGACCAGTTCGAAGCCGTTCACGCCGCTGGCGGTGGCGAGTTCGCCCGACTCCACCTTGGCGGCTTCGGCGCGTCCCTCGCTCCAGCGCAGCCACAGGCGCGCGAGGCCGAGCAAGGACGGGATCAGCAACATCCACAAGAGCGCCCGTGCATGCACGAGACGCCGCCATTCATGGGCGAAGGCGCGCGCGAAGGGCCCCTTGGGCGCGATCGGCGCGGCGGGTGCTTCGGCTTGCGCCGGAGCGGGCGCGGGCAGCACCATCTCCCCCCGCGTGGCGGCGAGGTAGATGTCCTCGAGGCTGCGCTCGACGCGCGAGATGCTGGTGAACGGAGCCTGCGCCTCGAGCAGGACTCGCGCCACTTCGTCGCCGCGCGGCGCTTCCGCGAGCACGAGTCCGCGGGGGGTCGCGTCCGCCTTCCATCCGCGCGCCGAACACGCGCGTTCCGCCGTGGCGTCCGCGCCTTCGATGCGCAGCACGCGCGGACCGGACTCCAGCAACGCGTGCGTTCCGCCTTCGACGATCATCCGCCCTTGCTTGAGGACGCCGATGCGCGTGGTGAGCGGCGCGATCTCCGCCAATTGGTGCGAGGAGAGCAGGATGCCCACGCCGCGCCGCGCGAGGCCCTGCAGGAGCTCGCGCATGTGCGCGAGGCTCTCGGGATCGAGCCCGTTGAAGGGCTCGTCGAGCAGCAGGTAGCGCGGTTCGCCCAGCAGCGCCGCGCCGATCCCGAGGCGCTGGCGCATGCCTTGGCTGAAGGAACCGGCATGGCGATCGGCCGCGTAGTCGAGGCCGACTTCGTGGAGCACGCGTTCGGCCTCGGCCGCGGCGCGCGCGCGATCCATGCCCTGCAAGCGTCCCAGCTCGACCAGGTTCTCGCGCGCCGTCAGGCGTTCCCACGCGCCGGGGATCTCGACCAGGCCGGCGATGCGAGCGCGCGCTTCGGCCGGTTGCTGGAAGGCGTCGATGCCGTCGACCAGCACCCGGCCCGAATCGGCGCGGTGCAGGCCGAGGACGATGCGCATGAGCGTCGTCTTCCCCGAGCCGTTGTGGCCGAGGAACCCGTAGATCTCGCCGCGCGGCAGCGACAAGGAGACTCCGTCGAGGACGACGCGTCCTCCGAAGCCCTTGCCCACGCCGACGACTTCCAGGGCCATGCGGAGCGCCTCAGGTGGCGAGGATGCGGTCCATGCGCGCCTTGACCTTCGTCAAGTGCTCCTTGCCTCCGCCTCCGACCTCGGCCGTGGCCCAGCCGAAGTAGCCGACCTCGTGGCAGGCCTCGAGCACGCTCGGCCAGTCCTCGTCGCCTTCGCCGATCTCGCACCAGCCGTTCTTCAGCGAGTAGCCCTTGAAGTCCAGCTTGAGCATGCGCTTGCCCAGCGCGCGGATCCACGCCGCGGAGGGGACGCCGTACTTGAGCATGTTCGAGGCGTCGAAGTAGGCGCCGACCTGCGGACTGTCGAAGGCGTCGACGTACTGCACGAGCTGCTCGGGCTTGGTGAGGAAGTTGTTCCAGACCACCTCGACGGCGAGCTTGATGTTCTTCTCCTTGCAACGCGGCAGGACCTTGGCGAGCTCCGGGATCGAGCGGTCCCAGCACTTCTGCCACGCCTGCTCGGGATCGTTCGCCACGACCACGGCGGGCACGACGAGCACGGTGTCGGCGCCCCACAGCGCCGCGTCGTCGATGGCGCCTTCGAGGGCCTTGATGGCCTCCGCGCGCACCCCTTCCGATGGATGGCTGAAGGGCTTGGACCAATGCACGGAGTCGATCACCCCGTGCACCTTGACGCCGGTCGCCTTGCTGGCGTCGACCACGGCCTGGCGGTCGATGTCGATCGGGCTGTCCAGCTCGACCCCTTCGAAGCCGCACTCCTTGGCCAGTTGGAAGCGCGCCAGCACGCCACCCTCCGACTCGATCATCGAGTACTTGATGGCCGGCTTGAGCTTGGCGCGCGGCTTCCTCGGCTGCTCGTCCGCCGAGACCTCGGGCCGCGGCGGCTTGCCGTCTTGACGCGCCAGCGCGAGGGAGCCGAGCGCCGCGGCGCCGCCGGCCAGGAAGAGTCGTCGATCGAGGGGTCGCATGAGATGGTCCTTGGCGCCCATTGTTCCCCGCGGGCGTCCCGAGTCAACGCGCCTTGGCCAATCCCGGGCGACGGTTGTAGTCTTTGGACTCGGCCATGAGCGCCTCGACGCCCTCCACGCCGCAGGCCCCGCGTCCGCCGGCCGTGGTCTGCACCATCCCGACCTGGAACGAGGCCGGCAACATCCTGCCGCTCGTGAAGGAGATCCTCGCGCTGGGGCCGGGCTTCGAGGTGCTGGTCGTCGACGACAACTCGCCCGACGGCACTTGGCGGCTGGTGGCCGAGGCGAGCAAGGAAGAGCCGCGCCTGCACCTCCTCCACCGCCTGCAGGACAAGGGGCGCGGTCGCGCGGGACGCGACGGCTTCGTGCAGGCGCTGGCGATGGGCGCGCGGATCGTGGTCGAGATGGACGCCGACTTCTCGCACCATCCGCGCTTCATCCCCGAGCTCGTGCGGCGGCTCAACTCGGATCCGTCGATCGGGCTGGTGCTCGGCTCGCGCGCCATCGCGGGCGGCAGCGACGCGGATCGCGGTTGGTTGCGGCGCGCCATCACGACGTGCGCGAACGCCTACATCCGATTGCTGCTGGGCGTCGCGGTGCGCGACTGCAACAGCGGCTTCCGCGCGTGGAAGCGCTCGACCCTCGAGGCGATCCGGGTGGAGCAGGCCACTTCGCCCGGGCCGGCGATCGTGCAGGAGCTGCTCTACAAGACGGCGCGCAAGAAGATCGGGATCGCCGAGGTGCCCATCGTCTTCGAGGACCGCAAGGTGGGCGAATCCACCCTGACTTGGCGCCTGTTGGTGCAGGGCTACACGACGGTGTTGAAGCTCCGGTGGCTCGCCCTGGTCGGTCGCCTCTGAGTCGCGCGCCCCGTCGGCGCTTGCGCCGCGACGCGCGCGGGGCGAACATCCTCGCCACATGCCTCGTCCGCCCCTCGCCCTCGCCAGCGCCGTGCTGGTCTACTTGGCGCTGCGCCTGGCGATCCTGCTGACGAACTTCGACGCGGTCGCCTCGCCGCCGTTCGAGTTGTACCCGATGGGCACGATGGCCGAGCTGGCGCTGCGCGGCGTCGAGTTCCCCGTGCGGTACTACTACGACAACGCCGCGGGGCAGCTCGTCTTCGGCCACGTCGCCATCCTCGCGTACGCCTTGCTGGGTTCGACCTACTTCGCGCTGAAGGCGATGACCATGGTGCTCGGGCTCGGGGCCCTGCTGCTCCTGTGGTTGCTGCTGGACCGGCACCACTCGCGTCGCGCCGCCATCGTCGGCGCGCACCTGTGGGCGCTCTCGCTGCCGCTCTTGACGCGCTATTCCATCACCTGCTCGGGGAACCACTTCGAGAACCTGTTCTTCCTGCTGCTCTCGACCCTGCTGTTCTTCGAACTCCACCAGCGCGGCGCGTCCTTCGGGCGGCTCTTCGCGGCGGGATTCGGCGCGGGATTGTCGATCTTCGTCTTCATGGGGGCGCTCATCCCGGTGGGCATCCTCGCCTGCCTGCACCTCGGCTTGCGCGGCGCGCGAGCGAGCGTGCGCGACCTGCCGGCGCTCGCCGCGGGCCTCGGGGTCGGACTGGCGCCGCTGCTCGCCATCAACTACGCCACGAGCGGACGCATCCTCGGCTTCTTCGCCACGCGGTTCAACGCGGCCGAGGGCGGACAACCGGCCAACTTGCCGCGCGAGCCGTTCCTCGATCGACTGGCGTTCTACGCGGATCGAGCGCCCCACGCCGCGCAGGTCCAGTCGAGTTGGCTCGAGCCGCAACCGGCGGGGCTCGTCGTCGCGCTCGTCGTGCTCGGGTTGTGGGTTTGGGGCGCGTGGGATTCGTTCCGCGAAGTGCCGCGGCTCGTGGCGGGAGTGTTCCGCTCGAGATCGGCGCACGAGCCGTGGTGCTCCAAGTGGTTCCAACGTTGCAAGCTGCTGCCGTGGACCTTGTACCTGCCGCTGTTCGTGGTCGCCTTCGGCATCAGCAACTTCAAGCTGGGCGACTTCGCCGGCACGCAGGAAGTCTCGGGCTACCGCTACTTCCTGCCCACGGCGACGATGGCCATCGTGCTGGCGGCCGTGCTGTTCGACCGCTGCTGGGCGCGGGGCGGCTTGGCGCGCGCCGCGGGTTGCCTGCCCGCCGGCGTGCTGTTCGCGGCAGGCTCCACCAGCTTCGCCTGGATCGACGCCAGCGGCGCCGAGCTGGGCAATGGGCTGCGCTACGAAGGCTACAACTTCGCCCAGATGGCGCGCGGCTTCGTCTCTGGACGCAACGCCGTCCCTCGCGAGGAGATCGAACGACATCTGCGTTCCTATCCGCCCGAGGTGCGCACGCCCGTCCTGCGCGGGCTCGGCTTCAACTACGGCCTCATGGCCGCGCGCGCCGCGCGCAGGCGCCAAGGCGCGGATTGGCGCCTCGATCTGGACGAGCTGTGCGCCCCTTGGCCCGTGGAGTGGCGCGGGGAACTCGCCCACGCCGCGGGGACTTCCTTGCGCTGGTCGCTGCGCATGGCGGGCGGCGCCGCGGGCCTCGACGCCGAGCTGCGTCGACTCGTGACGACCGACCCGGCCTTGGCTCGTCGCGCGCGCGCGGGCGCCGCGACCACCTCGGCCGGGCCCTTGATCGGTCCCGAGGCGCGCACGACCCTCGCCGAGAACGCGGACCTGTTGGGCATGCCGCTCGCGGGCGCGGAGGACTTCGCGCGCGGCGCCGGCCTCGTGGCCGGCAAGCTGCACGAGCGCGGCGTGGCGCGGGAGGTCGAGATGGCGGAAGCGCAGCGCGCCGCGCTGCGCGAGCGCGCCGACGGCACCGACGCCGCGGGGCGACGTGCGGCCTTCGAGGCCGGATGGGACGAGGGCGTGGCCGAAGCGCGCGCCTTCCGCGATCCCGACACTCGTCGCTGAATCCGGCGCGTCCGCGGCCCGCGCAGGTGCCACGGAACGCCGCAGTCGGTACAACAGTCGACCGCAACGCGCCACGATGCCTTCTCCGCGCTCCTACCTCTCCATGCGTGCCGGCTGGTCGCCCTTCGGCCTGTCGCGCCAGAAGCCGCGCCACATCCGCGAGATGCTCAAGGTCGCCTGGGAGAACCGCGACAACCTGCGCTGGGCCTGGAAGGTGCTGACCAAGGGCGTGTGCGACGGCTGCGCGCTCGGCACCAGCGGCGTGCGCGACTGGACCTTGCCCGGGACGCACCTGTGCATGGTGCGGCTGGAGCTCCTGCGCTTGAACACCATGGGCGCGATGGACGACGCGCTGCTCGCGGATGCCGCGCTCGCGCGACGCTCGAGCTCGAAGGAGCTGCGCGCCTTGGGACGCTTGTCGCGCCCGTTGCGCCGTCGCCGTGGCGAGCCGGGATTCACGCCCGTCCCCTACGAGGAAGCCCTGCGCGACATCGGAGCGCGCTTCGCGGCCGCCGGACCGCGCCGCTCGGCGATGTTCGTCACCAGTCGCGGCGTGACGAACGAGACCTACTTCGTCGCGCAGAAGGTCATGCGCTGGCTGGGCTCGAACCACGTCGACAACTCGGCGCGCCTGTGCCACGCCCCCAGCGGCGTCGCGCTCAAGTCGACCGTCGGGCACGCGGCGACGAGTTGCAGCTACACCGACTTCTTCGCGTCCGACCTGATCGTGTTCATCGGCTCCAACCCGGCCAACGACCAACCGGTGACGATGAAGTACCTGGCGGAGGCGCGTCGCCGCGGAGCACGGGTCGTGTCCGTCAACACGGCGAAGGAGAGCGGCCTCGACGCGTATTGGATCCCGTCCCAGCCGGTTTCCGCGCTGCTTGGAACGAAGATCTGCGAACGCACGTACCTCGTGGGCGCCGGGGGCGACCTGCCCTTCCTGCTGGGCGCGGCCAAGGTGCTCGTGGAGGCGGGGCGCGTGGATCTCGCCTGGATCCGCGAGCACGTCGATGGGCTGGAGGAGCTCGAGGCGAGCTTGCGCGCGTTGGACCTCGCCGTCCTCGCTCGACAAGCGGGCACGAGCGTGGCGGAGATCGCGGACTTCGCCGCCGAACTGGGCTCCGCCCCGCGCGGCATCCTCGTCTGGTCGATGGGCGTGACGCAGAACCGGAACGGCGCCGATGCCGTGCGCGCCATCGCCAACCTCGCCTTGCTGCGCGGCTGGCTCGGCAAGGAGGGCGTAGGGATCATGCCGATCCGCGGCCACTCGGGCGTGCAAGGCGGCTCGGAGATGGGCTGCTACCCCGCCGCGCTGCCGGGCAACCTGCCGCTCGACGAGGCCGGGGCGCGGCGCTTCTCCGAGCTGTGGGGCTTCGAAGTCCCGGCGTGGGAAGGCATGACCACGGTCGAGTCCTTCGAGGCGGCGCTGTCAGGCGAACTTGACGCTTGGTGGTGCATCGGCGGCAACTTCCTCGAGACGATGCCCGACCCCGCCCGCGTCGAACAGGCCTTGGCGCGCATCCCCTTGCGGGTGCACTGCGACATCGTCGCCACGAGCCAGATGCTGGTCGAGCCCGCGGACGTCGCCTACATCCTGCCGTCGAAGACGCGCTACGAGCAGGACGGAGGCGGCACGGAGACCACGACCGAACGCCGGGTGGTGTACTCGCCGGAGCTCGACGGGCACCAGGTCGGCGAAAGCCGCGCGGAATGGCGCATGTTGTGCGACCTCGCGCGCCACGCCAAGCCCAGGGACTCGTGGCGCGTGCAGTACTCGTGCGGCGCCGACATCCGGGCCGACATCGAACGCAGCGTGCCTTCCTACGCGGGCATCGCCAAGTTGTCGCGCCAAGGCGACCAGTTCCAATGGGGCGGTCCGCGCTTGTACGCCGACGGCCGCTTCCCCTTCCCCGACGGAAAGGCGCGCTTCGCCGTCCTCGCGCCGTCGATCCCCTACGAGGGCGAGACCAACGTCGCTTGCGAAGTCCGCGAGCTCGGATCCGCGCCGCGCCGCTTCCGCCTCGCCACGCGGCGGGGGAAGCAGTTCAACTCGATGATCCAGCGCGAGGTCGACCCGCTGACCGGCGCGTCGCGCGACCACATCTACATGCACGCCGACGACGCGGCGGCGCTCGGCCTGCGCGCCGACGACCGGATCGTGCTCTCCAACGAACATGGACGCTTCCACGGTCGGGTGTTCCTCGCCGAGGTCGCGCGCGGCTCCCTGCAAGGGCACTGGCCCGAGCTGAACCAACTGCTGCCCTACGGCCGGATCGAACCCGAAGGCGGCGTGCCGGACTACAACGCCTGGGTGGATGTGCGCCGGGCCTGATACGGGCCAAGGCGCTGCATCCGACGACCAACCGCGGCCGTAAGGTCGACGGTCCGGATGATGGACTCTGGAAGAGAGGCGCCCCTTGGCGCATCCTTTCGGCCCACGCCTGACCGGCACTCGTCGCATCGCGGCGGGCGCCACCGAACCACCCGCGAACGCACCACGCCCATGAAGTACTTCGTCCTCGTCGCCCTCGCACTGCCCGTCGCCTTCTGGTCGGCCTCCGCCACGCAACCCGTGGCGAGCGCGCCGGTCGCCGCCGCCAAGACCTTGAAGGTCGACGGGGTGCACTCCTCGATCGTGTTCCGCTGCATGCACCTGAACACCGCCTGGGCCTACGGCCGCTTCGACAAGTTCGAGGGCAACATCGTGCTCGACGGCGCCAACAGCAAGGTCGAGCTCGAGATCGATCCCGCCAGCGTGAACACCGCCAACGGCGGCCGCGACGACCACCTGCGCGGCCCCGACTTCTTCGACGTCAAGCAGTTCCCCAAGGCCAGCTTCAAGTCGACCAAGGTCGTGCCCGACGGCGAGTCGAAGATGAAGGTCGATGGCGACCTCACCCTCCACGGCGTCACCAAGCCCATCAGCTTCGTGGTCGAGAAGACCGGCTCGGTCGACGACCCGAAGTTCGGCAAGAAGACCGGCTTCCACGCCACCCTCGTCGTGAAGCGCAGCGAGTTCGGCATCACCTACATGAAGGGCGGCCTCGGCGAGGACGTCGAGTTCATGGTGTCGCTCGAGGCGAACGAAGGCTGAGTTCCCGCGCCGAACTTCCCCACGCTCCGGCGGCGACACCATGGAGACCTTGCGAGAAGTGCTCGCCACCGTGGTGGCGCCCGCCGCCATCGCCCTGATCGTGCTCGGCAGCGCGCGCGTGCGCGCCATGCGGGCCATGGGGCCGCAGGCGGCCATGGCTCCTCTGCCCGGCGACGGAGCGTTGGCGTTGGCCGGCGCCTACTTGGCGGTCCACCTCGCCTTGTTCGGCGAGTTGCCCTTGCCCGCCGATGATCGACAGATCGGCTTCCAGCACAAGCTCGCGTGGCTCGTGCTGGGGGTCGGCCTGGCTTCGCCCCTCTTGTCGCTGCCGCGCGTGCCGCGCTTCCTGCAACTCGTGCTGGCCTGCACCGCGGCCGTGCTCGTGGCCCGCTTCGGCCTCGAGCAGGCCTGGCAAGGCATCTGGGGTTGGGTCGGGCGGCTGCTGGTGGCCCTCGGGATCTACATCTGGATCGTGTGGCAGGATCGATTGGCCGCGCGCCTGCCCGGTCTCGCCATGCCCGCGGCCATGGCGACCGCCTTGGCCGGCTCGGCGGTGGTCGCCGTCCTGTCGCGCAGCGCTTCGGACGCGCAACGCCTGGGCGGACTGGCGGCGGCGTGCGGCGGCCTGGCGCTGCTCGCCCTGCTCCAACGCGGCACGCGCTTCTCCGCCGGCGCGGTGCTGGTCGTCGTCCTCGCGACCGCGGGCATCTTCATCCAGCGCTGGATCTACGACCTGCCCCTCGCTGCACTCGGCTTGCTCGTGTTGGCCTTCGCCGCGCCCGGCGCCGTCGCCACGCGCGTCGACGGCGAGTGGCGCCGCACGCTCGTCGCCTGCGGTCTGGCCTTGGCCGCTTGCGCCGCGGCGGGTCTCGTCGCATGGAGCGCGGCTCCCGCTCCGAATCCGTACGGTTGAGCGTGGCGGTCGCCTCCGGCGGTCCGGAAGGCCCCTCCGGACCGGCGCATCCGCCGCGCGTGCACGGCGCGTAGTCAAGACGCATGCCCGCGCACCAATCCGCACCCACGACCCGCTTGCGCGTCCTCGTCGACGCGCCTTGCCGCCGCAAGAACCAAGGTGCGCGCCATGTGCTGCACTGGATGACTTCCTACCGGCGCACGCACTACAACCACGCCCTGCAGCACGCGGTGGCGCGCGCCGCGGAACTGGAGTTGCCGCTCGTCGTGTTCGAGCCCCTGCGCGCCGGCTACCCCCACGCGAGCGATCGGCACCACGCCTTCGTCGTCGAAGGCATGCGCGACACGGCCAAGCGCTGCGCGGCCGCGGGCGTCGCCTACCTGCCGTGGATCGAGCCCGAACCCGGCGCGGGCAAGGGCCTGCTGGCGCGGCTCGCCAAGGACGCGGCGCTGGTCGTCACCGACGACTGGCCCGGCTTCTTCGTGCCGCGCATGCTGGAGGCGGCGGCCAAGGCCATCGACACGCGTCTCGAGGCCGTCGATTCGACCGGCCTCTGCCCGCAGTCGGAGATGACGCGCGAGTTCGCGCGCGCCTTCGACTTCCGCCGCCACCTGCAGAAGGTGCTTGCGCCGCATCTCGCGCCTTCGCAGCTGCCGCGTCCGGACGCGTTGGCCGGCGCCGAGGCCCTGCCGAGCCTGGGCGCGTTCGAGGCGCCGCGCGGCTGGTACTCGCCCACCAAGGACATCCTCACGCGCGGCCGCGCCGCCCTCGGGTGCTTGCCCATCGACCACGCCGTGCCGCCGGTCGCCGCCATCGGCTGCGAGGTCGAAGGGCGCAGGAGGACCGCCGACTTCGTGCGCGCGCGGCTGCCGCGCTACGGCGAAGAGCGTTCGGAACCCGGCTCGGACGCCTCCTCCGGCCTGTCGCCGTGGATCCACTTCGGGCAGGTGTCGGCCCACGAGCTGCTCGACCTGGTCGGCCGTCAAGAAAACTGGACAGTGGCCTCCATGTCCGGTCGCGCCAACGGCTCCCGCGACGGGTGGTGGGGCCTCGGCGCCTCGGCCGAGGCCTTCATGGACGAACTGGTCACCTGGCGCGAACTGGGTGTCGCCTACAACCTGCGCCACGGCGAACGCCATGACTACGAAGCCCTGCCGGAATGGGCGAGGCGCACGCTGGACGAGCACGCCGTCGATCGACGCGAGCACCTCTACGGGCTGGACGCGCTCGAGGCGGCGCGCACGCACGATCCACTGTGGAACGCGGCGCAGCGCCAGTTGCTGGTGGAAGGCGTGATCCACAACTACCTGCGCATGCTGTGGGGCAAGAAGGTCGTCGAGTGGAGCGAGAGTCCGCGCGAGGCGCTGCGGATGCTGATCCACCTCAACAACCGCTGGGCCGTCGACGGACGCGATCCCAACAGCTTGTCGGGGATCTACTGGTGCCTCGGCCGCTACGATCGGCCTTGGGCGCCCAAGCGCGAGGTCTTCGGCACCATCCGCTGGATGAGCAGCGAGAACACCGCCCGCAAGTTCAAGGTCAAGCCCTACCTCGCCAAGCACGCCGAGACCGGCGCCCAAGCAGCCCTCTGGAACTGAGCCGCTGCCGAGTCGCGCGGAGGCGCGAGCGGCACGGCTTCAACCAGACTTGCCTTCGGCCGGCGGCGCGCCGGTCTCCTCGGCGAACTTCTCCAGCATCGGCACGAGGAACTCGCGCCCCAGGATGACCAATGTGGCGGCCAAGGGCAGCGCGATGAGGAGGCCGAACATGCCCATCGCCGCTCCGCCAGCCATCAAGGCGAAGATCACGACCACGGTGTGGAGGCCCAGCTTGTCGCCGATGATGCGCGGAATCAGCAGGTAGTTCTCCAACGCCTCGGCCACGGCGAAGACGATGCCCGCGCGCAGGAAGGCTTCGAGCAGGCTGTACTCGAGGAAGCCGACCACCATCGCCATGCTGAATCCCACCAAGGTCCCGACGAACGGGATGAGCGAGAGCGCGCCCGAGCCGATGCCCAGCAGCAGCGCGAAGTCGACGCCGGCGACCCACAGGCCGAGCGCGAGGATGCCGCCCTTGGCGGCCGCCACCAGCAGCCTGCCGCGGAAGAAGGTCGAGAGCACCTCGCCGATCTGCGAGCCGATCTTGACCAGCTTCTCGCGCTCGGACCGCGGCAGGTACTTGGCCACGAAGCGGTGGATGCGCTCGAGCTCGAACAACAGGAAGTAGGTGTAGATCGGCAGCAGGAAGACGAGGGCGACGAAGTCGAGCAGGCTGCCGAAGATCTTCTGCAGGAACAGCACGAGGCCGCCCGCCGCGCGCAGGCCGAGTTCGCCTGCTTGCTGGCGCTGGCTGTCCGTGAACCACGAGTCCCACCACGTGCGCAGCGCGGCCGCCAACTGCGCCGACCCCACGGGCGACGGCGCGGCCGCCTCGGCCTCGGCGCCCGGCGCTTGCGTGGCCTCGCGCAATCCGTCGCGCACCTCGGGGAAGAACTGCAGCAGCCAATCGACTTCGCGCGAATGGTCCTGCAGCGCCTGCTCGACGCGCGCCTCGATCTGGTGCCCGATGCCATCGGGGCGCGTGAACTCGCGTCCGAGGGCCTTGCCCTGGAACCACAGGAGCACGACGGTGCTCGCCACCGCCACGGCGAAGGCCGCGAAGATGAAGTTGACCGCGGTGCGCCGGCGCCAGCGACGACGCTCGAGCCACAACACCAGCGGGTGCAGGATGAAGGCCGTCAAGTAGCCGAGGATCAGCGGGTTGACCACGCTGCGCACCTCGTACAGGAACCAGCCGAGGAACAGCACCAGCGCCGCCAAGGCGAGGTTGCGCCACAAGGGAGGCATGCGCTCGATCACGGTTGGCTTCCTCCGGGAGCCGTCCAATCCGCCGGCAGGCTGGGACGGTACTCGCGCACGAACCACGCGTCGAAGTCGAAGCCGTCGCGGAAGTCGTCGATGGTGTCCGACTCCTGGCGGTTCAGCAGTCCCGCTTCCACCAGCAGGAACACGATGCGCCCCCAATCCATCGTTTCGTGGACGCCCCACGCGCGCCAGACCGGCGCGGCGAGCGGGCCGAAGACCTCGCGGGCGTGGGCACGCAACCCGAGCACGAGCTCCTGGCCGGTGACATGGCGCTCCTTGCCTTGCGCGTCGCCGCGCCCCGCCAGTTGGATCGCCGTGTCGAGCGATTCATAGAGGAATTGGAAGGCCTCGGGCGCGTAGCGCCCGTCCTGCAAGGCCAGCTTGCGCACGCTGTCGCTCAAGGTTGGTTCGTGTCCGGCTGTCGCATCGCCATTTCGCTCGGGAGCGGCGCGCTCCGAGGCGCCCCGCCGAAGGGTTCAAGCCTTCCTGGCGCGTTCGATCCGCGCTGGAGCGAAGGCCAGCAGCATGCGCTCCAAGGCCGCGTCCGGCGCGAGGTTGAGGTCCACATCTTGCCGGGCCGCGAGCGCCTGTTCCAGCCGCTCGCGCGGCGCCGGCCCGGCGAGACCCAGCCCGGCCTCCAGCAGCGCTCCGCCATGGGGCAGTCGGGCCGCCGCGACGCCGGCGTCGAGGCGTTCCAAGTCGCGCACCAGGGCGATGCCGAGGTCGATCGTGGCCCGCGCGGCGTTGCGCGCCTTGGCGGCGGCGGTCTTGCCTTGGAGCTCGCCTCCAACCTCCACCAAGGCCGCGGTGGCCGCGAAGGCGTCGAGGCGCCCGGCGAGGCAGGCGCACAGGATCGCGCGTCGCTCGAGCCATCCTTCGGCCTGCGCGCGGCGCGCGACGCCGATGGCTCCCGACGAAAGGCGCGCCAAGTCGAGCGCCACTCGCGCCTCGACGCCCTCCTGCCCCAACCAGCGCGCCACTACGTCGACCGCCAAGGGTTGGAAGGCGACTCGCACGACGCGCGAAGCGATCGTGGGCAACAGTCGTTCCGCGCGCGCACATTCGAGCACCAGCAGCGCGTCGTCGCCCGGTTCCTCGAGCGTCTTCAGGAGCGCGTTCTGCGCCTCCTCGTTGAGGCGCTCGCTCTCGCGCAGGAGCACGATGCGCCAGCCGCCCTCCATGGCGCGCAAGCCGAGGAACTCCTCGACCGTCTGTCCTTGCGAGTCCTCGCGTCGCGCGATGCGCTTGATGGGGATCGTCTCGAGCTCCTCGGCCACGGGATCGACGACGTGCAGGTCGGGATGCGCACCGCTCGCGCAGCGCTTGCACGCACCGCAGGTCCGGCAGGGCTCGCCCGGCCCCCTGTCGCACAGCAAACCCGCCGCCAGCGTCTCGGCCGCGAGGTGCTTGCCGATCCCCGCTGGCCCGGCGAAGAGCAAGGCGTGGGCGAGGCGGCCTTCGGCGGCGGCGCGCCACAAGCCGGCGAGGCGGCCCTCGTGGCCGCGCAGCGGCTCAACGCGCACGCTGCACCGCCTCCCACACACGCTCGTGCACAGCCGACGGCGCGCCCGTGGCGTCGACGAGGCGCGTGCGCGGATGGCGCCGCGCCCAGATGCGGTAGCCTTCGACCACGCGCGCGTGGAAAGCCTCGTCCTTGGCCTCGATGCGGTCGCTCGCCGCGCCGCGCCGCGCCAGCGCGACCTCGAGCGGCATGTCGAGGACGACCAACGCGTCCGGCTCGGGGTCGTTGGCATGCTCGAGCAGCGTGCGCAGCACGAGTTCCTCGTCCAGTCCCCCGGCCACGCTCTGGTAGGCGAAGGTGGACGGGTGGAAGCGTTCGCACACGACATCGCGGCCGGCGGCGAGGGCGGGTGCGACCAGTTCCGCCAGCAGTTGGGCCCGCGCCGCGGCGAAGAGCAGCAGTTCCACGCGCGGCGACAGTTCGAGCGCGCGGTCGAACAAGATGGCGCGCAGGCGCTCGCCGAGCTGCGTCGAACCCGGTTCGCGCACATGCAACGGCTCCACGCCGCGCCCGGTCCGCAGGTGTTCGACGAGCAGCCGCGCTTGCGTGGTCTTGCCGCAACCGTCGGCGCCATCCAGGACGACGAACAAGGGCCGCGTCACTTGCCTTCCCCGCACATGGCAGCCGCCTCGGAGGCCGAAGTTTCATCGTCCACCAAGGCCAGCGCCGCGGCTGCGCGCTCGCGCGCCTCGGCGCAGCGTCCATCCTTGGCGAGCGCCAAGGCCTCGCGGCCGATCCACGCGGCGAGTTCGGACTCCTCGGTCGGCGTGCCGTCGAGGCCATCGAGCTCGGCCGGCACCTTCTGCAGCAGGCTCCAAGAGCGCGCCGCGCCCGCGTGGTCCCCCACGGCCTCCTGCGCTTCGGCCAGTCGACGGTGCACCGTGCGCACGAAGGGGTCGACCTCGACGCATTCCTCGAGGCGCAGGACCGCGCGCTCGGGGCGGCCGCGCGTCGTCCACGCCTCCGCCACGCGCAGGCGCAACGGCATGTTCCCCGCATCCCAGTCGAGGCGCCGCTCCTCGTACTCGAGCGCCTTGTCCTCGTCGCCGCGACGACGGTGGATGGCGGCGAGCTCCAGCTCAGCCGACAAGCCGGGGTCGTCCCAGCCGGGGAAGGCCGCCAAGGCCGCTTCGAGCATGGCGATGGCGGCTTCGTCGTCGCTCTGCGCCTCGAGCAACTTGCCCGCCGTGAAGCGCGCGCGGTAGTCGTCGGCCCCCGCGGCGAAGGCGCGTTGGTACTGGGACAGCGCGGCTGCGTCGTCGTCCTGCTGCAAGGCGATGTCGCCGCGCAAGAGCGCCGCGCGCGGCGGCTCGACCGGCAGGGCCTTCAGCCGCCGCAGCGCGTCTTCCGCGTCGACCCGCTTGCCGGCGGCGAAGCTCGCGCGCGCCACCCCGACCCATCCGTCGGCCCAGCGCGTGCGCGCCGCGTCGTCCGCGGGAGGAGTCGCGCCCAAGTTGGCGCGCAAGCGCGCCACCGTCGACGCCGACAAGCGCGGCTCGATCTTCAGCGGCGCCGTCCAGGCGCGCGCCCACGCTTCGAAGTCCCGATCGAAGGCCTCCGGCGTGGTCTCGAGGCACTTGCGGAAGGCTTGGTCGAGGTCGGCACCCTGCTCGAAGGCCTCGAGCAGCCGCACGAGCGGCGCGAACCCGCGCTTCTCGACGACCATGCGCACCATCAGGCCGGACTGGTAGTACGCGTAGATGACGCGCGGGCCGCGGAAGGCGCGGTTGATCGTGCGGCATTCGAGCAGGTCGTCGTTGGCGATGGCGTCGACCAGTTCGCGTCGCAGGTTGCGCGTCCACGCCGGGTTGCGCGTCTCCTCCTCCCACGTCGCGATGCCCTCCGTGATCCAGCGCGGGCAGCGGTTCCTGGAGATGCCGAGGTGGATGACGTGCGTGAACTCGTGGTACGCGGTGCGGGCCCACGACTGCGTCCCGCGCAACTCCGAGAGCGGCGAGACCGCGGTCACGACCGGGCCGAAGCACACGCCCAGCGCCGGGAAGCCCTCGAAGCCCACGGAGCGCACCGAGAAGTCGGCTTGGCGCGAGAAGATCTCGATGCGCGTCGGCGATGGCGTGAAGCCGTAGCGCGCGGCCAGTTCCGCGCGGGCCTCCGAATAGAAGCGCGACATGATCGCCTCGAGCACTTCGCGTCCGCGCTGCTCGAAGCTGTAGGTCAGCTCGCCTCCGCCGACGACCACGTGGCGTTGCGCCATGCGCGTCAAGACGAGGCGCATGTTGTCGCGCCACGCGTCGGCGCGGCCGCGCGCCGCCTCCGCCGAGCGGTCGAGCGTGCGCAACGCCGCCGCTTCGTCGCCGGTGTTGGCCTGCGCGCGCCCGAGGTAGGTCAACGCCTCGTGGTCGCCGGGGTCGCGCGCCACCGCGCGCTCGAGCCACGGAATCGCCTCGGCGAAGCGGTACTGCTCGACGAGCGCGCGACCCAAGAGCGTCGGGGCGCTCGAATCGCCCGGATCCTCGCCCTCAAGCGCGGCGACGAGCACCTCGGCGCGCGCGGCGTCCCCCGACAGGAAGGCGAGCGCGGCTTGCGCGGCCCGCACCGCGCGGCGGGCAGGCGCCTGCTCGGCCAAGGTCGCGAGGCGCAGGCGCGCCGCCTGGAGGTCCCCGTCGACGAGATCGCCGCCCGTGGCCGCCAAGAGCGCGCGCACCGAGCGCGGTCGCGCCTTGAGTGCGCGCTCGAGGAACTCGCCCGCGCTGCGGCGCTGCCGCAGCCAGTTGTAGTCGTGGAGCGCGTACTGGCCGAGCAACGCGCCTTCGTGGTCGGGATCGATGGCTAGCGCCTGGTCGTAGAGCTTCGCGGCCGAACGCTGCTTGGCGGCTTCGACCTCGCGATCGGCCTCGAAGTACAAGTCGGCCAGCGCCACGAGCAGGTCGGGCCACTCGTCGCCTTCGTCCTCCGCGGCCTTGATCGCCGCCACGTAGTCCCTCGAGGCTCCGGCGAGATCCAGCAATGCCCGACGGCAATGGCCGCGCGCCAGCAACTCGTCGGCGCGACGCGCTTCCGCCTGCGTCCCCTCGCGCCAGGTGGCGATGGCTTCCGCGCGACGCCCCGCCTCCCGCCGCGCGGCGCCGAGGCTCCAAGCGTCGCGCGCATCGGCGCCCGGCGCGAGGCGCCCCTCGTGGGCGAAGGCCTGGGTCAGCGCCTCGCCACCGAGCATGGCGCCCAAGTCGCACAAGATTCGAGCCGGCAGGGCGCCGTCGAGGCCGTTGGCGTCGGCAAGCAGGCTCTCGCAAGCCTTGCGCGCCTCATCCAAGCGTCCGTCGCGCCACAAGGCTTGCGCGCGCAGTTCGGCCGCCGCGCGATCCGCGGGGCGCTCCGCCAGCAACTCGTCCAGTCGTCTCAAGGCCTCGCGCAAGCGACCCTTGCGCACGAGCGACAAGCACGCTTGGCGCTCCTCCGCCCACAGTTCCTCGTCGTCCTGCGCCGCCAGCTCCGGCGCGGCCACGGCGAGGCCCAGCGGACCGTGGCTCGGACCGTGGCTCGGACCAGGCGATGCGCCGAGTGCGGAGCCGGGCAGCGCGAGACACGCCATGAGGGCGCAGAGGAGGGATGCCGTGACCGGACGCTGCATGGAGGGACTCGCCTAGTGCAAGCGATCGGCCGCGGACGCGCAAGCGCACCCATCCGCCGAGCGGGAAGTCCCAGTCTGGTACCCGCCGAGGGCAATTCCCATCCCCAAAGCGCCATCTTGGGCGGGGGCAGCGTCTTGCTCCCGATCGTCGGTTTTCCTATTCCCAAGGCATGACCCTCGCCCCGCGCGCCCTGCGCCTCGCTTCCGCCGTCTCGTCCTGCGCCCTCTTCGTCCTCGGCTCCTGCCAGAGCCCGAAGCCCCTGCCCGTCGAGGTGCGCGAGAGCGTGCCCGCCTCGCAGGTGCGCCACGACCCGGATGCGGTGCCCGCCTGGATGGCCGAGCCGTTGTCGTGGGAGAAGCTCCAGCGCATCGAGACTTGGCAGGCGACGGACGGGCCGCGCGCCTCGCACGAATGGCGCGTGGAGGCCGAACTCGAACTGAATCGCGGACGCGCCGAGTACGCGCGTCGCGATCTCGCCGCCGCGCGCTCGAAGGGCTTGGCGCCCGACGCCTCCGTCTCCACGCGGTTGTCGACGGCGCGCGTGGGCTTCGTCGCCGTGATGTCCGACATGAAGGCCACCCCCGGCCAGCGTCGTCGCGCGGAAGAGTCGATCAAGACCTGCGACGGGCTGCTCGCCTTCATGCGGCGCGCCGCCCATGGGGCGTCCTTCGCGGGGAGCGAGCGCTCCACGTGGGGCGCGCGCAACCCGGTGCTCGCGGACCTCGACAAGAACCGCGCGCCGTACCGCCGCATCACCGTCCACCACTCCGCCATGCCGAACCCAGTGCCGCTCGACGGCACGCTCAAGGCTTCGTGCGAAGGCGTGCGCCAAGTGCAGTCCTCGCACATGGACGGTCGCGGCTACGGCGACATCGGCTACCACTACCTGATCGACCCCTACGGCCGCGTGTTCGAGGGCCGGCAGATCCAGTGGCAAGGCGCGCACGCGAACAAGGAGAACAACATCCAGAACATCGGCGTGTGCCTGCTCGGCAACTTCGAGCAGCAGAAGCCCGCCGGTCCGGCCCTCGAGGCGTTGGAGCGCGTGCTCGGTTCCTTGCGCGCCAAGTACAAGATCGGGCTCGATCGCGTCTACCTGCACGGCGAGTTCCGCGGCACCGATTGCCCGGGCGAGAACCTGGCGGCTTGGGTGCGGCGCTACCGCGGCTCCGAGCGACTCGATCCGGAGTCCGCCTCGCTGCCTTCGACCGCCGCCGCCCGCCGCGCCGCGCCGTCCGAGAAGAAGTCCACCACCTCCGCAGGGGCGCCGAAGTCGACCAAGTCCGCCGCCAAGCCGGCGCCGAAGTCGGGCGCCTCGAAGCCGATGCCCAAGTGAGCCCCTCGCGCCCCGTCAAGTTATCTTGACAGGCCGGGGCCGCGCCGAGGGGATCTGCTTCAGCTCGCTTCGAGCCAGCCGAGCCACAGGCCGACCGAGACTAGGCCGCCCAGGGCCAGCCGGTACCAGCCGAACATGGCCAGCCCGCGCGAGCGGACCCATTCGAGCAGGAAGCTCACGGTGGCCCAGGCCGCCACGTAGGACACCAGGAGCCCGATGGCGATGTTGGCGAGTCCGATCTGCGCCAGCGCCTCGTGGCTCTTCAACGCCGTCCACGCGCTGGCGGCGGTGAGGGTGGCCACCCCCAGCAGGAAGCTGAACTCGACCGCCGCGGCTCCGGACAAGCCGACGAGCAGCGCGGCGGAGATGGTGGCGAGGGAGCGGCTCGTGCCGGGCGCCATGGCCACGACCTGCGCCAGCCCGATGAGCAGCGCTTGCCGCGCGCCGATCTCGTCGAAGCCCAGACCCTGCGCGCCGCCTCGGCGCAGGCGCGGCACGAGGAGGATGAAGATCCCTCCGAGGATCCACATGGTCGCGATCGGCCACATGCCGAACAGCTGGGCCTCGATCCAATCGTCGAGCAGGAATCCGATCGCTGCCGCGGGCACGAAGGCCACGGCGAGGTTCGCCACGAGGCGCCTGCCCGCCGCGTCGCCGCGCGCGGCGCCCAGCAGTTGGACCACGCGCGGACGGCAGGCCCACAAGACCGCCAGGATGGCGCCGGCCTGGATGACGATGGCGTAGGCGTGGTTCGCCTCGTTGGCCTCGAGGCCCAGCAGGCGTTCGGCGAGCAGCAGGTGGCCGGTCGACGACACCGGCAGGTACTCGGTCAGGCCCTCGACCAGGCCGAGGATCAGCGCGTCGATCCAGTCCACCCGCCGGCCCCGTCAGCGCTTGGCGATGGCGTCGAGGGGGGCGACGAACTTGGCGCCGAAGGCGGTGGCGACGGCCTCGTAGGTGATGTGGCCCTTCACGCAGTTCACCGCGCTGCGCAGTTCCGCGCTCTGTTCGATGGCGCCCACCGGACCGAGCTTCGCGAGCTTCTCGACCCACGGCAGGGTGGCGTTGGTCAACGCCCACGTGCTGGTGCGCGGCACGGCGCCGGGCATGTTGGCGACGCAGTAGTGCGTGACCCCGTCGACCACGTAGGTCGGCTTGGCGTGCGTCGTCGGCTCGACCGTCTCGATGCAGCCGCCCTGGTCGACGGCCACGTCGACGATGACGCTGCCGGTGCGCATGAGCTTGAGGTCGGCGCGCTTGACGAGCTTGGGAGCGGCGGCGCCCGGGATCAGCACGGCGCCGACGAGCAGGTCGGTCTCCGGCAGCAACTCGCGGATCGCGTACGGCGTCGAGTAGAGCGTCGTGCAGTTGGGCGGCAGCACCTCGTCGAGGTAGCGCATGCGATCGAGGTTGACGTCGAGGATGGTCACATCCGCGCCGAGGCCGGCCGCCATGCGCGCCGCCTGCGTGCCGACCACGCCGCCTCCGATGATCGTCACCTTGGCGGGGCGCACGCCCGGCACGCCGCCGAGCAGGATGCCCGAGCCGCCCATGGGCTTCTCGAGATACTTCGCGCCCTCCTGGATCGCCATGCGGCCGGCGACCTCGCTCATCGGCACGAGCAACGGCAGCGTGCCGTGCGACTCGAGCGTCTCGTAGGCGAAACCGTAGCTCTTGGTCTTCACCACGCCGTTCGTGAGCGCCTTGTCGGCCGCGAGGTGCAGGTAGGTGAACAGCGTCTGGTCCGGGCGCATCATGGCCCACTCGGGCTTGAGCGGCTCCTTGACCTTGAGGATCATGTCGCACGAGCCCCACACGCCCTTGGCGTCGGCGACCAGCTTGGCGCCGGCCTTCTTGTACTGCTCGTCGGTCAACCCCGAGCCCTCGCCAGCCGTGGCTTGCACGCTGACGTCGTGGCCTTGCGACACGAGGCGGTCGACGCCCGCCGGGGTCAGGGCCACGCGGTTCTCGTTGTTCTTGATCTCCTTGACGACGCCGATCTTCACTGTGGAGGGGGCTCGCCTGCGGACCCGCGGAAGTCCCCGCCGCGCGCCCGCGACACCCGGCGCAGCCTCCAGCAGGACCCCGCCTGCGCGGCGAAATCTCGGCCGACCAGTCTACGCATCGCGGGTGCGCGCGGAAAACATGTTGGCAGGGAGGTCCCACGGCGCTATTCTTCTCCGCCCAACCTCAGGGCGATTAGCTCAGCTGGCTAGAGCGCCACGTTGACATCGTGGAGGTCACTGGTTCGAGTCCAGTATCGCCCACCCTCCTGCAGCCTTGCTCGTGGCTGCAGCCTCCCGCCGCGGGTGGAATCGCGCACGAAGCCGCGGCTCGCGCCTCCACCCGCGCGCGCTCCCGCGGCCCCTCTGCTCGACGGCCCCCGAATGCCCGGCTGGCGCGAAGGCTTGCACCTCCTGCGCCGCGTGGCCTTCTCCGGCACAATCCCGTTTCGGACACGGCGCCATGCCGGACACGGGGCGGAGGCGTTGCCGGGCCTCTTCGCGCGGGCTGGATTCGGCCTGCGGGCCTGCGGGCCTGCAGGCCGATCGAAGCCGCGACTCACAAGTCGTCCTCCCGTGCGTAGCTTGATGGATGGCGGCGCAGCCCCTGCGCCGCCCCACATGCCCATGAACCAGACCCGCTTCCCGCTCCTGCGGCTCTTCCTCCTCGCTTGTTGCGGCCTCGCGCCTGTCCACGCCCAAGGCGAAGGCCGTCCCGTCGACCAGAAGCTCGCCCGGCGCGTGACTCCCATCGTCGAGGTGGCGCGCGACGCGTCGCCGACGGTCGTCTACATCAAGACCGAGGCCGTGCAAGCCGAGCAGGACTTCTTCGGACGACTCTTCGCGCGCAAGGTCGAGGGCTCGGGCTCGGGCGTCGTGATCCACAAGGACGGCTTCATCATCACGAACTACCACGTGATCCGCGGAGCGCGCGCCATCACCGTGCAGTTCGACGAGCAGTACGACGGCAAGCGCTACACCGCCGAGGTCAAGAGCTTCGTGCCCGAGGAGGATCTGGCGCTCTTGAAGATCAGCGGCGAGCGCGAGTTCCCAGCCATCCCCATGGGCACGAGCTCCGACTTGATGCCCGGCGAGACGGTGGTGGCGATCGGCAATCCGTACGGACAGACCTACACCGTCAGCACCGGCATCATCTCGGGCTTGCATCGCGACATCCAGATCCCGCAGGAGAACCTGGAGTTCGACGACCTGATCCAGACGGATGCCGGCATCAACCCCGGCAACAGCGGCGGTCCGCTGTTGAACATCAACGGCGAGCTGATCGGCATCAACAACGCCATGAACAGCGTGGCGGAGAACATCGGCTTCGCCATCCCCGTCGACCGCGTGCGCAAGGTGCTCGAGGAGCAACTGCTGGCGCCCGAGTCCTCGGACACCTGGCTGGGCTTCGATGTCAAGTTCTCCGACCACGCGCAGGTGAAGAGCGTGGTCCCGGGCAGCCCGGCCAACATCGCGGGCCTGCAACCCGGCGACTGCATCGTCAGCATCGGCGGCAAGATGGTGGTCAAGCCCGACGAGTACGCCTTCGCGCGCGCCGCGGTCAGCGCGCAGAAGGAGGTCGAGATCGTGGTCGAGCGCGACGGCGGCAAGCGCCAATTGAAGGTCGAACCGTGGAATCGCGTCGACGGCCAGTTGTACGAACGCATCGGCGTGCGCCTGCGCGACGTCGAGGGGCGCAGCAACCGCTGGATCGAGGTGCGCGAAGTGCGCGGCGGCTCGCCGGCCGCCAAGCTCGGGCTCAAGTCCGGCGACGTGCTCGAGACGGCGCGCCCCTTGGTGGGCGTGCGCCCGCGCGCGTGGCGCCTCGACGACAAGGATTCGCTGGCGCGCCTCGTCGCGCCGCTCGATCGCGGCACGCGCATGGAGCTCGATGTGTACCGCGACGCGGACGGCGACAAGCGCCTGACCGACGCGGACCTGCTGCGCGGCACGTTGACGCTGGACTAGGCTTGCCTGGCTCCGAAGTGCACGAGGCGGGGGCCGCGTCGATCATCCGACGCGGCCCCCGCGCTTGGCGGAAGCGGTCCGCCGCACCTCGCGCGCCCCTCCGGCGTCGCGCGCCGCGCCTTCAGCGGAAGGCCAGCACCGCGCCGCGACCAGGGCCGCCCACCACCACGCTCGAGCCGTCGATGCCGGCTCCGAAGCTGCGTTCCTCCGGGCTGCCGACGACGATGTCGTCCGCGCCGATGGCGACGGTGGCTCCGAACTGCGCACCTGCGTGCGGATTCGCCGCCCGCATGGCTCCGGCCGCCGTGAAGGCGCCCTCGCGGCGGGTGTACGTGAAGACCGATCCGATCGGAGCGATCGGCACGATGCCATTGGTCTCCTCGCCGAAGGCCGCTCCGATGTCCAAGGGCGCGCCGACGCACACGATGTCGTTCGCCAGCGCCACCGAGGCGCCGAAGCGCGCACCTGCGGTGTTCGACAGCCCCTTGATGTAGGCCTCGAACAGCAGGAACTGGCCCTTCACCTCGTACACGTAGGCGGCACCCGAGTTCTGCGCCGACTCGTCGAGTTGATCGCCACCGACTCCTTCCGCCCCCGAATCCTCGCCGGGCGCGCCGATCACGAGCCGATCCGCCGACAGGTCGAGGCTGCGGCCGAACGCATCCTGGATCGATGCGTTGGGAGCCACGATCTCCGACTGCAACTCGAACCCGGCGAGGCTCGAGGTGCGGGCCATGAGGTAGACCTTGCCTCTTTGGGCGTCGGCGCCCGGAGCGCCGATCGCGAGGCGCGCGCCCGATCCCGCCAAGGCCATGCCGTAGTCGGCCGCGACGGCGGCATCGGGAGCCTGCAGGCGTTGGGCGAAGCGCAACTCGGCGCCCTCTTCGACGAAGGTGTAGACGGCACCGGCCCTGGCCGCGGGGACGAGGAACCCGCCCGTCGCCAACCGCGTCCCCTCCTGCGGGGCTCCGACGGCGATCGTCTGGCCGACGATCTCCACCGCGGTCCCGAACGCGCGCGTGTTGCGCAGGCCGGGCGCATCGGGCTTGAGGTAGTGCGTCGGAGTCCATGTGCCATCGATGCGGCGGAAGATGTAGGCCGCTCCGCAGTCGAGGGCGCCCTCGTCGACCCGCGGATCCACCGCGGCGCCGGCGCCGTCCTCGCCCGGCGCGCCGACGACGAGCACCTCGCCCGCCACGGCCACGCTGGTGCCGAAGAAATCGTCCGCGCCCGGCGCGGGAGCCTGCAACCGCGCGACCTGCGTCCACGAGTCGCCGCTGCGTTCGAACAGGTAGACGGCGCCCGCGTCGGCGAGCGTGGTCGAGCCCTGCTGCAGATCCTCCTTGGGTGCGCCGACGACGAGCAAGCTGCCCTCCGTGGCCACCGCCGCCCCGATGCCATCGCCGGTGCGCGCCACATCCGACTTGAGCGTGTTCGCTTGGCGCACTTGCGCGGCGAATGCGCGCTGCACCACCACGCGCACGCTGCGTTGCTCGCCGGTGGCGGCCAGGCTGGCGCTGAACTCGAACTCGTTGTCGCCCTCGGCCACCAGAGCCTCGAGTTCGCCGAAGCCCGCGTCCTGCAGTCCGATCGTGCCCGTCGAGACTGCGCCCGGATTGGCGTAGATCGGACGCAGCGCCAGCGTGTCGCCCAGGAAGGGCAGTCGCAGCCGGTACTCGTCGGCGAGCGGATCGAAGTCGCCGACCAAGGTGGCCTCCGCGGGTAGGCCGAGGTCGAGGATCTCCAGGTTGTCGACTTGGCCCGCGCCGGCTTGGGGCGAGCCACCGCCACCGCAGGCGACAAGCCCGAAGGGCAAGGCGGCGAGGCACAGCGTGGGGAGCAGGTTCAGGTTGCGCATGGGAGAGTTCCGGTCGGATCGGAGAGGTGGGTCGCGGGCCTCGGCGTTCGTGGCCCGTCCACTCCCGCGGACAGCCTGCGAGCCCTCGACCAACCGGAATTCCCCGAAAACAGCACCGTCACAGCCTGGCACCTTCGAGCGCGCCCTCCACGGACACCGCTCCGAGGAGCGGCATGCCCGCAACCGAAGGACGGAGGGCGTGAGGATCGGGGAATCGGCCCGTTGCCGCTGCGAGGTGCTGCGCTGGAGCTCCTGCGCTGGGGTTTGCCCTCGAGGCTGAGCTGAGGGGGGGGTGCTGCATGGCACTCCCCCCCCCTTCCTGCACTGCCTCAGAGCGTTGCGCGCTCGCCTCCCCCCCCCGGTGCGCCCTCACCGGAAGTTGTTCACCGCGCCGCCGCCAGGGCCTGCCACGACCACGCTCGAAGCGTCGATGCCCTGCCCGAAGGTACGGTCCTTGGGGCTGCCGATCAGCAGGTCGGCCGAGCCCATGGCGACCGCCGCGCCGAATTCGGCGCCCTCGTGGGCGTTCGGGGCCGTCAGGGTCGTCCCCAGGTCCCAGACGTCGTTGCGATGCGCGTAGAAGAAGGCCGCACCCACCGCCCGCACCGGGGCGATCGGGCCCTGCGCTTCGCCCAGGGCGGGACGCCGCTGGAGCGGAGCGCCCACGCACAGCCGATCGCCCCGCAGATCGAGGGCCGTGCCGAAGCGCTCGCCACCCAGGTTGCCGACGCCCTTGATGTATCCGTCCAGCTCGAATTCCACGCCGTCCAGGACCGGGCGTCGACGGAAGAGGTACACGGCACCGCTGTTGACCTTGCTGTCGTCGAACTGATTGCCGCCGATGCCCTCCGCGCCCGAATCCTCCAGTGGCGCGCCGATGGCGAGCAGGCCGGCATCCATGTCCACGCTGGCGCCGAAGGCGTCGAACAAGTCGCCCACCGGTGCCACGAGTTCGGCTTCGAGGCTGAAATTGGCGAGCGTGTTGCCGGGATTGAAGGCGTAGACCTTGCCGCGCGCACCGTTCGCGCCGGGCGCTCCGACCGCCAAGCGGCGCTCGTCGAGACCGAGCGCCGAGCCGAAGCTCTGGTTGGCCGCGGCGTCGGGTGCCTGGATGCGCCCGATCGACCCTTGGATGGCGGGATTGGCGTTGAAGAGATGCACGGCACCGGCGTTCGGAGCCGCGATCACGCCAAGGACCGGATCCACCAGCGTGCCTTCCTGCGGCGCACCGACGAAGTAGAGGCCCCCATCGGCCGCGACGGCGTGGCCGAAGCCCTTGGTCTTGCGGGGAATCGCGGCGTCCGGCTTGAGGTAGCGCTCGAAGTCGACGGTCGCAGCCCCGATCCTGTAGGTGTATGCCGCTCCGCAATCGGGCGCGTTCTCGTTGATGTCATCGAGATCCAGCACGCCTTCCCCGTCCTCTCCTGGGGCGCCGACGATCATGCGATTCGAGAAGATCGCGACGCTGGCGCCGAAGCGGTCGCCGGTGCCTGGAGCGGGCGACTGCAGCCGCGCGAACTCGCGCCAGCCTTGCCCATCGCGGCTGTAGACGTAGACGGCGCCCGCCTCCGGGATGGTGGCGCCCTGGTGGGTGACATCCTCGAACGGCGAACCGACCACCATGGTGTCGCCCAGGATGTCGAGCGCGGCGCCGTGTCCGTCGCCCTGCTTCAGCCCGCTCGACTTGACGAGATGCTCTTGCTGCAACCCATCCGGACGATCACGCTCGATCGAGAAGCGGACGACACGTTCCTCCAGCGTCGCCGCCGCCGCGATCGTGAACCGAGCCTCGTTGAGGCCTTCGTCGAGCAGCAGCGCGAGCCCATCCGCGTCGAGCTGGAAGTCTCCCTGCGACACCAAGCCGATCTCGGCGGCGAAGGTGGGCCGAATGCGGAACTGGTCGACCAAGTGGCCGGCGCGCAGGAAGTAGACCTCGGCCAGCGGATCGAAGCCGCCCACCAGCTCCACCCCGGGCGGCAGCCCAAGGTCGGCGAGGGACAGATCCACCTCCACGGGCTCCGGGGTGGTGGGCGGATTGGCGGCGCCGCCACCACCGCCGCAGGCGGGCAGCAGGAACGAGCTGGTGGCGAGGCACAGGGCGGTGAACAGGTTCAGGGGACGCATGACAGTCTCCTTCAGGTCAAGGTCGGGTTTGGGTGGTCGGTCACGCGCGGGGCCGAGCCCCCGCGCACCCCTCGAGACACCCCGGGCCCGCGCTTCCAACCGGAAAAACCTGCCGAAGCGCGCGCCGCGCCCTCGTCACATCCCCCGCTTGGCGCAATACTTGGGGACGCACTGCCGATAGGAAGCAGCCGTCCGCATGAAACAAGCCCTGGCCAAGTTCACCGAGCGCTTCGGCGGCGTGATGTCGCGGCTGCTCTTGTCGGTCCTCTACTACGCCGTGCTCGGCCCCTTCGCGCTCGGGTACCAGTTGATCGCGGACCCGCTGCACCTGCGACGCAGGAAGTCGGGCAACTGGACGCCGTGGCCGGCGCGCAATTCGACCTTGGCGCAAGCGCGCAGGCAGGACTGACATGCTCGTCCTGGGACTGTCCTACAACTACCACGATTCCGCCGCGGCCCTCGTCAAGGACGGCGTGCTGGTCGCCGCCGCCGAGGAGGAACGCTTCAGCCGCGTCAAGCACGACTCGGGCTATCCGGCGCTCGCCATCCAGTTCTGCCTCGACACCGCCGGCGCCAAGATCGCCGACCTCGACCATGTCGTGTTCTACGAGAAGCCCTTCGTCAAGCTCGAGCGCATGCTGCTCACGGCGATGGCGACCTTCCCGAAGAGCGCCGCGGTGTTCCGCGAGTCGATGCAGCGCTGGCTGTCGGACAAGTTATGGATCAAGTCGCAGCTCGCCGCCAAGCTCGGCATCGACGCGAAGAAGATCCTCTTCTGCGACCACCACATGAGCCACGCGGCGGCGAGCTTCTACACCTCGCCGTACAAGGACGCCGCGATCCTGACCGTCGACGGCGCGGGCGAGTGGACCACCTCCACGATGGGAGTCGGGCGCGACACGAAGATCGAGATCCTCAAGGAGATCCGCTTCCCGCACTCGCTCGGGCTCTTGTACAGCGCCTTCACCGCCTATTGCGGCTTCGAGGTCAACGAGGGCGAGTACAAGCTGATGGGCATGCACCCCTACGGCAAGCCGCGCCACGTCGACAAGATCAAGGAGCTGGTCGAGATCGCTCCGGACGGGTCGTTGTGGCACGACATGCGCTACTTCGCCTACCACCACTCGCCGGACTCGACCTTGTCGGCGCGCTTCGCCGAGCACTTCGGCCGGCCGGCGCGCGATCCCAAGCTCGGCGACAAGTCGCTCGACCCGTACTACTGCGACATGGCGGCCTCGATCCAGCAGGTCACCGAGGAGGTCGTGCTGGCGATGGTGCGCCACCTGCACGAGCTCACCGGCATGAAGAACCTCGTCATGGCCGGCGGCGTCGCGCTCAACTCCGTGGCGAACTACAAGGTGCTGCGCAAGGGACCGTTCGAGGACCTCTACATCCTCCCCGCGCCCGGCGACGACGGCGCTTCGGTGGGCGCGGCGTACTGGGCCTACAACCACCTGCTCGGCCGGCCGCGGGGGCCTGCGCTCGACCATGCGTACCTCGGCTCGTCCTACACCGACGCGCAGATCAAGCAGTTCCTCGACGACCACCAGATCCCATACGAGCACATCGCCGACGACGAGCGCTTCTACGATCGCGTAGCGCGCGAGCTGGCGGATGGCCAAGTGTGCGGCTGGTTCCGCGGGCGCTTCGAGTTCGGCCCGCGCGCGCTGGGCGCGCGCTCCATCATCGCCGATCCGCGCCGCGCCGAGATGAAGGACAAGCTGAACGCGACGATCAAGTTCCGCGAGGCCTTCCGTCCCTTCGCGCCCAGCGTGCTCGAGGAGCGCGCGGACGAGTTCTTCGAGATCCCCGACGCGCAAAGGCACTTCCCGGCGCGCTTCATGCTGTACGTGGCGCCAGTGCGCGAACAGAAGCGTTCGGTGCTGCCGGCCATCACGCACGAGGACGGTTCCGGCCGGCTGCAGACGGTCTACAAGGACACCAATCCCGCCTACCACGGCATCATCCGCCGCTTCGGCGAATTGACCGGCGTGCCGGTGATCATGAACACTTCGTTCAACTTGAAGGGCGAGCCGATCGTCGAGTCGCCGGCCCACGCCTTCAACACCTTCTCGCTCTCCGGGATGGACCTGCTCTTCCTCGGCAACTTCATCGTGAAGAAGGACGCCAAGAAGAAGATCGCCGAGACGCGGTTCCACCTGCGCCACGAGGGCGACACGGTGACGGCCATGGTGAGCTGACGATGCGCGGCTTCAACATCCTCCTGACCGTGGCGATGCTGGCGCTGATGCTCGTCGGCGCCCTGGAAGTCGGCCTGCGCCTGATCGGGGCGGGCCCCCAACCCACCATCCACCGCTTCGACGCCGATCTGGGCTGGGTCAAGGCGCCCTTCGCCGAGTCGCGCCGCGTCTCGCGCGAGTTCGACGTGTCCTTCCAGATCGACGCCTTCGGCTTGCGCGACGACTTCGCCGGACCGGACACGCCCCAGGACGCGGAGCTCGCGGAGAAGCGCGCGCGCTTCCTCGAGCACGCCCCCGACGCCTTGGCGAGCCCGGGGCGCGGCGACAACAGGAGGCGCGTGCTGGTGCTGGGCGATTCGTTCGTGCTCGGCTACACGGTCGATCGCGAGGCGCTGTTCGTCGACCTGCTCGAGCGGCGCTACCGCGCCGAAGGGCGCGCCATGGACCTCGTCAACGCGGGCACCGAGGGCTGGTCGACCGACCAGGAGGTGCTGTGGTACGCGCGCAACGCCCACCGCTTCGACGCGGACACGGTCGTGCTGTGCACCTACGACAACGACTTGTGGTGGAACTCCCAGGCTTCCTACCGGCGCTTCCCCAAGCCGCGCTTCCAGCCGCTCGTCGAAGGACGCCAGCCGCAGCCGGAAGGACTGGTGCTGCAGGATCCCGGCGAGCGTGCGTGGTGGGAGCGCAGCGCGCTCGGTTCGTTCCTTTCGAACATGGGCGAGCGGCCGGCGACGTGGACTCCCGCGGGCAGCGAGCTGAAGCTCGACCTCGAATCGACCGCCTACTTCATCGAGCCGCCGCCGGAGATGGTCGATGCGCTGGTCGCGGAACGCACCAAGGCCGCCTTGCTGCGCCTGCAGCAACTGTGCACGCAGAACGGGGCGTCGCTGCTCGTGGCGCCCATCCCGAACAAGGCCGCGATCGTGCCCAAGGCGCGCGAGCGTTTCATGGCCAAGTTCGCCGCCGTCGAGGGACGCATCCGGCCGGACCAGCCAGTCGAGTTCGTGCTCGAACTGTGCCGCGAACTCGGCATCGCCAGCGCCGACGCGCGGCCGGCGTTGCAGCAAGCCGCCGCCAAGGGCGAGTCCTTGTACTACGACTCCGACTGGCACCTCGACCCCGCGGGCAACCACGCCTTCGCGCGCTTCCTGCACGCGGAATTGGACGCGCGCGGGCTGCTCGCCCCCGCCACCAAGTCGGCCGATTTCGCGCCGCTGCCGGAGGCGCCCTTGCGCTGGAAGCCCTTCGCCCTATGGGGGGCGTTGACCATCGTCCTGGGCACGCTCTACCGCAGGATGCACCACGACGAATCGGCGGCGCGCGCGTATGCCCAGGTGGGCGCCTTGGTGGGTGTAGTCATCGGCATCGCGCTGGGCGGTTCGGCGCTCGTGGCCTCCATTCCGCCGCCCTGGTCGATGCTGCTCGTCCTGGCGCTGGTCTCCGCGCTGCTGACCTTCATCGTGGTCAAGCTGGGGCCGCGCCTCGGCACCGCCGCGGAACTGCTCGCCGCCTTCACGCGACGCGGGCATTGGTACCTGATGCCGCTGGTCGTCGTGCTGGTGACGATCGGCTCCTTGCTCGTGGTCGCCGCCAGTTCGCCGCTGGTGGCGCCTTTCATCTACACCTTGTTCTAGTACACCCGCCGGCGCCGAGGGCGAGACATGAAGAACTTCTTGCGCGACAATTGGCCCTACTTCGTGGTTCCGCTGGTCGTGGTGCTCGGCGGACTGCTGCTGCTCGTCCTGACCGGCGACGAAGGCTGGGAGTTCAACTACAAGATCTTCTGAGTCGGCGCATGCCGAGCCGGCGTGCGCGCGTCAGGCCGGCGGCTGGAATCCCAGCTTGCGCAGCAGGTCGAACCCGCCGCAGGCTTCCGCCACGAGCAAGTCCAAGCGCGCGTCTTCGTCGATCATCACGCGCTTGAGGCGCGCCATGTCCGCTCCCGGCCTGTTCGTCCCCGGGTGGGTGGTGGTCGACGAGGTGTAGCCCGCCTCCAGCACCGCCCGGGCGGCATGCTGGTCCCAGTCCCATTCCCTCCCGAAGGGATAGGCGAAGGAGACCGGCGCGGCGCCCAGTTCGCGGGCGATGGCGTCGCGCGAACCCTCGATCTCGCGCCGCTGCTCGTCGGGGGTGCAGCGCGACAGGATCGCGTGCGATTCGGTGTGCGCGCCGATCTCGTGGCCCTTGGCCGCGAGCGCGCGCGCCTGGTCCCAGGTCAAGTACAGGCGTTCGCACAGGGCGCGGGCGTCGAGCCCTTCCTCGCGGAGCAGCGCCTCCAGCACGCGTTCGCGGTCGAGGCGGTCGACTTCGTACTTGAGGACGCGCTTGATGTGGTAGGTGTCGCCACCACGCGTGCGCAGCGTCTCCGCGAGGATCGCCACGCCGCGCTCGTCGCGCGCCAGGGCTTTGTAGCGTTCCACGAAGCGCTCGTGGCCCATGTGGTCGAGCAGGAGGAACAGCCCGTGCGTCCAATTGAGCCGACGCTCGGTCAATGCGCGCGTTTCGACGTAGATGGTCGCCTTGGCGCCGAAGCGCGCCAACAAGGGCTCGAGGTGCGTCAAGTTGTCGACGTAGCCGTCGTCCATCGTCAAGACGACCGCCGACCGCTCGAGCCGGCCTTCGCGCAGGCGGCGCGCCGCTTCGCGCATGCTGAGGAGGTCGTAGCGGCGCGCGAAGGCGCCGAGGATCCGCTCGAGGTCCTCCGCGCGGATCTTCATGTCCTTCGACAAGGACGCGTTGCTGGGCGCGGAGACGCAATGTCCGGCGAGCACGAGCACGCGCGGGGCCGACAAGCGCTGCACCAGCGCGTGCAGTCCGGTGCGCCACAAGAAGCGCGCCCACAGGTCGCGCAGCGCCAGCTTGAGCTCGTGCTTGGTCATGTGGAGGGCGCGTCCGCAGGCAAAGCCTAGCCTACGACGGAAGCGGAGACGAACGCGGATCGTTCAACCCATCGTCTCGTCGTCGCGGTCGGCGTCGGTGAACCACCAGCGCGACGCGTCGAGGGCCTCCCGCGCCACCGGATGCCCCTCGTCGTGCAGATGGACGATGACGCTCAAGTGGTCGCGGGCCCGCGGCGGCTGGAAGCCGAAGGCCGCCAGGCGCGCCGCCCACGGGGATCCGTCGATGGCGTTGGCGCGCACCGCGCAAGCACCTGCTTCGCGCGCGATCCGCAAGGCCTGGGCCCCGAGCGCGCTCCACGCCTGTTCGTCGAGGGCGCCCGCGTCCACGAGCCACGCCAAGCCGTCGACCGAGGGCTTCTGCAGCACGAACCACCCGACCAGCGCGCCCGAACGCAGCACTCCGAAGGCGCGGAACGCGCGCGACGGTCCGCGGAAGAAGCGCCAATCCAGCCAGGCAGGGTCGCGCCGCAGCACCAGCGCATGGGCCGCCTCCAACCGCAGCACGAGAGGCTCGATCTCGCTCGGGAAGGAGCTCCATTCGACGGCTTGCGTCGCGCCCGCATCCAGCGCTTGGCGCGCGCGCGCGCCAAGCCACGCAGAAAAAGGCGTCGTCAAGGCGCGCCAGCGCCCCTCGCGTCGCCGCAAGGAGCGGGCGCGGGTCCCCGACTCCAGCCAATGCGTGTGCGCGCGGATGGTGCCCGCCTGCCGCCAGCCCATCTGCAGGAAGATGTGCGCGCTGCGCCGGTTCGGAAGCCCGTACACGAAGGGCCAACCCCGCGCCCGGGCTTCCTGCATGGCGCGCGCGTCCAGCGCGCGGAACAGCCCGAGCTTGCGCCAACTCGGGTGCGTCATGACATCGCCCGTCTCGCCCACCGTCGCCGCATCCGTCCGGCGGCCGCGCGGCACGACGAGGCGCGGCCCGCAAGCGTAGCCGCACACCGCATCCGTTCCGACCGGCCCGGACACCAGCGCGATGCTCGCGCCATGCGGGCTCTGGTCGTAGCGCCACGCCAGGGCTTCCGCCGTCACCGGCTTCTTGAAGCAGCGGCCCGACAAGCGCGCCTGCTCGGCCCGCTCCGCGGGACCGGCCAGGCGCACGACGATCTCCTGTCCTTGCGCGGGTTCGACTGTCACTTCAACTTGACCGGATCGGCCGGACGCGGCGGCAACGCGGCCTTGCGCTGCCGCGTTTCCTTCTCCAACTCCTCGATGGCGCGCTCCAATTGCGGATCGCGGCCGGCGAGCACCGCCGCGGGATCGTTGTCCACCTCGATGTCCGGCGAGACGCCGACGCCCTCCACGGCCCATTGGCCGGTGGCGTCGCCATGGCCGAACTCCGGCACGTTGACCGTGCCTCCGTCGAGCAGCGGACCGTGGTCGGTGATGCCGATCACCCCGCCCCAGGAGCGCTTGCCGACCAGCTTGCCGAGTCCGGCGTTCCTGAACATCCACGGGAAGATGTCGCCGTCGGAGGCGCTGTTCTCGTTGAGCAGGCAGATCATCGGCCCGGTGAAGACCGTGGCGGGGTAGGTGCGCGCGTATTGATCGTGGCGCGAGTACGCGGTGCCGAGCAGCACGCGACGCAGGCGCTCGAGCACCATCTGGCTGACGTTCCCGCCCCCGTTGTTGCGGTCGTCGATGATCAAGGCCTCCTTGCGCACCTGGCCGTAGTACCACTTGATGAACTCGCGGATGCCGTCGGCGCCCATGTCGGGGATGTGCAGGTAGCCGAAGCGGCCGTTGGAGAGCTTGTCGACGAGCGCGCGCCTGCCCAGCACCCAGTTCAGGTAGTTGAGCGATTCCTCGCTCTCGATCGGCCGCACGCGCACCTTGCGCGCCCCCTCGAGGCGCGGTTCGGCGCCGATCAGGAGCTCGATCGGGCGATCGCCCTTGTCGCGCAGCACCTCGTACGGGTCCTGGTCGGGACGCAACTCGACGCCGTCGACGGCGAGCAGCCACTCGCGCTCCTTCACGTCGACGCCGACCTCGGTCAGCGGCGAGCGGTAGCGCTCCTCCTCGTTCTGCCCCTTGAGGATGCGCTCGATGCGATAACGGCCCGCCGCCGCGTCGAGCACGATGCGCGCGCCGAGCAGGGCCACGCCGCGCCGCTTGGGGGCGACCCATTCGCCGCCCGAGACGTAGGCGTGGCCGGCGTTCAGCTCCGCGACCATCTCGCCGAGGACGTAGTTGAGGTCCGAGCGATGCGCCACGTGCTCGACCAGCGGCTCGTAGCGCGCCTTCAGCGCATTCCAGTCGTAGCCGTGCATGTTCGGCGCGTAGAAGTAGTCGCGGAAGCGCCGCCACACGGCGTGGAAGATGGCGCGCCATTCGTCCTTCGGCACGCGCTGGACGACGAGCCCGTCGGTCGCGATCGGCTTGGCGCCATCCTTGCCCTTCGGGCCGGCGTCCATCAGCTTCCAGCCGCCCGCGTTCGCCAGGAGCTTCGTGCCGTCGAGCGACGTGCTCCAGTCCCCCACCTCGCCAGCGAGGACGACGAGCTCGCGCTTGTCGAAGTCGAAGGCCACCAGCTCGCGCTTGCGATCGCCGGCGCGGCCGTAGAAGGAAGCGCCACCGCGCGTCGTCAGCAGGCACTTGGTCCCCTCCGCGAGCCCGCCGTAGTTGTCGGCCTCCACGGGCACGCGCACCACGCGCGAGGCGAGTCCCTCGAAGTCGATGGCGACCTCGGGCTTGCCCGCCTTGGCGTCCGCCTTGGGCTGTTCCTTGGAGGCGGTCGCCGCGTCGGCAGTGGCGCCCTCCAAGGTGACTTCGTCGCTCTGCGGCGCGAACGGATGTTCGGCGCCCTTCGCCAGCGCGAGGCCGTAGATGCCCGTCGCGCGGTTGACGGCGAAGTTCCACTCCAGCGCGGTGAAGAGCTGCGGAGCGAACTCGCGGTCCGAGAGGAACCACAACCAGCGCCCGTCGCGCGAGAAGACCGGGTTCGACTCGCTCCACATCTCGTCGGTCACGCGCACGGGGTCCCCGCCGCGCAGCGGAGCGATCCACAGCGAGCGCAATTCGTTGGCGTCGCCGGCGCTGTATGCCAACCAGCGCGAGTCGGGGGAGAGCGAGAAGTCGCCGCCCGAGCCCGCGGGGTCCTGCGCCAGCTGCACGCGTTCGCCCGTCGTTGCTTCGACGCGCCAGATGCGTCCAGACGCGGAGGCGTGCACGAGGCACGATCCGTCAGGAGCCCATTGCAGGGCGGTGATGCGTTCCGCGAGGCCGCGAGACAACTGGCGCGGCGACTGCGAGCCGTCCTGCGGCGCCAGCCAGAGCTCCTCCTCCCCCGAGGCGTCGGAGACGAAGGCCACCTGCGAACCGTCCGGCGACCACGACGCGAGGCGCTCGTGGGCCGCGCTCGTGCGCGTGAGGTTGCGCGCGTGTCCCTTTTCGATCGGCGCCGTGTGCACGTCGCCACGCGCCGAAAAGAGCGCGCGCTCGCCCTTGGGCGAGAGCGCCGCGTCTTCGATGTCGCCGCCGGCGGCCACCGGCTCGGGACGCGAGGAGACACCGTCTTCCGGCACCCGGATCGAGAGGGTCGCTTGCTGGTGCGTGCGCGTGTCGTAGACGACCAGCTCGCCCCCGAGCTCGTAGACGATCTCCCCGTCCTCGCCGCGCGAGGCCCAGCGCACGTCGTGCGTCGTCGACGTGGTGCGTTGCACCACTTCCTTGTCGGCGAGGCTCCAACTGTGGAGGTTCAAGGTGCCGTCGCGGTCGCTGACGAACCAGATGGAGTCGCCGATCCACATGGGATCGCGCTCGGTGCGCACGTGGTGCGCCACGGGTTCGAGCTTGCCCGTCTTGCGCTCGTAGATGTGGAGATCCTGCGCCCAACCGCCCTCGTAGCGCTTCCACGTGCGGAAGTCGCGCGTCAACGGCGAATACACGACGCGCTGCATGTCCGGCGACAGGTCGCCGGCGCCCGACACCGGCATCTCCAGCGCGGTCGCGGGACCGCCCTTCAGCGGCGCGAAGTACAGGCGCGTGTCGGTGAGGTCCCAGCCCTCGCGCATCGAGCGGAAGAGCACCGATTGCCCGTCGCGCGACCAGCCGTGCACCTGGTTGTCGAAGCCCCAACGCTGCGGCAGCGGACCGCGCGCCGGGTAGAAGGTCAACTGGCGCGGAACGCCGCCGCTCGAGGGCACGACATACACCTGCTCGTCGCCGTCGTACTGTCCGGTGAAGGCCACCCACGCACCGTCGGGCGAGAAGCGCGGGAACAACTCGAGTCCCGGGTGCGCCGTCAAGCGCGTCGCGTCGCCCCCCAGGCGCGGTGCGAGCCACAGGTCGCCCGCATGGCAGAACACCACGCGATCGCCGTGGATGTCGGGGTAGCGCAGGAGCTTGGTCTGCGCTTCGAGGACGGTCGGGAGGGCGATCAGTACGGCGAGTGCGGTCGGGGCGCGCATGCCCCACAGGTTAGCGTCCGGCCCCGCGGGAACGCGCCCGGAGGGCCGGTCCGCGGGTCGCCACAGTGCCGCCGGGCGACCTCAGGAGGCCTTGGAGTGACGCTCGTGCTCCTTGACCGCTTCCTCCATGACGCGCGAGGCGACATTGGACGAAGTGGGCGGCGGCACGAGGCCGAAGGCGCGACCGAGGCGCTTGCGGCCGAACTGCGGGTTCTCCATGTAGTACAGCGTGCGCTCCATGAAGCGCTTGGCCCGCTGGCCGTAGCCGTAGTACCAGCGCTCGTAGCTGCGCACCATGTTCTTGCGCAGCTCCTCCAGCTCGACCTGCGTGAAGTGCTCGTGCTTGTAGGCCGAGCGGTTCGACGACACGTAGTTCTCCGACAGGTCGGTCAAGTCGATGTTGGCCAGGTACCCGTCCCAGCTCTCGGTGCCGATCAGCGGGTTGAACACGCTGACGCGGACGAGGTCGGGGCCGGCGAGCTTCAAGACCTTCTCGGTCTCCTCGATGTCCTGCTTCGTCTCGCCGGGCGAACCGACGATCAGGTAGACCTTGGCCCAGATGCCGGCGCGGCGCGTCATGCGCGCGGCCTCGACGATCACCTCGGGCGTGAGGTCCTTCTTCAGCACGTCCAGCATGCGCTGGCTGCCGGACTCCCAGCCGTAGTAGATGCGGCGGCAACCGGCGCGGTGCATGTGCTTCAGCAGCGGGTAGTCGACGCAGTCGGCGCGCGTGTTGGCGATCCACTCGAACTTCAAGCCGCGGCGCAGGATCTCGTCGCACATCTCGTGGATGCGCTTCTTCCGCAGCGTCAGGATCTCGTCGACGAACAGGATCACGCCGGGGTTGTAGGTCTTGACGATGTGCTCGAGCTCGTCGACGATCAGCTCCGTCGAGCGCACGCGGAAGCCGCGACCCGTCAGCTCCTTCTGGCAGAAGATGCACTTGAACGGGCAGCCGCGCGTCGTGAAGACGTACGCGAGGCGCTCGGGGTTCAAGCTGAAGTAGCGGTCCATCGGCAGCAGGTGTCGCGCCGGGATGGGCAATTCGTCGAGCTTCTTGATCAGCGGCGGGGCGGCGTTGTCGATCACCAGTTGCTTCTCGCGCATGGCGGCGAGGCCGGGGATCTCCGCGAGGCCCTTCCAGTCGTCCGAATCGACGTGGCGCACGAAGCGCGGCAGCGTCTCCTCGGCCTCGCCCTTCAGCACGAAGTCGAAGTGCCCGGAATCGAGGAAGATGCCCTGGTCGACGGACGCGTGCGGCCCGCCCATGATCGTGATCTTGCCGCGGCTCTTGGCGTACTTGGCCCAGGCGATGGCGCGGCGGATGTTCGGGGTCAGCGCGTCGAAGCCGATGATGTCGTTGCGCTCGATCGCCTCCTTCATGTAGGCGTCGTTGACGATGCGCTCGTCGCACAGCTCGATCGGCAGCTTTTCCTTCTCCATGCACGCGCCGAGGTACGTGATGCCGAGGATCATCGACAACGGATCCTCCTGCACGTGGGGCTTGACGTAGGTGAGGAGCGTCTTGCGCATGGAGCGGTGCCTGGGTGTCGTGGACGGCGGTGCGTCGGCGCGGCGGGAAGCCGCGTCCAACCTTGTCGGACAGGAACTCTAACCCGCCCTAGAGATTTCCGCAAAGTTGCCCGCGGCAGGGCTTTGCGGTCGCTTCTCCGGCGCCTGACCGGGCCTTGATCTATCGGCGCGAAACGCCCCGGGCCTGAGCGCCTTCGTCACGAGGCCGCGGCGCTGGCGCGCGCCGTCGCGTACTCCTCGAGGTACTCGCCGGCCATGCGCGGCAGCAGGAAGCGCTCCACGAGGCGCGTCCGACCGGCCGCCCCCATGCGCGCGCGCAGGTCGGGATCCGAAAGCAGCCCGGCGAGCGCCTCGGCGTAGGACTCGACCTGGAAGGGATTGCGCACGTACCCCGTGACCCCGTCGACCACGACCTCGGGCGAGCCGCCGAACACCGTGGCCACGACCGGCTTGGAATGCTCCATCGCCTCTAGGTTGACCATGCCGAAGGTGTCGAAGCAGATCGACGGAGTGACGAACACGTCGACCGCGGCGATGGCGGCCTGCAGTTCGTCCCCCTCGAGCCAACCGGTCGGCACGACGAGCCCGTCCACGCCCAGTTCGCGGGCCAGCGACTCGAACTCGCGCGCGTAGACCTCCCTCCGCCCCATGACCAGCAGGCGCAGGTCGGGGAAGCGCGGAGCCAGCAGGCGCAGCATGCGCAGGAGCTGCTTGACGCCCTTCTGCTCGTGGAGGCGGCCGCCGATCGCCACGAGCCGCCGGCCTTCCACGCCGAACTTCCTGCGCAGCGCGAGGACGGCCGCCGGATCGGGCAGCGTCGCGCGCGGCTCCAAGGCGTTGTGGACGACGCGGTCGACGCGCAAGCCGTTCGCGCGCAGCGCGCGGCCCAGTTCCTCGCTCACCACCGTCGTGCGCTGCACGTCGTGCTCGAGGATGCGGCGGATGCGCGCGTTGCGGAACGGATTCCAGCGCAGGCGTTGGCACGGGAGGCACTTCGCGGGTCGCGCCTCGTAGTCACGCAACTCGCCCCCGTGTTCCTCGCCGCCATGGAAGCACGTCAGCTTCTGGTGGCAGAAGGTCATCACGTCGTGCGCCGTGTGGACGACTCCGGCGCCCGCGCGACGCGACGCGCCCAAGGTCGCGTACGAGAGGTGCTGGTGCACGAGGTGGGCGTGCACCACGTCGGGGCGCTCCTCGGCCAGCACGCGCGCGAAGCCCGCGCGCGTGCGCGGGTTGTCGAGGCTGGTCCACGCGCGCCAGCGCGGGTTGTAGTCGCTGTGCAGGCGGTGCACCGCGAGTCCGCGCACGTCGGCGCGCCCGGCGAGGGCCGGGTCCTGCACGGCCGTGGCCAGCGCCGTGTGGTGGCCGAGCGCGCGGTAGTGCGCGGCCAACTGGTGCACCAGGCGCACCGAGGATCCGATGCGCTCGTCCTCGAGGTCGTTCAGGAACAGGATGCGCATGGCTGGCTCAAGCTGCGCGCGGCGCGGGCGCGTCCTCGAAGGACTCGCGCGTCCTCAGCACCCAGAAGATGTAGCACAAGTGGACCAGCACCCAGCTTTGGTAGAGCGAGATCCCCCACGCCATGCCGGTGTAGGGAATCAGCTTCACGAAGACCACGTTGAGCGGGATGGTGATGGCGGCGCCCAGCGCCGTCAGCCACAGCCACGCCTTGACGCGATTCGTGGCGATGTAGAAGGCCTCGTTGGCCGTGGCGAAGGTGAACGGCACGGCGCCGGCGCATAGCACGAGGTAGTACGCCGCCACCGGACGGGCGTAGTCGGTCGGGAACAACCAACCGACGAGCGGCTCGATGAACGGGATGCCTGCCAGGATCGCGCCGCCGAGCACGAAGCCCGAACCGAGCGAGACGCGCATGTACAGGCGCCGGAAGCCCGTCCAATCGCGCTTGCCCGACAAGCCGCCGAGCGCGGGCAGCGCGGTGCGCGAGACGCCCTGCATCAGCATCAGCGGGATCGTGAGGATGCGTTGCGCGATGTGGAAGTAGCTCGTGTACTCCGGCCCGACGAAGCGCGAGATGACGAGCCGCGGGAAGACGGTCAGGAAGAGCGAAGTGCCGTTCTTCAACAAGCCCACGCGCAGTCCGAGCCGCAGGCCTTGGCGCAGCGGCACGTCGCGCATGCGGAGGACGATCTCGCGCGCGCCTGGCAGGGGCGGGCCGCCATCGACGCGCGCCTGCCGCCACAGCTCGATCGCCAGCGCCGATCCGAACAAGGCGGCCAGCACCGTCCCGACGACGGCCCCCAGTCCGTCGCCGGTGATCAGCGTGCCCAGCACCACGAGGAACAAGCGCACGACCTCGTCGGCGTTCTCCAGTTGCGCCAGCGCCCGCATGCGACGCGTGCCTTGGAAGGCCGTGAAGGCCACTGCCCGCGGCAGGTCGAAGATCGGCTCGAGGCACAGGATCACGGCCCACCATCCGACTTCCACCGAGCCGAACCAGCGCTCGCCGATCCATGGCAGCACGAACCAGCCGACGGCGAAGATGGCGAGCCCGAAGACGAGGATCGACTTGGCCACGAAGGCCACCCATCCGGCGGTCTTCTCGGCGTTGCCGCGCGCGGCCGCGGCGGCGATCTGCGCCACCGTGGCCGGCACCACGCCCGTGTTGACGAGGAAATGCAGTCCGCCTTGCAGCGCGATGGCGGTGACGAGCAGGCCCTGGCCTTCGGCCCCCAGCAGGTAGGCGACCAGCACGGTCGACACCATCTGGGACAGTTGGTTGACCACGCCGGCGACCTGCAGCGTGGCCGTGTCGCGCACGAAGCGCGAGCGCACGAATTCCGCGATGCGCGCCTTCAACGCCGCCTCCGGCGCTCGAGCGCCGCGGCGTACAAGGCGGCGACGCGCTCGGCGTTGTCGCGCCAGCTGGAGCGCCGCGCGTGCTCGCGGGCCGCCGCGCCGAGCTCCCGTCGCCAGTTCTCGTCTCCGAGCAGCCTCGTCAAGGCCGCGCGCGTCGCTTCCACGGTCTGCTCGACGAGGACTCCGGTGCGTCCATCGAGGATCGCGTCCTCCGCTCCGCAGTCGCGCGTGCCGATGCTGGGCGTGCCGCAGGCGGACGCCTCGAGGTACACGATGCCGAAGCCCTCGAAGCCGCCGTCCTTGGCGGTCACGGGCGTGTGCAGGAAGACGAGCGCGCGCTGCAAGAGGTCGACCTTCTCGTCCTCGGACACGTTGCCGAGGAAGTGCACGCGCCCGGCGCATCCCGCCGCCTCCACCTGGCGCAGCAGTCCGAGGTGGTACTCGTCGCGCACGCAGTTGCCCACGATGTAGTGGTGCAGCGCAGGGTGGTCCTGGGCCACGGCGAGGAACGCCGGCAGGCCGAGATGGTGGCCCTTGCGCTCCTTCACCTCGGCGATGGTCAGGGTGTACTCGCGTCCGTGCCACGGGCGCGGGCCGATCTCGCGTCGCGTGGCGTAGTGTTCCGCCCGCACGGCGTTGCCCACGACGACGACGCGTTCCGCCGCCAAGGTCCCCGGCGGCAGGCGCGACTCCACCTGCCGGCGCGTGTAGTGCGAGACGCACACCAGTCCATCGAGGCGCGCGAAGGTGTCGACCGCGCGCGCACGGTGGCGCGGTTGGTCGAGCGGCGCCACGCTGTAGGTGCCATGCGCCGTGGCGATGCACGGTCGCGCGGCGAATCGCGCAGCCTGCGCGGCCAGCCACGAATGCGGGAAGTCCTTCGTCGCGTGCACGAGGTCGACCCCGCGCGCCGCCAGGATCGCCTGCGGCAACGACCAGGCCGTCGAGGCCCACCACCGCGCCGGGCTCATGTACAGGTAGTAGTCCGGCGGCAGCGCCACCTTCCACGGCCAATGCGCGGGCAGGCTGGCCGAGTTCGGCCGATGCTTGCGCGCCAGCAGGAAGCGCGGCTCGAAGCGCGGGATGCGCTCTTCCAGCGCGGCCACCAGCCGCGTGGTGTAGCGGCCGATGCCGTCCAGGTCGGACAGGCTGTCGGTGAGGAACAGGACCCGCATCTGAGCTCGGCGCGTGGAGCATAGCCCTTCGCCGCGCGCGAAGGGACTGCATCGGACGCGCGGGGGGTGCGACCTTTGCCGGGGCCGCGCGCCGGAACTTCCTTCCGTGCTAAGTTGCCGCGATGGCCAGCACGCGAGGACACGCCGGCGATCGAGACGCTCGGGAGACCGGCGCAGCGCCCGAGGTCGGGGGTTGGACCGCGCCGGAGGCGCGTGGCGCCTTCGGCGGGTTCATCGGGCCGAGGAACCTGCTGGAGCTCGTGCGCACCAGCGCCCCGTGGCTCTTCGACGGATCGCACCCGGCGCACGGTCCGGACGTGGCGCCCGTGGCAGGGCGGCTGGTCGACGCGCACGGCGCGGCGCGCGCCTGGTGGAGCATCCTCCTTTCGGAGGACGCGCATCCCGCGGCCGCGCGGGAACCGACCGCGCAGGGCGTGGCCGACTACTTCGCGTTGTGCTGCGCGGCCCACTTCGCCTCGGCGGCCACGTTCGTGCCGACCGACGTGGACGCGAAGATCCGCCATGCGCTCTGGCTCGACCAGCAGGACGCGGCGGAACTCGAGCGCATGCTCGCTTTCGCGCTGGGCCTGGAGGCGTGGGACATGTCCGCCGCCAGCGCGCGCCTCGTGCGCCACGCCGGGCGCGCGCCCGTCAGCGGCCACGACGGCGAGCGGCTCTCGGTCCTCGGCGGCGCCTTGATCGGCGCCTGCGCGCGCGGCATGGATGCCGAAGCGGCGCGGATCCACGAACGCATGGAGGCCGAGCTCGACCGCGAAGCGCGCACCTTCCTCGCCGCGACGCGCGCCAAGGATGGCGAACTCGATGCGCTGCTGCTCGCCGCGGCCTTGACCCACAACGCCGGCGACGTGGGCCAGAGCCTCGCCACGAAGCACGCCGCGGTGGTGCCGGCGGATCTGCGCCGCGGACTGCTCGACCTCGCGCGCGAGCGCCACGACCGGCACGGCGGCGCCTTCGCGCTGGCGGCGCGCCTCTACCGCGCGCTGCTCGCGCCGGAGGGCCATCGCAACTACCCCCTGCGCGAGACGAAGTGCTTGCGCAAGCATCCGAGCCTGCTCTATCCCGTCCCGCCTCTCGTCGACGATTGGGGATCGATGCTGGCGACCACCAGCCTGCTCTCGACCATCGAACGCGCGTCCGTCGTGGCGGCGCTGGTCGACGGCCTGCGCCGCGTCCCGGGGCAGACCGCCTACCAGCGCGCGCTGGCGGGCTTCTCGCGCGACTTCCCGGGCGGCTTGTGGTCGCGCGAGCTCGCCCAGCACCTCGGCACGCGCACCAGGAAGGACCTCGAGGCCCACGATCTGCGCAAGGCCGTCGAAACGCCGCGCGCGGGCTTCGAAGCCTCGCTGCGGAAGCGCGTGCGGACCGTGCTCGCCGGCTGAACCCCGTGCTTGAGGCGTCGCGCCGCCTGTGACAGCGTGGTGGACGATGTCCCCCGCCCCTTGGTTGTCGCTCGCCGTGTTCGCGCTCGTGTACCTCGCCATGGCGCTGGGGCGCGTGCCGGCCTTGGGCCTCGACCGCACCGGAGCCGCTCTTCTTGGAGCGCTCGTCTGCGTGGCCTCGGGCCTCGTGGATGCCGGCACGGCCTGGGCCGCGATCGACGTCCCCACCATCGCGCTGCTGTTCGCGATGATGGTGCTCTCCGCGCAGCTCGCCGCCGCCGGAGCTTGGGCGCGTCTCGCCGCGCACCTCGCCGCCGCGCGCACCGACGCCCCGCGGCTACTTCTGCTGGTCGTGCTCGTCTCCGGAGGGCTGTCCGCCATCCTCACGAACGACGTCGTCTGCCTCGCCTTGGCCCCGCTGGTCGCGGACGTCGCCGCGCGCCGCGGCTTGCATCCCCTGCCGCACCTGCTCGGCTTGGCCGCCGCCGCCAACGTGGGCGGAGCGCTGACCTTGATCGGCAACCCGCAGAACATCCTCGTGGGCCAAACGCTGCGGCTCGACTTCGGCGCGTACCTCGCGACGGCCGCGCTGCCCGTGTGCGCCGGGCTGGCGATCGTGTGGTTGGTGCTGTGGCTGCAATGGCGCGGCCGGTTCGAGGACGGCGCTCCCCGGGGCGCGACGACCTCGGACGCACCACCCCACGACGCATGGCAGGCGTGGAAGGGCGCACTGCTCGTGCTCGCCACCATGCTGCTGTTCCTCGTCGGCTCCTGGCCGCGCGAGGCCGTCGCGCTGGGCGCCGCCGCGCTCGTCCTGTGCTCGCGCCGCATCCGCGGCGCGGACTTCCTCGCGCGCGTCGATTGGCCGCTCCTCGTGCTGTTCATGGGGTTGTTCGTCGTCCACGCCGCCTTCGCGCGCGCCGGTTGGATGGACGCCCTCTCCGGGCAGCTCGCGCGCACCGGGGTCGACCTGGCGCAGGCGGACACCCTGTACTGGGCCAGCATCCCGCTCTCGAATCTCGTCTCGAACGTGCCCGCCACCATGCTGCTGCTGGAATCCGGCGTGCCGCCTTCCCTGGGCGCGCACTTGGCGCTGGGCTCGACCTTGGCGGGCAACCTCCTGCTCGTCGGATCGATCGCCAACTTGATCGTGGCGGAGGAGGCCAAGCGGCGCGGCATCGCCTTCGGCTGGCGCGAGCATGCCAAGGCCGGCGTGCCCATCGGATGCGCCACCTTGCTCGTGGCATGGTGGTGCTTGCGCAGCGCGGCCTGAGCGCCGCCTATGCTTCGCGCGTCGCGACGGATCGTCCCGCGCGCGGTCCGAGCAGATCGACCGCCAGCCCCCGCGGTCGCAGGCGCTCGAAGCGCAGCTCGAGACCGTGCTGGTCCGCCATGTCGCGCACGATCGCGAGCCCCAGCCCGCGCCCGTCGGGATGGCGTGCGCGCGCCGCGTCCCCGCGCCAACGACGCTGCGCGAGCCGCTCCAGCTCCTCCTCGCCGACGCCGGGGCCGTCGTCCAGCACGCGCAGGCGGAAGCGCTCGGGCCCGTCCTCCTCGAGCACGATCGCGACCTGCCCGCCCTGTTCGCCATGGCGCACCGCGTTGTGCACGAGGTTGTTCAGGGCCTGCTCCCACGCGGTGGGATCGCCTTGGACGACGAGGGGCTCCTCCGGCACGCCGCACTCGATCCGGGCGCCGCGCAAGGACGCGACGAGGCGCTGGCGCTGGGCGACCTTCTCGACGAGGGCGCCCAGATCGAGCGCCGTGCGCACGGGCGGCGCGACCCCGGCGTCGAGCGCCGCCGAAGCGCCGAGGTTCTGCACCAACGCCGCGAGATAGTGCACTTCCTCCATCGCCGCGCGCACCCGGGCCGGATCGGCCGGCCGACCGAGACGCACTTGCTCCTCGAGCGCGGCGAGCTGCATCTGCAGCACCGTCAGTGGCAATCCCGTGTCGTGCGTGGTGTCCTCGACGAAACGGCGCAGGGCCACGGCGCGCCGTTCGGCGTCGCGCGTCTTCTCCGAGAGTCGCGCCGAGACCCCGTCGAAGGTCCAGGCGAGGTCGTCGAGTTCGTCCCCGCGTCCGCGAGGCGACGCGCCCACGAGCTGCGCGACGGAGACGGGCCCATCCGGCGCCTCCGCGGCTTGCACGGCTTCCTGCAGGCGCCGGACGCGCCGCACGAGCGGCCCCGCTGCGCACAAGGCCGCCAGCACGAGCACCACGCCGAGGACGAGCGCCGTGCCCAAAGTCCCCACGCCGCCAAACACCCCGAAGGCGCGCTCGTCGGCGCGACGCACTTGGACCAGGGCGGCTGGTCCCGCGTCCCATGGCATCCGCACCAGCACGCAGCGCCACGCGACGCCGAGATACGGCTCGCGCCAGGTGGCCAGGCCGACTTCGCCGGCGGCGAGCGCGGCCATGCCCGGAGGGAGGCGCGGCGCGTCGGGATTGAAGGACACGCCCTGCGCGTTGTAGGTCCACAACATCGGCCGCTCGCGCACGAGGGCGAGCGGCGGATCCTGGATCGGACGCGCGTGGTACTCGTCGGCCAGCAACCGCTCGAAGGAGCCGGGCGGCGGCAATCCCGGCCCGGGAACGCGCCACAGGCGCGCCGGCGGCTCCTGGAAGGCGAACGGACCGGCCTCGGCCTGCTCGCGACCGCCGGACTCCATGCGGGCGCGAGCGAACTCGACCAAGGACGCATCCAACGAAGCCACGCGACGATGCTCCATCCACAACGCGGCCGATGCCGCGGTGGGCAGGAAGGCGCCCACGAGCAGCAGCAACAGCCGCGGCACCAAGCGCGGCTTGCCTCGTCCTCGCGCGTCAGAAGGTGCGGGCATCGCCGGGAACGCCCGGCGCTGGCGCCGCGGGCACCTCGAAACGGTACCCGACGCCCCAGACCGTCGCAATCCAGGCGCCGCACGGCCCTAGCTTCTTGCGCAGGCGCGAGACATGCACATCGAGGGTGCGCTCGTTGCCCTCGCGCTCGGGATCCAGCACGTGCTGCACCATCCAGCCGCGCGCGATGGCCGCGCCAGCACGGCGCACCATGGCGTGCAGCAGGTCGAACTCGACCCGTGTCAGGTCCACTTGACGCCCTTCGACCGTGACGGCGCGCGTCGTGGCGTCCAGGCGCAATGGTCCGTGCTCGTGCTGTTCGTGGCGCTCGAGCGCAGGCCTGCGCAGCCGCGCGAGCACGCGCGCCTTGAGTTCGTCGGGCCAGAAGGGCTTGACCAGATAGTCGTCCGCGCCGAGCTCGAGCGCGCGCACCTTGACGCCCGCGTCCTGCTTGGCGGACAGGACGATCACCGGCGCATCCGACTTGGCGCGCCAGGCCTTCAAGATGTCGAGTCCCGAAGCCCCCGGCAGCATCAAGTCGAGGACGAGCAGGTCCTCCCCGGCCGGTTCCTTGGCCAAGGCGATGGCGCCGTCGGCCAACCAATCGACTTCGAAGCCGTCCTGACGGAGGGAATGGACGATCTCGCGGGCGATCTTGTGATCGTCCTCGACGAGGCGGAGGCGCTTGGACATGGAGAGGGGGAGCAGGCGGTCGAGGCCATCCTCTCCCCGATGGGCAAGCGGGAGTCGGACGAGGCGGTAGGCGGACAACCATCCTCTGGGCGCGCGGTTGCTGGAAATTCCGTATAAAGTTGCAGGCCGTCCCGCTCTGGAGAGGCCGCAGCCAAGTGGAAGTCTGAAGCAGCCCTCAATCACCCTGAGGGTGGCGAACCAGATTCGCCTTGGAACCGTTCAACTTCGTGTCCGGACGGGTTGGTGCCGACGGCGCCAACGTCCGCGACCCGAGGCTCGCTCGGAAAAATCCACCCAACCATCCGCAGCCTGACGGCGTCGGTCGGCGCTCCGCCCGCCACGCCCGGCTAGGCTTCGATTGCTGGAAAGCCACGCACGCATGCTCCACGCCAAGATCTTCGTCGCCCTGCTGTTCGTAGGCGCCATCGGACAGGCCCAAGGTCCGGGCGGCGGCGGCTTGCCCAATGTGCCGCCGACCCCGCCGGGCAACCCGATCACCACCGCCAAGGCCAATCTGGGCAAGGTGCTGTTCTGGGACGAGCAGCTCTCGTCCAACGACGCCGTGGCCTGCGGCACGTGCCACTCCTCGAGCGCGGGCGGCACCGATCCGCGCGCCGCGGCGGCGCCGGCCCGCATCCCCGGCCCCGACGGCGTGCTGAACACGCCGGACGACATCATCGGCACGCGCGGCGTGCCGCACCTCGACGCGACGCAACAACCCGTGTGGGACGCGTTGTTCGGCATGGACACGCAGATCACCGGCCGTTGGAGCCCGAGCACGATCGTCGCGGCGTTCCAACCGACGCAGTTCTACGACGGCCGCGCGACCGGCACGCTCGTCGATCCGGTGTCGGGCGCGGTGATCATCCCGAACGGTGCTTCGCTCGAGACGCAGATCCTCCAACCTCCCGTCAGCGGCGTTGAGATGGGCCACGACGGACGCGATTGGAACGCGATCGCGACCAAGATCGCCGGCGCCACGCCCATGCGCATGGCGGCTGCGATGCCGGCGTCGATGACGACCTACATCAACGGTCGCACCTACCCGCAGCTCTTCGCCGAGGCCTTCGGCTCCAGCGACGTGACGCCGGTCCGCATCGCGATGGCGATCGCCACCTACGAGCGCACGCTGATCTCCAACCAGAGCCCGTTCGACGCCTTCCTGCGCGGAGTGCCCGGTTCGCTGACCCCGCAGGAGGCCGCCGGCGAAGTCGTGTTCCGCACGCAAGGTCGCTGCCTCGCCTGCCACCCCGGCCCGCGCGGCACGGACGACACCTTCCGCTACACGGGCGTGCGTCCGCAAAACGACGACCTCGGTCGATTCAACGTCACTGGCAACCCTGGCGATCGCGGCCGCATGAAGGTGCCGAACCTGCTCAACCTCGAGCTGCGCCAGCGTTATTTCCACAACGGGCAGTTCACCACCATCGAGCAGGTGGTCGACTTCTACAACCGCGGCGGCGACTTCACCGCGCCGAACAAGGACCCGAACATCGTGCCGCTGGGACTGTCGCCGCAGCAGCGCGCCGACCTGGCGGCCTTCCTCCGCCGCCCCTTCACCGATCCGCGCGTGAGGAACCGCACCGCGCCCTTCGACGAACCCGTGCTGTGGTCGCAATCGAACCGCGTGCCGCAGGTCGTCGGAGCGGGCACCGCTGGCGCCAATGGTCGCGTGCCGCGCATGGCCGCGGTCGAACCCGCCTACATCGGCAACGGCGCCATGAGTTTCTCGATCGTCGACGGCACGCCGGGCAAGAAGGCCATCCTGATCGTGTCGCCCACCTTCGTCGCGGGCGGAAACGTGTTCCAGGGCGCCACGCTCTTCGTGCCGACTTCCGGCGGCACGATCGTGCGCATCGGGCCGCTGGCGGATGCCGGTGGCGGCACGGGCTGGGGTCGCGCCACCTTGAACCTGCCGAACAACCCGGCCCTCGTCGGCCAGACGCGCACGGCCCAATGGGTGGTCATCGACAACGTCTCCGCCACGCAGCGCCTCGCCGCGTCGAACGCGGTGCAATACACGATCTTCTGAGCAGCGCCCCGCCCTCGGGGCGGCTGGCTGCGCGCCCAGCGGGGCGTCGACCAGGCGACGCGGTCCGGGAGGCGATCCAGGACCGCGTCGCGCCGCTTGGTGGGCGGCGAAGAAGAGGCGCTATTCGGCCTTGCGCCGCGCCGCGCGCCTGCGGCCTCCCGCGGCGGGCAGGTCGACCAGCGCCAGTTCGAGCACCTCGTCCACGGTGCGCACGAAGCGGAACTCGAGCGCCGCGCGCGTCGACTGGGGCACCTCGTCGGCTTCGGCGCGGTTGCGTTCCGGCAGCACCACCAGCCGGATCCCGGCCGCGCGCGCCCCGAGCACCTTCTCCTTGATGCCCCCCACCGGCAGCACGAGGCCGCGCAGCGAGATCTCCCCGGTCATGGCCACCTCGGGACGCACGAGCCGCCCGGAGAGCAGCGAGCACAAGGCCGTGTACAAGGCCACGCCCGCGCTCGGGCCATCCTTCTGGATCGCGCCCGCCGGCAAGTGCACGTGCAAGTCGTGCGTCTCGAAGAAGCGCGGATCGAAGCCCAACGCGCGACTGCGCGACTTCACCAGCGACAACGCGGCTTGGGCGCTCTCGCGCATCACCTCGCCCAGTTGTCCGGTCAGGATCAACTGCCCCTTGCCCGGCATCGACGTGGCCTCCACATGCAGGATCTCGCCTCCCACCGGCGTCCACGCCAACCCGGTGGCGACGCCCGGCACGGAAGTGCGCGAGCGCTGCTCGTCGGCGTGGGGCGCGGGCCCGAGGATCGCCGCGAGGTCCTTCCTGCCGATGGTCGCGCCGCGCGCCTTGCCTTCGGCCACGCGGGCGGCGACGTGGCGCACGATGGAGCCGATGCGGCGCTCCAGCTGCCTCACTCCGGCTTCGCGCACCCAACCTTCGAGGATCGCCTCCAGGGCGTCGCGCCCGACCTTGCAGCGCCTCTGGTCGAGGCCGTTGTCCGCCAGCTGCCGCGGCAGCAAGTAGCGCCTCGCGATCTCGAGCTTCTCCTCGCGCGTGTAGCCGACGAGCTGCACGACCTCGAAGCGGTCACGCAAGGGCGGCGGCACCTGCTCGAGCACGTTCGCCGTGGCGATGAACAGCACCTTGGACAGGTCGACGGGCACCCCGAGGTAGTTGTCGCGAAACGAGTGGTTCTGCTCGGGATCGAGCACCTCGAGCAGGGCCGAGGCGGGATCGCCGTGCATGCCGACGCCGAGCTTGTCGATCTCGTCCAGCATGAAGACGGGGTTCTTGCTCCGCGCCTGCTTCAGGCCGGCCACGATCTTGCCCGGCAACGCCCCCACGTAGGTGCGGCGATGGCCGCGGATCTCCGCCTCGTCGTGCACGCCCCCCAGCGACACGCGCACGAACTTGCGCCCCATGGCGCGCGCGATCGACTGTCCAAGCGAGGTCTTTCCGACGCCGGGCGGACCCACGAGGCATAGGTTGGCGCGCTTGCCTTCGGGGGCGAGCTTGCGCACCGCGAGGTACTCGAGGATCTGGCGCTTGACCTTCTCGAGGCCGTGGTGGTCGGCGTCGAGGATGGCGCGCGCGGCGGCGATGTCGATCGTGTCCGTCGTCGCTTCCCGCCACGGCATCTCGACCATCGTCTCGAGCCAGGTGCGCAGCGAACCCTGCTCGGCGGCGCCTTCGGGCAGGCGCGCGAGGCGAGCCAGCTCCTTGCGCGCCTCCTTCTCCACCTCGGGCGGCATGCCGCAGGCCGCGAGCTTCTGCGCGAGCTCCTCGTGCTCGCCGTTCTCCCCCACGCCCAGTTCCTTGTGGATCTGCTTGAGCTGCTCGCGCAAGTAGTACTCGCGCTGCGCCTTGTCGAGCGTGCCTTTCGTGCGCTCGCGGATCTGCTGCGACAGGCGCAGCACCTCGACGAGGTGCGCTAGGCGCGCCGAGACCTTGGCGAGCCGCTTGGCGACGTCGAGCGTGGCGAGGATTTCCTGCTTCTCCTGCAGCGGAACGTCCAGGAAGGTCGTCACCATGTCGGCGAACAAGGCCGGCGAGGGCACGCCCATCAGCACGTTGGCGAGATCCTCGGGCGCGCCCGGCGACAACTGCAGCACCTCGCGCGCCTGCTCCTTCAGGGCGAGGAAGCGCGCCTCGTCCTTCTCGGCCGGCGGGGCCTTCGAGTCCTCGTCGAGGCGCTTGATGCGCGCCGCGAGCGTCTTGCCGCGGTCGACCAGTTCGAGCAGCTCGAAGCGCTGCTCGCCTTGGCAGATCAGGTGCAGCTTGCCGTCGGGCGCCAGCATGTGGCGCACGATCTCCGCCACGGTGCCGATGTCGTGCAGGTCGTCGCGCCGCGGCTCCTCGACCTTCTCGTCCTTCTGCAGCACGAGCGCCAGCGGTTCCTTGCGCCGCACCGCATCCATCACGGTCTCGATCGACTTGGGACGCGACACGACCACTGGCAGCACGACGCCCGGGAACAGGACCATGTTACGCACGGGCACGAGCGCCAGGGTCTCTTCGCGGGAGGGAGCGGCGCCGCGCGGCAGCGCGACGCCGGGCGGCGACAGCGGCGGCGCTTGTTCGGCTTGGGCGCGACCGTCGCGCGCCGACGCCTTCTTCGAGGGCTTCTTGTCCATCGGCACCATCCTTCCGTGCGACGGGCCGTCCGTCCATGCGCCCGCGGGCGCAAGAAGGCGCCCCGTCGAGGATCAGCGGCCGTCGTCGACGACGCGCCGCGGCTCCAAGGCCACCGTCCGCCCCGGGAAGGAGGCCTCGCGCGGATCCCAGAGGAGCGGCGCGTAGCCTTGGGCGTCGAATCGCAGCACCTCCGGCCAATCGTCGGCGCGCAGCGCGAGCTTGCCGGCCGCGTCGCTCCTCGCCAAGAGCCGCGCGCCATCGCGCACCTCGACGCCGGCGACGGCCCGGCCGGTGGCGCGATCGATGCAGACGAGTTCGCGCTGGAAGCCCCGCGCGAGATCGAAGCGCAAGGGGCCCCAAGGCCCGGACTCCTCGAGGGCGTCAACAAGCCGCCCTTCGAGCGCGATGTAGCCGGGCGCCTCCACCGCGTAGCGCAGGTCGTCGCGCTCCTTCCAGTAGAGCGTCGCCACGCCGCTGGGCGCGCCGTGACGCTGCATGGCGAAGCCTCCGCGCGCCAAGTGGTCGCCCGGATGGTGCAGCACGATGCTGGCGCGGCGCACTTCCTTGCCGCTGCGCGCGTCGAGCACGACGCACGCCATGCTGCGCGCGGCGAGGCGCGCGCGGCGCACGACGGAGAGGCCCGCGGCCCCGAACGGCAGAGTGGTCGAGGCGGGATCGTAGATGTCGTCGCCGTAGCCTCCGCCCACCGCGAGGTGCACGTCGCGGGCCGGCTGGGCCCAGAAGGCGAAGGCGCCGTTCTCGCCGGTGACGAGTTCCACCGGCTCCTCGTCGCCGCTCTGCGCGCGCACCGTGACCCCGGGCAGCGGGTAGCCGAGCTCGTCGACCACGGCGCCCGACGCGGCGAGGCGCAGGCCACCCACGCCCAGCACGAACTCGACTTCCTTGCTGGCTCCGCGCGGCAAGTCGAGCGTGCGCGACAGGCTCCTGCCCGTGAGCGGGTGGGTCGCCGTCACCGTCCAGCAGGCCGCGCGCAACGGGGCCACCAAGGCCTCGCCGGCGCCGTCGGTGGCCACTTGGCGTCCGCGCAGCGTGACTCCGCCTTCCTCGCAGGCGACCGAGAGCGAAACGTTGGCGACGGGACGGCCTTCCTCGTTGCGCGCGCGGATGGTGATCATGCCCGCGGGGAACAGGTCGAGCCGACGCGCGCGCGCTCCGAAGGGGCCTTCGATCGCGAGCAGGTCGCTGACCCACGCGCCCTCGTGTTCCGCCTCGACCAGCCAGACGCGATCGAGTGGATCGCCACCGAAATGCGCGAAGCGCGCGCGCCCGGCGGGATCCGTGGTCTCGAGGTCGCGGACTTCGACGCGCAGCTCTCCATCGCGATCGCGCGAGCCGCGCGTCAGTGTCACCGCCGCTCCCGCGGCGGGTCCGCCCTCGGGCAGGACCACGTCGACTTCGAGCACCTCGTCGGGAGCGCGCGCCAGCAGGTCGAGCGACTGCGAAGGCGCGCCCGTCTCGGGCCGCCGGAGCAGGAACTGCGGCGGTTCCAGCTCCCATCGCGCGCGCAGCCTCAGCACGTCGGGGTTGGCCTCGTGCATCACGGAGACGATCCCGGGCGCGAGTTCGGCCGCGGTCTGGAAACGTCCCTCGTCATCGGTCGTGGCGTGCACGACCACCGGGCGGGTGGAGAGGAAGGCGAGCTTGAGGCCGGCGACGGGGGCGAGGGTGCGCTGGTCGCGCACGACGCCGCAGATCGCCACCGTGGTCTCGGGCGGTGGCGGCGCCACGCCGGCCACACGCTCGGCGCCCGGCTCCGGTCCGGGAACGCCGAGCACGACGGAGGCGGCGCCCGACGACGAGGGCTCATCCACCGAGGAGGAGGCGCGCCGCTCGACGCGCTCGTCCTGCACCGCGGCGCTGGATACGGGTTCCGCCGGGGACGATGGCGCGCGCATCCAGGCCGCGTAGCCCCCCGCCACGGCGAGGAGCGCGATCAGCCAACGCAAGGAAGCGGCGCGCGATGTGCGTCTTGTGCCGATGGTCAGTCGACCTCCGCCGCGGCGCCGAAGCGCGCCACGAAGCCGTTGTTCTCGTCGTGCCGGGCGAAGCGCACCGCGCCATCCGCGACGCGGAACTCCGTGCACAAGAGCACCAGCGCGCCTTCCACCGCGCCCAGCGGTCGGTACCAGACCTGCTGCGGCATCTTGCAGCAGGCGCGATCCGGCATGGCCATGGCCTCGAGGCGCGCCACGCCCGGCACGGTGACGGAGTACTCGTCGCCGGACTCGGCGAAGGCCAGCGTGCTCGCCGCGACGCCATCCACTTCCAAGGTGCGCGCGCCAAGGTGCCGGCGCGCGGCCAGCTGCAAGGCGGCCGCCTGCGACTCTCCCCGCGGAGCGTGCACGTGGACGCGGGCGCGCACCATGAGCGCTTCGTCCTCGAGGTTCGCGTCCGCCGCCAGCACCAGGGCGATGGATCCGCCCGCGAGGTCCTGTCCGGCGATCGTGCCTCCGTCGAAGCGCAGCGCGACGAGCGCCTCGCGTCCCGCCGTCACCGACTCGCCGCCGTAGTGGCACGCGCCGGCGTAGACGCTCGCCGTGCGCGCCTCCAGATGCAGGCCATGCGGCGTCGCGGCGGGCTCGGCATGGAGCAGGGCGGGCAGGAGGCAGAGGAGCGTGCTCATCGGATCGTGGTGCGGCGCAAGTTGGAGGGGTCGCGGGAGGCGGAGCGGCGGAGCACTGGGAGTCTAGCGCAGGCGCCCGTCAGCGGATGGGTTCCCAGCAAGTCCGGTCGGAACGGCATTCGACCGGACCGACGAGGTCGCGGTCCGGACCCATGGCGGAGCGGGTCTTCGTGCACCAGGTGTGGCAACTGGCGTCGAGGTAGTCCTCGTCGTGCATGGCCAACCGCGCGCGCAGGAGATACTTCTTGCTGGCGAGGTGCAGGCAGTAGGGCGTCAGCGCGCCGGCCGCCGCGGCCTTCGCGTCCAGCTCCTGCGCCGCGCCGGCGTCGCGGGAAGGGTCGTCCCCCATCTCAGGCCAGCCCGCGCAGGACGCGCGTCAGCAGGCCTTTGGCGAGCGGGACCTTGTAGCCGTTCTCCGACAGTGGCTCGGCGCCGCGCAAGGCTTCCTCGCACGCGGCGGCGATCACGGCCTCGTCCAGCGCCTTGCCCACCAGCAAGGCCTCGGCGGCGGGCACGCGCCAGGGGATCGGGGCCACGCCGCCCAAGGCGATGCGCGCGCGCGCCACCTTCCCGGCGTCCTTCTCGAGCGCCACGCAGACCGAGGCCAGGGCCCAGTCGTAGGAGGCGCGCTCCTTGAACTTGCTCCACGCGCTGGCGCGCGCCGAGGCGTCGAGCGGCACCTGCACCTCGACGACGATCTCGTCGGGCTTGAGGATGGTCTCCTTCAGCACGGAGCCCTCCGACGGCAGCGTGTAGAAGCGCTCGATGGGCGTCGTTTGCAAGCCCTTCTTCGTCAGCACGACGACCGACGCGTCCAGCGCCGCCAAGGCGGTGGCGAGGTCGCTCGGGTGGACGATGTAGCTCGGTCCCCCGCCGAAGATGGCGTTGTACTTGTTGCGGCCGGAGTAGCTGAAGCACTCCGCTCCGCCCTTCTTGATGCACTTGGCCTCCTCGAGGCGGTAGTACGCGCAGCGCGGACGCTGGCAGAGGTTGCCTCCCAGGGTGCCGACGGAGCGGATCTGCGGCGAAGCCACGCTGGCGGCGGCCTGCGCCAGTCCGGGGGCGCGCTCGACGATGGCGGGGTGCGACTCGATGGCCGCCAGCGTCGCCAGCGTCCCCATCCTCAGGGTGTCGCCCTCGACCATGATGGCGTCGAGGCCCGGCACGCCCTTGAGGTTGACGACGACCTCGGGCTCGGCGAGGTGCTCCTTGAGCTCTGTCAAGAGATCTTGACCACCCGCCAGGAGGGCCGCCTTGCTGCGGCCGCGGCGGTCCATGGCCGCGGCCAAGGCCTCGAGGGCGCCGTCGAGCGTCGCGGGGTTGACCAGCGTGAAGGACTTCATTGCGAAACCACCTTGCTCGGGGATGGGGCGCGGGGGCGCCTCAGGAGACCTTGCCCAGCGCGACGAGCACCTTGTCCGGCGTGCACGGCAGGCTGCGGATGCGCGCTCCGCAGGCGTTGTGGATGGCGTTGGCGATGGCCGCGCCGCCGGGGACGATGGGCGCCTCCGACATGCCGATGGGCGCGCGTCGATCCTCGTCGTCGAGCACGACGGTCATCTTCGGGATCTCCAGGCTGTGCGGCAGCTTGTAGTCCTCGAAGCACGGATTGAGCTGGATGCCCAGAGCGGGATCGACGACGCGCTCCTCGAGGAGCGCGTAGCCTAGGGCCTGCACCATGCCGCCGTTGATCTGGCTGCGCGTGGCGGCGCGATTGAGGCACAGGCCCACGTCCTGCATGCACGCCATGTGCAGCACGCGCACGCGCCCGGTCAGGGTGTCGACCTCGACCTTGGCCGCTTGCGCTCCGTGCACGCCGTTCGCCTGCAGGTGCGCCTGCCAGACGCCCTTGGCGCGCAAGCCCGCCTCCGGCAACGCGGCGCAGGCTTGCTTCCACGACAACTTGCGGCCGCCCGCGGCCGGTTGCACGTGCCCGTCGGCGAAGACGACCTCGCCCGGCTGGCACGCGAGCAGCGGAGCCAACACCTCGGCGAAGGCCTGTCGCGCGTTGTAGGCGGCGTGCTTGACGGCAGGGGCGAGACTGGCGGTCGTGACGCTGCCGCCGGAGCCGTTGGCGTTGCCGAGGCGCGTCGAGCCGATCTTCGCCACCACCGCCGACAGGGGCAGGCCGAGTTCCTCGGCGGGGATGGCCGCGACGTAAGTGCGCACGCCGGTGCCGAGGTCCTGGCTGCCGACGGCGGACACCACCGATCCATCGCGTTCGATGGCGATCTCCACCTCGCAGGCCGGCCCGCCGCCGCCGCCCCAGCGCGAGATGGCGAAACCGATGCCCACGCACAGTTCGTCCTTGGCCGAGCCGGGACGCGTGCGATGGGGATGCTCGAACCAGCCGATCTCGCGCGCCACGCGTTCGAGCTGGCGGTGCCAGACCTTGTCGTCGAGATTCGCCTTGCGCACCTCGACGAGGTCGAGTCCCGCGGCGTAGGCGAGCTCGTCGATCAGCGACTCGGTGGCGAAGCTCGCCTGCGGATGCCCGGGAGCGCGCATGGCCCGCGACGCGTCGAGGTTCGTGCGCACGCCGGAGATCTCGCTCCACGACTCGGCGCACTTGTAGATGTAGGGCAGGCCGGAAAGCGAACCGTCGCCCAACCCGCCGTGCTTGTGCGCGCGCGCCGCGAAGCCCACGAGCCTGCCCGCCGAGTCCATGCCGCCGGAGGCCTCGATGTGCGAGCCCGAGCGGTTGCCCGCCATGCGGAACTCGTCCTTGCGCGTCAGCATCAGGTGCACAGGGCGCTTCAGCGCCTTCGAGAGGCGCGCGGCCGCCTCGCCCTCGATGCCGAAGCCGAACTTGCTGCCGAAGCCGCCGCCCATGTGCTCGACGACGCCGACCACGTTGGCCTGCTTCAGGCCCAGCACCTTGGCCGCGTCGCCCGCGAAGCCGAAGGTGACCTGCGTGCTGCAGTACACGGTGGCCTCCTCGCCGCCGCGCCAATCGACCACGGCGCCGTGCGTCTCGAGGCAGGCGTGGTGCACGACCGGCACCGTGTAGGTCGCCGCGACCTTGAAGGGCGCGGCGTCGATGGCCGCGCGCGCCTTGGCCTCGTCGCCACGCACGGCGGGCTTGCCCTGGTTGCCGCGTCGGCCGACCTGCGGAGCATCAGGCTTCAGCGCGGACTCGCGGTCGAGCACCGCCGGGCGCGCCTCCCATTCGAACACGATGGCGCGCAGGCAATCCTCGGCGGCTTCGCTGGTCTCCGCCGCCACCGCGGCGATGGGTTGGCCCAGCCAGCGCGTCTCCTCCGCCTCGAGCACCTCGTGGGCGAGGTAGCCCTTGACGCCCTTGCAGGCGGCGAAGTCGAGGCGCGCGATCTTCAGCGCCGCGACGGGCGCGAGCAGGAGCCTCGCCCACGCCATGCCGGGCACGCGCACGTCGTGCGTGTACACGGCCCGTCCAGAAACCTTGACAGGTCCGTCGACGCGCTGGAGCTCCTTGTCGAGCACCTTGAGTGTTTCGCGCGGGCCCCATTCGGGCCCGCCGGCGTCCTCCACCTCGATCTCGACCTCCTGCTCGATGCCGTCGACGACCTTGGTGGTCTTGATCTTCTTCGTGCGCTTCGGCTTGGCGGCCTCGTCCTGCGCGGGAGCCAGCAGCGAGGCGTCCGGGTAGCCGGAGCCGGGGAAGGGCGGAAGGGCGCTCACTTCGAGCCTCCTTGGGCGACGGACAACGCGGCTTCGAAGACGTGAGGTTGCGTGCCGCAGCGGCACAAGTTGCCGGCGCAAGCGGCCTTGATGCGCTCGAGATCCGCCTGCGGGTGGTTCTCGAGGCAATGCGTGATCGCCATGACGAAACCGGGCGTGCAGAAGCCGCACATCGAAGCGTCCTTCTCGCAGAAGGCCCGTTGCACGGCCGACAACTCGTCGCCCTTCTGCAGACCTTCGACGGTGCGCACCTCCTTGCCGCGCGCGTCGACGGCCAGTTGCAGGCAGCCGTACACGAGCTGGCCGCCGACGATCATGCTGCACGCGCCGCAGTTGCCGCGATCGCAGACGAGCTTGGCGCCGGTCAGCGGCGGATCGATCCGGTTGCGCAAGGCGTCGAGCAACGTGGTGCGCGGCTCGACCTTGAGCTTGCGCCGCACGCCGTTGATCGAGAGCTCGATCTCGACTTCTCCCGCGAGCGTCTCGACAACGGGCGCGGCCGCCGACGCTCCGCCGTCCGATTGCCGTGCTCCGAGCACGACGGGGGCGACCAGCCCGGCCGCCGCCGCGCCGGCGGACGTGCGCATCAAGTCGCGGCGCGTGGGCGCGAAGCGCGCGCCTTGGCCCGGTTCCGTGGATGCGCTGTCGGTTGCGTCCCGTTCGGGACGCGCGTCATGGCCGCTCATGCGGTGGGGATTCCTGGAGGGGGGAGCTGCTGGACCGCGCCTGCGAGGGCGCCAGAGGATCCTACGCAGCCCCCCCCGCGGCGGAGAAGGGGTCTGGCGCCCAGGCAAGCACCGAAAGGGGGCTTCGAACTGGTCGGTCAGGCCGACCGCGATACGGCGTCTGCCCCGCCCCCAGCACTGCCCGAGCCTGCCTCGTTCCCCCGACGATGGGTCCAGGGCGGGTTCGACACGCCCCCCGTCCATGCGTTAGACCTCTCACGACGGGACGCTCTCGTGAGCGGCCCAGCCCGCCCAACTACTGCCAAGCCGCGTTCCTCGTCGAGGCGACTGTCCCGCCCGCGCGACCGGACGCGCACCGGATGCCGTGTCGCATCGCCCCTTCCTCCCGTGGTCCCTCGCGGGTGTCGGCCTCGTCGCCGCCGCCTTCCTCCTCGTCGCCTTCCGTTCCGTGGACGAGAAGCCGCCCCTGCGCTTCAGCGGCATCCCGAACCAGAACACGACCGAGCTGAACGAGAAGTACAAGCCCTTGGCCGAGCACTTGTCGAAGGAGCTCGGCGTCAAGGTCGAGTACGTGCCTTCGGTCGACTACAACGCCTCGGTCGACGCCTTCAAGAACGGCGACGTGCAGCTGTGCTGGTTCGGCGGCTACACAGGCGTCCAGGCGCGCGAAGCCGTCAAGGGCGCCAAGGCGATCGCCTGCGGCAAGCGCGACACGGCCTTCAAGAGCTACTTCATCGCGCACAAGGACGCCGGGCTCTCCAAGTCCACGGAGTTCCCCATGGCGATGAAGGGTCGCACCTTCACCTTCGGCTCGGCGCAGTCCACCTCGGGACGGCTGATGCCCGAGTACCACATCAAGAAGCACGCGAAGCTCTCCCCCAAGGAGTTCTTCGGCGCGGAACCCAACTACTCCGGCTCCCACGACAAGACGATCGAGCTGGTCGCGGCCAAGGCCTTCGAGTTCGGCGTGGTGGACTACACCGTCTACGAGAAGCGCGTGGCCGAGAAGAAGATCGATCCCGCCCAGGTCGTCGTCGTGTGGGAGACGCCGCCGTACGCCGACTACAACTTCACCGCGCACCCGTTGCTCGACGAACGGCACGGCCGGGGCTTCACCGACAAGCTGCAGAAGGCGCTGGTCGCGATCTCGGACGAGAAGCTGCTGGCGCCCCTCGACCGCAAGGACGGGCTGATCGCCTGCGACGACAAGTTGTTCGAGGACTTGAAGAAGACCGCCAAGGAGATCGGGCTCCTGCGCTGAGCCCGGCGCCACCTTGTCCGGTTGCACCTTCGAGTTGCGCGACGCGACCCTGTCCCATCCCGGGACGGTCGCGCTCGCGGGCGCCAGGCTCCGCATCGGCGCCGGCGAGCGCGTCGCGCTCGTCGGACCATCCGGCGCCGGCAAGACCAGCTTGCTGCGCCTGCTGGGCGCGGCGGCGCGCGCCACCAGCGGCTCCGTGCTGGTCGACGGCCGCGACCTCGCCAGCCTCGATCCCGCGGAGTTGCGCGGCGTGCGCGCGCGCCTGGGATTCGTGCACCAGGACCACGCGCTGGTGCCGAACCTGCGCGCCATCTCCAACGCGTTGCTGGGGCGCGTGGGCTCCCAAGGCCTCTTCGCCTCGCTCAAGAGCGTCTGGTGGCCCTCGCGCGCCGAGGAAGAAGCCGTGCACGCGCTCTTCGTGCGGGTTGGCATCGGCGACAGGCTGTACCAACGGGTGGACTCGCTGTCGGGCGGCGAGCGCCAACGCGTGGCCATCGCGCGGGCCTTGCACCAGTCCCCCGGCGCGCTCTTGTGCGACGAACCCGTGGCCTCCGTCGATCCGGCGCGGGCGCGGGACACCTTGTCCTTGCTTCGCTCCCTGTCGCAGGAGCGCGGCCTGACTCTCGTCGCGTCGCTGCACGACCTCGCGTTGGCCAAGGAGCACTTCGACCGCCTCGTGGGCCTGCGGCGCGGCCGCATCGTCTTCGACGTCGCGGTCGGCGCGGTGCGGGAGGCCGACTTGGCCGCCCTCTACGACTTGGACTTCGACGAAAGGTCCGACCTTGCCTCCGTCGGCGCTTGACGGACGCCGAGGCCGACCGGGCGCGCGGGCCGCCATGGCGGTGCTGCTCGTCCTGCTGGGCCTCGCCGCGGCGGTGGCGCTCGATCTGTCGCCCGCCGGCCTTGCCCCCAAGGAGGGCGGGCTGCGGTTGCTGGGCGAGTTCATGTCGCACGCGCTCTCGCCCGCGCTCGACTACGAATCCACGCCCCCCGACGGCGCTCCGCCGATCATCGCGAAGGCCTTGGAGGCCGCGCGCAGGACGGTCGTGTTCGCCGCCGCGGGCATGAGCCTCGCCTTGGTCGTGGGCCTCGTGCTCGGGTACTTCGCCTCCTCCGCCTGGTGGTCCGAGGACCTCGTCGGAGGCCGGACCGGCGCGACCCGCGGCCTGCGGCGCCTCGTCGGCCCGGCGCTGTGGACCACGGCGCGCGCCCTCGTCGTCGCCCTGCGCAGCGTGCATGAACTCCTGTGGGCCGTGTTGTTCCTCGCCGCCCTGGGCCTGGACAGCGCCACGGCGGTGCTCGCCATCGCGTTGCCGTACGGCGGAACGCTGGCCAAGGTCTTCGGCGAGCTGGTGGACGAGGCGCCGCGCGACGCCTCGCATGCGTTGCGCCAACTGGGAGCGCGCGGCGCGCAGACCTTCCTGCTGGGCCTCGTGCCGCGCGCGTTGCCGGACATGTGCGCCTACGCGTTCTATCGCTTCGAATGCGCCATCCGCAGCTCGGCCGTGCTCGGCTTCTTCGGCTTCGAGACGCTGGGCTACTCCATCAAGCAGAGCTTCGAGAACCTGCACTACGGCGAGGTGTGGCTGTACTTGTGGACCTTGTTCGCCCTGGTCGCGGCGGTCGAGCTGTGGAGCGCGAAGGTCCGCCGGAGGTTCGTCGCGTGAGGACGCTGGACGACCTGCGGCGCGACAAGCCCCGCGACATGGGCGTGCGCGCGACGATCGCGATCCTCGTCGCGCTCGTCGTCTACGCCTGGACCTGCGGCGACCTCGCGTTCTCCGACTTCGACCTCGAGCGGCGGCTGGCGAACCTCGAGCGCTTCCTGCACGTCGAGCTCGCTCCCTTCCCCTTGCGCGAGGGCGACCACGGGCTCGGGGCGCACCTCGCGTGGGCGCGGGACCTCGCCCTGCGCCACGGGCTGGAGGGCGCCTGGCGCACGCTGTGCCTCGCCACCGCGGCCATCGTGCTCGCCGCGGTCCTCGCCTGGGTCCTCTCGTGGTTCGCGGCGTCCACCATGGCCGCCGCTCGTCCCTTCCAGGACGCCTTCGGCCGCGGCGAGCGCCTTTGGTGGCTGCTGCGCGCGCCGGCGCGCTTCGGCTTCGTCTTCCTGCGCGCCATCCCCGAGTACGTGTGGGCCTTCCTCCTGCTCGCCACCCTCGGGCCGGGTGCCTGGCCCGTCGTGCTGGCGCTCGCCATCCACAACGCCGGCATCCTGGGGCGGTTGACCGCGGAGACGCTGGAGAACCTGCCGCCGCGACCGCTGCAGGCCGCGCGTGGCCTGGGCGCGTCGCGCATCCAACTTGCGTTGCTGGTCGCCACGCCGGCCTCGTTCTCGCGCTTCTTGCTGTACGTGTTCTACCGCTTCGAGACCTGCGTGCGCGAAGCGACCGTGCTTGGGATGCTGGGCGTGGTCTCGCTCGGCTATTGGATCGAGGACGCGCGCACGAAGCAGTACTACGACGAGATGGCGTTCTACTTGCTCTTCGGATGTGCGCTGGTGCTCGTCGTCGACCTGCTCTCGGCGTTGGCGCGCAGGATCGTGCGGCGGCAAGGCTGAGGTCTCCTCCATGCCGCGCGGAATCCGGCGCGCGACGAGATCCACGGCGTCCGAGCGCGTATCCTCCCTCCCATGGGCCTCGTCCGCCTCGAAGCCGTCCAGAAGACCTACCCGCGCGGCAAGGTGCGCGCGTTGGATGGGCTGTCGGTCGAGCTGCCGCTCGGACCGGTCGGGTTGCTGGGGCCCAACGGCGCGGGCAAGACCACCCTGCTGAAGATCCTGCTCGGCTTGCTGGCCCCGGACTCCGGACAGGTCGAGGTCGCCGGCCACAGTCCCTCGACGCGCGAGGGCCAACTGCGCCTCAGGCAACTGGTCGGCTACATGCCGGAGAGCGATTGCCTGATCCCCGGGCAGACCGGCGTCGAGACGATGGTGCTGCTGGCGCGCTTGTCGGGCTTGTCGGAGAAGGACGCGCTTTCGCGCACGCACGAGGTGCTCGACTACGTCGGCCTCGAGGAAGCCCGCTACCGCCCGGTCGAGGGTTGGTCCACCGGCATGAAGCAACGCCTGAAGCTGGCGCAAGCGCTCGTGCACGACCCGGAGCTGGTGCTCCTCGACGAACCGACGAACGGACTCGATCCCGCGGGCCGCAGGCACATGCTCGAACTCGTCGCCGACCTCGGCCGCGTGCGCAAGAAGAGCCTGCTCGTGTGCACCCACCTGCTCGCCGACATCGAACGCACCTGCGACCACGTGATCGTGCTGTCGAAGGGCCGCGTGCTCAGTTCCGCGCCCACGGCTTCGATGGTCGGCGAAGACAGGCGCCGCGTGCGCGTCTCGGTGCGCGGGGATGCGCAGGCGTTCGCGCGCCTGCTCGAACGGCGCGGCCACGAATGCCGGTTGCTGGAGGATGGCCGGCTCGATGTGCGCTTGCCGGTCGACGACGCGGACCTCGTGTTCGAGGCCGCGCGCGAATCCGGCGCGATCCTGCTGGGCGTCGAGCCCATGCGCGGCAGCCTCGAACGCACCTTCCTCGAGGCCTTGGCGACGCAGGAGGCGCGGACATGAACGCCGACATGCGCTTGGATCCGGCATCGGACGCGAGCGGCGGGCGGGCTCGCGCCGAGATGCACGGCGGAGCTTGGCGGCCGTGGAGCGGCGAACGCCGGCCCGCGCGATTCAGGGCCGCGCCCATCGTCCGCGCCGGGTTGCGCATCGCGCTGAGGAAGAAACTGCCGCTCGTGCTGCTCTTCCTGCCGCCCGTCGTGGCGACCATCATCTTCAGCTTCGTGGTCTACACGGTGGCCGCGCTGGCGCAGGGCATGGCGCCGGCGGGACTGGGCCCGGCGGGCGGCGCCATGGGCCAGGCGCTCGGCGGCCCGGGCGGGGCGGGCGACTTCGTCAAGCAACTCGTGCGCGTGCGCGAGATGATCGTCGGCTTCCACCTCTCGACCGACTTCTTCTCGGTGCTGTTGATGGCGTGGTTCGGCGCGGGGCTGCTCGCCGAGGACAAGAAGAGCGGCGCGCACCTGCTCTACTTCGCGCGCCCCTTGACGCGCGGCGACTACCTCCTCGGCAAGTTCTGCATCGTGGCCTTGTTCGGCGTGCTCGGGTCGATCCTGCCGGGGCTGGTCATCATCGCCGTGGCGGTGGCCGCGAGCCCCGATTGGAGCTTCCTCCAGCAGGAGGGTTCCGTGGTGTGGAAGACCTTCCTGTTCGGCGGCGCGTGGACGATCGTGGTCTCGTCCCTGGTCCTCGCGGTCTCCTCGCTCGCGACGCGCAAGAGCTACGCCCTCGCCGGGGTCTTCGCGTGGTTCATGTTCAGCGGAGCCATCGCCCTGCTCCTGTCGCGGCTGCTGAAGGATCGCGACTGGTTGGCCTTGTCCCCGGTCCAATGCGGCGTGCGCATCGCCACGGACCTTTTCGACATGCGCTTGGGCGTGCGCGACTGGAACACGCCCCTCGCGTGGACGGCGTGGGGACTGCTCGTCGTCCTTTCGTGGACCATCATCTGGTGGCGCACGCGCCGGCTGGAGGTCGTGTGAGGCAGGCCACGGAGGGTCCCGTCGTCCGCACCAAGGACCTGGCGCGCTTCTACGGCGACGTCGTCGGCGTGTGCGATCTCTCGGTCGAGATCCCGCGCGGCACGGTCGGGCTGCTCGGCCCCAACGGCGCCGGCAAGTCGACCTTCCTCAAGCTGCTCGTCGGCGAGTTGCAGCCCTCGCGCGGATCGATCGAAGTGCTGGGCGCGCCGCCCTTCGCCAATCCCGCCGTGCATGCTCGATTGGGCTTCTGTCCGCAACAGGACGCCCTGTGGGACGACATGACCGCGGTCGAGTTCGTCGAATTCCTGTTGCGACTCTCCGGGCGCGACTCGCACGGCGCTCGGGCGGCGGCGCTGCAAGCCCTCGATCGCGTGCAACTCGCCGACGCCCGCGACCGGCGGCTGGGCGGCTTCAGCAAGGGCATGCGCCAACGCGTGCGCATCGCCCAAGCCATCGCGCACGAGCCGGAGCTGGTCGTGCTGGACGAACCTCTGACCGGCCTCGATCCCCTCGCCCGCCACGCCACGCTCGCGCTGTTCCGCGAACTGCGCTCCGCCGGCACGAGCGTGCTCTTCTCGACGCACGTGCTGCACGAAGTCGAGGCGCTGACGCAGGACGTCGTGCTGCTGCACAAGGGCCGACTGCTCGCGCGGGGCGAGATCTCCGCGATCCGCGCCCTGCTCGACCGGCATCCGCGCCGCTACTCGATCAGGGCGCGCGAGCCGCGGCGACTGGCGCGCGAACTAGTCGGGTTGGCTGGCGTGGAATCCGTGCGCCTCGGACCCGATGGAGCGCTGGTGGTCGCGACGCGCGAGCCGGAAGAGCTGCTCGCAAGCCTGCCCGCCATCGCCGGCGCCGCGCGAGCAGGCATCACCTCGTTCGAATCGCGCGACGAGGGCTTGGAGGCGGTGTTCGACTACCTCATGGGAGGCGCGGCGTGACGACGAACCTGTGGAGCGCGAGCGTCCTGATCGCGACGACCCAGCTGTCCTTGCTGTCCCGCTCGCGTCGCGCGTGGGCCGCCGCGGGACTGCTGCTCCTGCCCGCCCTGATCGCATGGCTGGTGGCGGCGGCCAACGCCAAGGTGACGCCGTCGGGACTCTCGACCATGCTCGGCTGGTACGCGCTGCTGGGCGTGTCGGTCCCTCTGGCCTCGCTCTTGCTCGGGGTGGCGGTGATCGCCGAGGAGGTCGAGGACAGGACGATCACCTACCTGTTGCTCCGGCCCATCCCGCGCGCGGCCTTGCTCTTCGGCAGGCTCCTGCCGGCCGTGGCGTGGTTGTGGGCCTTCAGCGCCGTGGGCACCGCATTGCTCGTCGCGGCGGCCTCCACCGCGCGCGGGTCCGACGCCGGCGTGTCCGACGGGGTACGCTTGCCCTTGCTGCTCGCCGCTTGCGCGGGAGTCGCGGCCTACACCGCCTTGCACGCGGCCCTGGGCGTATGGGTCAAGCACGCCATGATCGTCGGACTGGCGTACTCCTTCGCGATCGAGGGGTTCCTGTCGAACCTGCCTGGCCGCAACCAGTTGTTGACCATCCAGCACCACCTGCGCAGCCTCGTCGCCGGCACGGGCGACGACGCGTGGCAGCGCATCGACGGCTTCGGCGCGATGGAGTGGAACCCGCTGTCGGATTCGGCGGTCGTGCTCGCGATGGTCGCCCTCGTGGCCTGCCTCGCCGGCGCGTGGCGCCTCGCGCGCCGCCAGTTCGAGCTCCCCGCCTAGCGAGGCGCGCGTCGCGGCCCCGTCAGCCGTTCGATCCGGACATCCGCCGGTACAGCACGCGGCGCACGACGACTTCGCTACCGTCCTTGGCGACGCCGAAGCGCTCGAGCAACAGTTCACCCGGCTGGATGGCGCGCAATCGGCTGCGCGAACGCAGCACGGTGCCGTCCTGCCCGTCGACGACCTCGAGCACGAAACGCACGCCGCTTTCGAGCGCCCCTTCGCCGCGCGCCAGGCCCACGCCCGTCGACAAGTCGGTCGCCATCGACCATTGCCATTCGCGGGCCACCTTGTCGTAGGCGAGGAAGCCCAGCGACTGGCGCGGTCCGCCCGGCAGTTCCTGCACCTCGCTCCATTGCAGATAGCGACCACCGAGGATCATGCTCAACTCCGCGCGGCCCTCGTGCGGAGCGCCGGTGGTGCGACCCTGCTCGTCCAAGGCCACCGACACCAAGGTCCATTCGCCCGCCAATGCGGCGAGCTTCCTGTGCGCCTCGATGGGCCGCGTGGCGGCATCCGTGGCGGCCACCAACGCGGCCAGGTCGGCCGGAGCCGCGGGAGCCGGCGCGGCGGGGGGTTGCGGAGCGGTCGGTGTCGACGAGCAAGCGGCCAGCAAGGCAGCGAGTACCGCAGCGCCGCGCGCGCGGCCGCCATGATCGATGGCGCGCCTCATGGCTGCACCGCCATGCGGAAGGCGATCGAGGGCCAACCCTCCTGGTTCGTGAAGGTCGCCACCGCCGTGGCTGCGAAGCCGTACCGCACGGAGACCACGCCGCTCGGCAGGCTCGCGCCATGCAGCAGGATCTCGTCGCCCGCGATCTCGCCCTCCAAGGCGCGCCACTTGCCGTCGTCGCACAGCCCCTCGAAGCCCGCGACCATGGCGGACTTGGCCTTCAAGCCGCCCTCCGCCTGCGCGAAGCGCACCGCGATCTCGTCGAGCTTGCGCCTGCATTCCACCGGCATCGGCCCGCCACGCGACCAACCCTTCACGCCGTGCAGATCGACGAGCGCCATGCGCGCCAGCCGCTCGCCGACCTCGAGCTTGCGCTTGGGGTGGATGTCGGCCGGATCGCCCACGTCCAGGGTCGAAGCCAGGCCGGTGCGCGGCAAGGCGAGGATCGAGCGTTGCGCGTCGCGCAGCTCGCCTGTCTCGCCTGCGTCGCCGCCGTAGGCGAAGGGCGCGATCTGCACCGCGTAGAAGGCCAGCTCGGTCCCGAAGGCCTCGCGCCAAGCGCGCACCATGGCGGGGAAGAGCCGCCTGTACTGGTCGGCCCGGCCCCTGTTCGACTCGCCTTGGTACCAGATGGCCCCGCGAGGGCGCAGCCCCGCGAGCGGCGCGATCATCGCGTTGTACAGGGCGGAGGGCGTCCATGGCCCGACCTCCACCTTGGTCGGACGGGCCGGCAGATCGGTGAGCGCGGATCCGATGGCGACCTTCCAGAATCCGTGCAGCCGACGTTCTTCGCCGCTGTCCTCCTTGACGAGCTTGCACGAGCTCCAATGGCCGGTGATCCCGCCGGCGCCGGCGGTGTCCAGCACGCGCACGGCGACCACCGCGCGACCGGCCTTGACCAGGGCCGGCGGAACGGCGTAGCGGCGCGGCGCGTTCCAGCGCCCGGGTTCCATCGTCTCGCCCACCTGCTCGCCGTTCCACCAGGTGGTGTCGCAGTCGTCGATCGCCCCGAACTCGAGCCTGACCGCGGACCCGGCCCAATGCTCCGGGATCTCGACCGCGCGACGCAGCCACACGGTGCCGTCGTGCTCGCCGAAGGACAGCGGCAGTGGCGCCGGCACCTGCACTTCGCGCCAAGCACCGTCGTCGAAGAGCGGCGCTTGCCATCCGGCTTGCGCGCCCGCCTCGCGCGCCTCGAACGCGAGGCGCCACTCCTCGAGCTGCCGTGCTTCGAGCACTGCCCGCGCCGCGGGATCCCGTTGCAGGGACTCGAGCTCGTCGAGCTGCGCCACGAATCCGCCCACCTCGCGCAGCGCCTCGAGCGGCATCCAAGCCTCGATGGGCGTGCCGCCCCAGTCGGCGGCGACGATGCCGATGGGCACATGCGCCTCGGCTTGCACGCGCCGCGCGAAGTACCAGCCGACGGCGCTGAAGTCGCGCACGCTCTCGGGCGTGGCGACCTGCCAGGTTCCCGCCATCGCGCGCGCGGGCGTCGCGGCGACGCGGTTCTCGACCGTGCACAAGCGCACCTCCGCGTTCGAGGCGGAAGCGACCTCCGACTCCCAATCGACGACGCCGGGGTAGCCGGCATGCAGATGCCCCATGGGCATCTCCATGTTCGATTGGCCCGAGGCGATCCACACGTCACCCAACCAGACATCCTCGAGTTGGATGGAACGCGGGGCGTCGCCCGCGTCGGCCGAGATGCGCACCTGGTGGGGCCCGCCGGCCGGGCCGGTGGGCAGCTCGACCACGAAGCGCCCATCGGCGCCGGCGCGCGCCTCTCCCTTGCCGCCCCACTCGCCCGTGATGGTCAGGAGCGCCCCGGGCTCGGCGCTGCCGCCCACGGCGACGACGGTGTCGCGTTGCACCACCATGCCCGCCTGCCAGACGGGATCGAGCCGCGTCTGCGCGACCGCCTCGAACGAGGCTGCGAGGGAGGCGGCGGAAGCGGCGACGAGCGGCAGGAGGTGGCGTCTCACGGCGATGAGGCTACCGCCGCGCGGCGTCGCTCGTCCATCAGCAGGCCGAGAGCCGATAGACGCGGCGCGCGACGCCCGATTCGATCGACGACCGCTCGTCGGCGGAGAGTTCGAAGAGCCGCGAGCGGGTGTGCTGGATCACGTCGTCGGCCGTGGCGGCGAGCAGGCACACCGGCCAGTCGCTGCCGAGCATCAAGCGGGAAGGCCCGAAGCACTCCAGCGCGTGGTCGATGGCGCGCGCCACGCGCTCGCGCGACCACGCGCCGTGGTCGTCCTCGGTGACGAGTCCGGAGAGCTTGGCCACCACGTTGGGGCGGCGCGCCAATTCCGCCAGCCCCGCGGCCCATGGTTCGAACTCGTCCGCCACGAGGCGCGGCTTGCCCAGGTGGTCGAGCACGAAGCGTTGTTCCGGACACCGGTCGACGAGCTCGATGGCGGCGGGCAGTTGCCGCGCGTGCACGAGGATGTCGTAGGCGAGGCCGCGTCGAGCGAGGCGTCCGATGCCGCGCACCACTTCGGGGCGCGCGAGGAACGAGTCGTCGGGCTCGTCCTGCGCGATGTGGCGCACGCCCACGAAGCGCGGATGCGCGCAGCACGCGTCGAGTTGCTCCTCGATGGCCGCGCCACGCAGGTCGACCCATCCGACGACGCCGAGGATGCGGTTCGTGCGCGCCGCGCATTCGAAGAGGAAGTGATTCTCGTCCAAGGTCTGCGCCGCCTGCACCGCGACGACGCCTTCGATCCCCAGCGCGGCGCACTGCGCGTCGAGGTCGGACGGCAGGAAGTCGCGCCGCAGCGCCTCCATTCCCGGGCCGATCCAGCCGTGCATGGCGGGCGCGTAGCGCCACAAGTGGATGTGCGCGTCGATCATCCGATGCGGCAGCGCTCGACCACCTGCTTCGTCAGCTTGAGGCCGACGCCGGGTTCCTGCGGCAACGGGTAGTGCCCGTCGACGACCTGGATCGGCTCCTCCCAGATGTCCTGGATGGACTCGTAGCAGTTCTCGACGAGCACCGCATTGGGCGTGGCGGCGGCCAGTTGGACATGCAGCTTCTGCTGCACGTTCGTGTGCGGCACGACGGGCAATCCGTGGCAGTCGGCCAACGCGGCGACCTGCAGCCACTCGTCGATCCCGGCGAGCTTCGTCGCGTCGGCCTGCACCACGCGCGCTCCGCCCGACTCGATGTAGTCGCGGAACGCCTCCTTCGTGTAGATCGTCTCCCCCACCGCGACGGGAGTGGTGATGGACCGGGCCAGTTCGGCGTGCGCCTTCACGTCCTCGGGCCACATCGGCTCCTCGAGCCAGTAGACGTCGTGCTCGGCGAGGCGCGACCCCCATTGGATCGCCGTCGGCAGGCGCCACGCGCAGTTGACGTCGGTCATGATGTCGATGCGCGGCCCGAGGCTCTTGCGCACCGCGGCGACGCGGGCGATGTCCTCGCGCGGATCGGGACGACCAAGCTTGATCTTGACCGCGTCGAAGCCGCGCGCGACCAGCGCGTTCGCGTCGCGGATCAGGTCGTCCACGCTCCAGGTCAACCACCCGCCATCGGTGGAGTACGCCTTGACCTTCGTGCGGCAGGCGCCGAGGTGCTTCCACAAGGGCACGCCGGCCGCCTTGCAGGCGATGTCCCACAAAGCGAACTCGACGGCGGCGAGTCCGACGCGCGCGGCCCCCACGCGGCCGACGAAGTGGTTCGAGAAGAACAGCTTGCGCATCGTCTCCTTGCGCAGGAACGCGTCGGTGCCGACGAGCAGCGGCGCGTAGTTCTCGTCGACCATGACCTGCGCGGCGCGCAGGCCGGTGGTGTAGCTCCAGTTCATGCCATGGCCGACGATGCCGCCGTCGGTGTGGAGCACCACTTGCAGGAACTCGACCTCGTCGACCTTGCTCTGCGAGTCGGTGATGGTGCGCTGCCGCAGCGGCACGCGCAGGAGGATGGTCTCGACCTTGGTGATCTTCAGGCTCATGTTGTCGCGGCGTTCGCGGCTTCGGGGGAGTCAGCGGCCGCGCGAGCGACCGATGGAGGGAATGGGCGTCGGGCGGGCGGAGGCCGAACGATAGCAGGCTTCGACCACCGCCATCGTGCGCAGCGCGTCCTCGAGCGGCGAGACCAGCTCCGCGTCCTCGCCCGAGACATGGCGTTGCAGGTTCGACATCGGCCCCTCGAACGCTTCGATGAACCAGTTGCCCCGCAAGGGCACTTCGGCCCCGGGTGCGCGACCGCACTGCACCCACAACGCGTCCGGTTCCCCGTGCGGGTAGGCGAGGTTGACGCCCGCCTTGAGCACCGCCGTGCCGTTCGTGCCGGACACCTGGATCTGCGACATGGCGTGCCGCCCGACCAGTCGCCGGCTGTGCAGGGTGCGCACCGAGGCGCGCGCGCCCTCGTAGGCTAGGATCGCCTCGCAGCGCGTGTCGGCGTGGTCGGGGAAGGCGGGGTCGCGGTCCGCGAGGCAATGCACGCCGAGCGGCTCGCCTAGCAGGTGGCGCACGAGGTCGAGCGAGTGGATCGAGTGGTACAGGATCTCCATGCGCGGGATGCCGGCGAGGAAGCTCCACGTGCTCCACGGCGTCCAGGTGTTCTCGCGCACCTCGATGTCGTGCACCTCCCCCAGCACCCCGCGCGCGAGCAGCGACTTGAGCGCCAGCACGTTGGGCGCGAAGCGCAGTTGGAAGTTGAGCGCCACGACGAGTCCCTTGCGGCGCGCGATGGCGGCGACCCGCTTGGCGTGCGCCAGATCGACGCCCAAGGGCTTCTGCAGCAGCACCGCGCACCCGTCGGGCAATCCCTGGAGCACCTCCGCCTGCGCCTCGGCCGGCGTCGCCACGTCGTAGATCGCGTACTCGCGCTCGCGCAGTTCCTCCAGCGTGGCGCACACCTCGGGGATGCCGAAGTCGCGCGCCAACTTGCGGGCCGCGGCCTGGTCCTTGTCGTGCACGGCCGCGACCTTCACGCCGATGCGCGCGTAGGCCGGCAAGTGCGCGATGCGCGCGATCCCGCCCGCGCCCACCAGCCCGACGGGCACGGGCGCCTCCGGCCGCGGCCAGGCCTGGGCGTGCAGGAGGTCAACCAAGGTGGAAGACCTCCTCCATGTCGGACCACCACGTCCCGGCGGGACGCGCCGGATCGGGCGACTGCATCGGCTCCATCAGGTCCCACCACTCGCGCATGCGCGGCGCGGCCTTGAGCGCCTCCATGCGCGCCGCGAACTCCGCCTCGGGGCCGTGGTACTCGAAGTAGGCGAACAGGGTCTCGCCGCGCAGGTAGATCGAGTAGTTGCGGATGCCGGCGGCGCGAATGGCCGCCGAGATCTCGGGCCAGATGGCGGCATGGTGGCGCTTGTACTCGGCGATGCGCTCGGGCTTGATGCCCAGCATCTGGCCGATGCGCCGCGCCATCAGCGCTCCTGCACCACCCGCTGGCGCGAAGCGCCGAGCTTGTCGATGGAGAGCGACACGACATCGCCTTCCTTGAGGTAGATCTGCGGATCGAAGCCCAACCCGACGCCCGCGGGCGTGCCGGTCGAGACGACGTCGCCCGGCAGCAGCGTCATGTAGCGCGACAGGTACGACAGGAGGTGCGCGACGCCGAAGACCATGTTCCTCGAATGCCCGTCCTGGCGACGCACGCCGTTGACCTCCAGCCTCATCGCGAGACCTTGGGGATCGGGGATCTCGTCGCGCGTGGCGAGGTACGGACCGAGCGGAGCGAAGGTGTCGCAGCTCTTGCCCTTGACCCATTGGCCGCCGTGCTCGAGCTGGAAGGCGCGTTCCGAGTAGTCGTTGTGCAGCGCGTATCCGGCGACGTGTTCGAGGGCGCGCTCCTCGGACACGTGCCGCGCCACCTTGCCCACGACGAAGGCCAGCTCGACCTCCCAGTCGAGCTTCGTGCCCCCGATCGGGATCTTGACGTCGTCGAACGGCCCGCACAGCGCGGTGGTCGACTTGAAGAAGACCACCGGCTCCTTCGGGATGTCCTTGCCGGTCTCCTTGGCGTGGTCGACGAAGTTCAGGCCGATGCAGATGATCTTGCTCGGCCGCGCCACGCACGAAGCCCAACGCGCGGCCTCGGGGACTCGCGGCGCGGTCGCGGCGTTCGTCGCCAGCCACGTCGAAAGGCGCTCCAAGCCTCCGTGGGCGAAGAAGGCCTCGTTCCAATCCTGGGCCACGGCGCGGCAATCGATGCGCACGCCGTCTTCGAGGAGCACACCGGGCGCCTCGGCGCCCACGGGACCATGCCGCACCAGCTTCATCGTTCGCTCCTCGGGGATGCCCGCGCCCGGCGGGGAGCGCAGGATGGCACGGAAGCGCCGTCCCGGGCAAGTGTTCACTGCATCATCACGCCGCCGTCGATGGGGTACGCGGCGCCCGTCACGAAGGACGCCTCGTCGCTGGCGAGGTACAGGCACAACCGCGCCACCTCGAGCGGCGTGCCCATGCGCCCGACGGGTTGGTACTTGTGCAGCCCCGCCTTGACCTCGTCTTCGCGCCCCGGGTAGTTGCGGGCGACGAACCCATCGACGAAGGGCGTGTGCACGCGCGCCGGAGCGACGCAGTTGCAGCGCACCTTGTGCTCGACGAAGTCGAGCGCGGTCGAGCGCGTCATCGACAGCACCGCCCCCTTGGTCATCGAATAGGCCCAGCGGTCCTTGATGGCGATGAAGGACGCGATCGAGGCCAGGTTGACGATGGAACCGCCGCCATGCGCGATCATCGAGGGCAGCGCGGCGCGCGTGCAGTGGTGCACCCCGAGCACGTTCACGCGGAACAGTCGCTCGAAGTCGGCGCTCTCCGTCGTCAAGGCGTTCCCCACGTGCGCGATGCCGGCGTTGTTGACGAGGATCGCGACATGGGGATGGCGCTCGAGGATCGCGCCGAAGGCGCGCGCCACGGAAGCCTCGTCCGACACGTCGCAGGCGAACGCCCAGGCGTCCCCCGCCCGCGCGGCGATGGCGTCGGCCACGCGCCGCGCCGCGTCGAGATCGACGTCGAGGAGGACCACGCGCGCGCCGCGCTCGGCGAAGAGCAGGCTGATCGCCTCGCCGATGCCGGAACCGGCGCCCGTGACCACGGCCGTCTTGCCATCCAGGCGGAACAACGCGTCGCTCATCCTTCGTCCTCGTCCACGACCAGCACGTGCAGGACCCCCGGTCCGTGCACGCCAATGGTCAAGTCGTTCTCGATGTCGCTCGTGCGGCTGGGGCCCGTCGCGAGCAACCACTGGCTGGGAGCCTCGCGCAAGTGGGCCAGCGCCTCGTCGATGCTCGCCACCATCCTCGCCAGCGGAGCGACCACCAGATGGCGCCGCGGCAGCAAGCTCGCGGCGCGCGGCCGGCGCGCTCCGGCGAGGAGCAGGGTGGAGCCCGTCTCCGCCACCAATTGCACGGCGTCGGTCACGCCCCACTCGGCCTGCGCGCACGCCATGCGCCAGCGCGAGGCGTCGACCTCGGGACCGGTGGCCGGGCCGCGCGCCACCGCGTCGCGCACGCAGGCCGGCAGGAGCTCGAGTCCCACGTGCACGCGCGGCGCGTCGCCCAGGAGCTCGACCACGCGCGCCGTTGCGCGTCCGGCGGGCAAGCGCTCAGCCACGCCACCGACCTTCGCCAGGCGCAGGGCGAACTCCTCGCAGCACGCGAGCAGCTCGGCGCGCGTGCGCGCGACCGGTCGCGCGACTTGGTCCACGCGCGGCGACCACGGGGCGCTGGCGCCGCCCAGCGCGGCGGAGATCCGCGCGTAGAAGGCCTCGGCCTCCATCAGCGCTCCCTCTCGAGCTCGTCCCACAGATCGCGGAAGGAGCGCTGCGGCATGTTCGGCAACGCGCGCCGCCGCAGGAGCTCCCGAACGCCCGGCGTGGAGCCCAACGCCCAACGGCCCAGCTCCCCCCCGCCCGCCGCCAGCCGCGCCGCGCGCCGCGCGATGCGTCCGGCCGCGTCGTAGACGAAGGGCACCGCCATGGCGCGCGCGGCGATCCGCTGCAGGGCCGACGACACGGCGCCCCCGCGCCCCCGTCGCGCGTTGTCCTGGCGCAGGCGCACCAGCATGTCGTGCAGCGGAATGCGCACCGGACACGCCTCGTGGCAGGCGCCGCACAGGCTCGAGGCGTCCGCGAGCTCCGCCCGCCGCGCATCGTCGCGCGCGTACAGCGGCTCGATGACTGCGCCGATCGGTCCCGGATAGACGGTGCCGTAGGCGTGCCCGCCCACCGCCGAATAGACCGGGCAGGCGTTCAAGCACGCGCCGCAACGCACGCAGGCCAGCGCTTCGCGGTAGTCCCGCTCGGCGAGCTGGGCCGTGCGCCCGGCGTCCACCACCACGACATGCAGTTCCTCGGGACCGTCGAGCTCCCCCGGCCGCGCAGGCCCGGAAAGGACGTTCACGTAGGTCGTCACGCGTTGGCCGGTGGCGCTCCTCGGCAGCAACCGCACAAGGTGCGCGAAGTCCGCCTGCGTCTCGACGATGCGCTCGACGCCCATCAGGGCCACGTGCGTGCGCGGCAGGGTCGAGACCATGCGGCCATTGCCCTCGTTGGAGAACAGGGCGATCGAGCCCGTCTCGGCGATCGCCATGTTGCAGCCCGTGATCCCGAGGTCGGCCCGCAGGAACTCGGCCCGCAATCGGTCGCGCGCATAGCCCGCGAGCACGCGCGTCTCGTCCGTCAGGGGTTCGCCGCCATGGCGTTCGAACAACTCGCGGATCTCGCCGCGCGGCTTGTGGACGACGGGCAGGATGATGTGCGATGGACGCTCTCCGGCGAGTTGGATGATCCACTCGCCGAGGTCGGTCTCCAGCGCCTCGACGCAGGCCGCCTCGAGCGCCTGGTTGAGCTCGATCTCCTCGCTGAGCATCGACTTGCCCTTCGCGGCGAGGCGCGCGCCCTTGGAGCGGGCGATGTCGACGACGATCTCGCAGGCCTCGCGCGCGTCGGCCGCGAAATGCACCTGCACGCCGTGCGCGCGGGCGCGCTCGACCCATGCGCGCAGCACCGCATCCAGTCGCCCGATGGCGCGTCGACGCGCCTCCGACAAGGCGTCGCGCCACGCTTCGAACTCGGGCGCCTCGGCCACGGCGACCGTCCTCCCGTCGCGCAGGCGATCGGTGGTGCGTCGCACCGCTTGCTTGAGGAACTCCTTGCCGAGCGCCTGGCGGGCGCGGTCGAGGAAGGCGTCGTGGATCTCGAGTCCGCTCACGGAACGCCCTCGGCACGCGCCTCGAGCACCTGCGCGATGTGCAGCGCCTCGATCGGCAGTCCCCTGTGCCGGCAGGCGCCTTGGATGTTCAGCAGGCACCCCGCATCCGTGGACACGAGCGTGTCCGCTCCGCTCCGCGCCAGATGGTCGACCTTGGCGGCGACGATGGCGTCCGACAGCTCCGGCAGCTTGGCGCAGAACGAACCGCCGAAGCCGCAGCAGTCCTCGGCGCGCGCCAACGGCACCAGTTCCAGCCCTTCCACTTCCGCGAGGAGCAACTCCGGCTCGTCGCGCAAGCCGAGCACGCGGCGAGCGTGGCACGACGGGTGGTAGGCGCACTTGCCCTCGCGGCGGGCCCCTAGATCCACGACGCCCAGCACCCCGACCAGGTACTGGCTGAACTCGAAGGTCTTCCCGGCGAGTCCGCGCGCTCGCGCGAGCCAGGCGGCGTCGTCGCGGAAGAGCTCCGCGTATCCATGGTGGAGCATGCCCGCGCACGAGCCCGAGGGCACGACCACCGCCTCGTAGGGCTCGAACAACTCGATGGTGCGCTCGGCCAGCGCGCGCGCCTCGTCGGAGTAGCCGCCGTTCCAGGCCGCCTGGCCGCAGCAGGTCTGCGCGCGCGGGAACTCGACCTCCACGCCTTGCCTGCGCAGCACGCGCACGACGGCCACGCCGACCTCGGGAGCCAGCTGGTCCACGAGGCAGGTGGCCAGCAAAGCCACGCGCCGACGCGGACGCTCCGGATCAGTTCGATCGGCCATGCGAGGCGAGCATAGCCGTGCGGGTGCGCTCGCCGCTAGGATGGCGAAGCCCCCCAAGGACGGCCTGACGGCCCGAATCCACCATGCGCATCGCACCGTGCCTCGCCCTGCTCCTCTTCGCGGCCTGCTCCGAGGGAGGCGATCCCGCACCCCGGGACGGCGCCGCTCGCGTGAAGAAGGTGGCGATGATCCCGAAGGGCACGGTGCACGAGTTCTGGAAGTCGGTCGAGAAGGGCGCGCGCCGCGCCGACCTCGAGTTCGCGGACCTCGAGATCGTCTGGAAGGGACCCGCGGGCGAGGGCGACGCCGGCGCGCAGATCAGCGTGCTCGAGAGCTTCCTCGCCGAACGCTACGACGGCGTGCTGCTGTCGCCGCTCGACGCCAAGGCGCTCGTCAAGCCCGTGCAGGCCGCCGTCGCCGCCGGCACGCCTGTCGTGCTGTTCGACTCGGGGCTCGCCGGCGGCGAGGAGAGCTGGTCCTCGTACATCGCCACCGACAACGACGCGGGCGGCCGCCTGGCGGCGCGCGAGATGGCGCGCATGCTCTCGGGCAAGGGTCGCGTCTGGGTCTTCCCCTACATGGCCGGCAGCGAGAGCACCGAGCAACGCGAACGCGGCTTCCTCGACGAGATGAAGCAGCATCCCGGCATCCAGATCGTCCTCGCCGACCGCTTCGGCGGCCCGGACGAGTCGAAGGCCGTCGAGGTGGCGGAATCCGTGATGGCGAGCATGGGCACGGAGCTGGACGGCGTCTTCTGCTCCAACGAACCGTGCACGTCCGGCTTCCTCACGGTGCTCGAGCGCGACCCGCGCAAGCTCGCGGACAAGCTGGTCGTCGTGGGCTTCGACTCCGGCGCCAAGATCAACGCCGCGCTGGCGAGCGGGCTGCTCGAGGGCACCGTGCTGCAGGATCCCGTCGCCATCGGCTACGAATCCGTGCGCGCCATGCACGCCGTGCTGTCGAAGCAGCCGGTGCAGAAGCGGACCAGCACGCGCCAGGCGCTCGCCACGCCCGCGAACATGGCGACGCCCGAGATCCGCGCCTTGCTCTTCCCTCTCGAGTCTCCCTGAGCGTCGATCCGGACGCAGGTGTTCCGCCGCACATGACGCACAGCACCGCGCCCTCGGCCAGCTTGGAGGCGCGCGATCTCGTGCGGCGCTTCGGTCCGGTGCAGGCGCTAGGTGGCGTCTCGGTCGAGTTGCGTCCCGGACGCGTGCAGGCCGTCGTCGGCGCCAATGGCGCGGGCAAGTCGACCTTGGCGCGCATCCTCGCCGGGGCCGATCGACCCGATTCGGGCTCGATGCGACTCGAGGGCCAGGCGTACGCGCCGCGCGACCCGGCGCGCGCCCGCGAGCGCGGCGTGGCCATGGTGCACCAGGAACTGTCCATCGCGCCGCACCTCTCCGTCGTGGAGAACATCGTGCTGGGCGACGAGCGGCCGCGCGGACCGCTGCTGCGGCGCGCCGACGAGTCGCGGCGCGCGCGCGAAGCCTTGGCCAAGCTCGGCCGCGCCGACTTGCCGCTCGACAAGCCCGCGGGCGAACTGCCCACGGCGCTCCAGCAGGTGGTCGAGTTGGCGCGCGCCTTGGCGAGCCAAGTGCGCGTCCTCCTCCTCGACGAGCCCACGAGCTCGTTGGAGCGCGAGGACAAGCTGCGGCTGCTCGCGCTCGTCGAGCACCTGCGCGGCCAAGGTCTCGCCATCGCGTGGATCGGACACCATCTGGACGAGGTGCTGCGCCTCGCCGACGACCTGCTTGTCCTGCGCGACGGCGCGGTCGTCGCGCGGCACCGCCGTGGCGTCGGCGCGGACGAACTGGTGCACGGCATGAGCGGACGCGCGCTGCACGCCGGTTCCGACCGAAGGGCAGCGTCCTCGGGTCGAGTCCTGCTGTCGCTGCGGGGCTTCCGGCCGCGACGCTTCCGCGCTCCCGTCGACCTCGAGGTCCGCGCTGGCGAAATCGTCGGACTGGCCGGCTTGGTGGGCGCCGGGCGGTCGCGCCTGTTGCGCGCCATCTTCGGCGCCACGCCGCACGACGCCGGCTCTGCGCGCCTCCTGGGCGAGGAACTCGCCCGCGATCCACGCCGCTCCGTCGCGGCCGGCGCGGGCTTCGTGTCCGAGGACCGCAAGCGGGATGGGCTGTGCCTGACGATCCCGATCGTCGACGAGGTTTCGCTGGCTGCGCCGGAGCGCGAATCCACGCTAGGCGTGCTGCGCGAGGCGCGGCGGCGCGCAGCCGTCGCCGCGCTGGTCGAGGAAGTGCGCGCCAAGTGCGCCGGGCTCGACGCGCCCGCGACGACGCTATCCGGCGGCAACCAGCAGAAGCTGGCCTTGGCGCGGCTCCTGCACATGGACGCCAAGCTGTGGCTGCTCGACGATCCGACGCGCGGCATCGACGTGGCCGCCAAGCGCGACATCCACGACCTCGTGCGCGGCCGCGTCGCCGATGGCCGCGCGGCGCTCGTGGCGAGTTCCGACATCCCGGAGTTGCTCGCGTGGTGCGACCGCATCGCCGTGCTCTCGCGCGGCCAAGTCGTCGCCGTGCGCGCAGCGTCGGAGTGGGACGAGGACGCGATCCTGGCCGCGGCCACGGGCGCGTCGGAGGAGGCGGCTTGAAGCGTTTCGTCGAATCGTGGCGCGGCTCCAACCCCGTGCTCGCCCCCCTGCTCGGCCTCGGACTGGTCGCGCTGGCGGCGGTCTTGTGGGGTTTGTCCGAAAAACCGGACAGCCCCTTCCTGTCGGGCTTCCGCGTGGCGCTGGTGCTGAAGCAGTCCGCCATCGTCGCCACGGGCGCCTTGGGCATGACGCTCGTCATCGCCGCGGGCGGCATCGACCTTGCGATCGGGTCGCTCCTCGCCTTGTGCTCGGTGGTGCTGGCGAAGTCGCTGCAATCCGGCCATTCGGGGGCCGAGGCGCTCCTGCTGGCCATCGGCACGGGCGTGGCGGCGGGCGTCGTGCACGGACTGCTGGTGACGCGCGGGCGACTCGCTCCCTTCATCGCCACGCTCGGCACCATGTTGCTGTGGCGGGGGGCGGCCGAGGAGGTCTCGGCGCAGAAGAAACTATCGGCCGAGGCGCCGAGCTGGCTCGCGTCACTGCTCGATCCTCCCGGCGCGGGCGACCTGCTGCCGGTCGCCACGGGTGTCGTGCTGGTGCTGGTCGCCGCGCTCGCGATGGCGTGGATGCTGGCCCGCACGGTCCTCGGTCGGCGCATCTACGCCATCGGATCGAACGAAGCGGCCGCGCGCCTGTGCGGCGTCCCCATCGCCGCGACCAAGGTGCTCGTCTACGCCTTGATGGGCTTCTTCGCCGCGGCGGCGGGCGTGCTGGAGTTCAACAACCTCAACTCGCAGGGGAACCCGAGCTCGGGCGCCGGCTACGAGCTCGATGTCATCGCGGCCGTCGTGCTGGGCGGCGGATCGCTGTCGGGCGGCAAGGGCAGCATCGCGGGCTCGCTGCTCGGGGCGCTCTTGATGACGACGCTGCGCAGCGCCTGCGTCTACGCCGAAGTGCCCGATCCGCTGCAGAAGGTGCTCGTCGGCGCGATCATCCTCGTGGCGGTGGCGCTCGATCGTTGGCGCGAAGGCGCGCGCTGATCGCGCCGGGAAACGACGCGGGCGACGCCGTGTGGCGCCGCCCGCGCGGACTGCAGGTGGCCCCGCGCGCCAAGGCGGGCGGGATCACCCTGCCGGCGTCAGTTGTTGTCGGCGAACGGGCCGAGGACCAGCAGGTCCCCGTTGTTGTTCGTGCCGGCGCCGTAGGGCAGCGACGAGTAGGCGCCCTGGTCGATGCTCATGGCGATGAAGGCCGGGTTGCTGCGCTGGGCGGCGCTCGAGAAGGCCGTCTGGCCGACGAGGCGGATCCAGCCGGTCTCGATGCCGTTGACGCCCGTCTCGTTCATCGTGTGGTTCGTGCTCTCGAGGAAGGACTCGGTGAACACGCCCGAGATGTTCTGCAGGCGGCGGATGTCCCAGCAATCGACGGTGAACTGGCCCGAGAAGGCCTCTTCGTTGTCGTTGTAGGCGAGGAAGCTGATGACCGTGCGGAACTGCGCGCCCGTCAGGCCGAGGACGATCAGGCTGGAGTTCGCGTCGGCGACGAAGCGCGGGATGTGGATCTCGTTGGCGCTGCCGGCGTACTCCGCGCCGTTCAGGTCGCGGTTGCCATCGCCGTCGACGTCCGTGTTGGCGCCCTGGTTCGGCACCGCGGCGTAGACCACGGGGGCGATGTTCGTCATGAGGGCGTCGGGGCCCGAGAAGACGATCGAGTTGCCCTCGAGGAAGTTGAACGACGTCGCCGCGCCGGTCGTGGTGCTCTTGGCGAAGGCGTAGACGTAGCCGCGACGGTCGTTCGGGTTGTCGAGCATCGTCGACACGGTGATCGTGTCGTTCGGCGTCAGGCGGCGCGTGCGGTTGAACTCGAGGCAGTCGTCGCCGTTGATGTAGACGAACTCGACGTCGATGGTGCCGGCGGCGTCGGCGTTCGAGTTGGTGACGGTCAGGTAGGTGGTGCTGCCCGAGTTGTTGCTGAAGTACGGGAACACCAGCAGGCTGCCGGCGCGGTCGATGGAGTTGGCCTGGGCGGTCGCGGCCAGCGCGAGGCCGACGGCGGCGGTGGAGAGAAGCTTCATCATGATGCTGATCGAGTTGGAGCGGTGATTCCCGAGTTGCGCGAATGACGGACACTGCTTCCGACGGAAGCGAGGGAGTGGCCTTGACTACATTCGAACAGGCTCAGGAGACGCCGCAAGAATAGCAAGTCGCTAGAAAATGCAAGCCTGACGGCCCGCGTCGCAGCCTAGCTGAATTGCAACCTCGAACAACCCGCCCATGGACAGCGAACTTGCGACTTCTTGCTGTGTCGGGAAAAACGACTAATCCAACGCGTAGAGCTCCTTCAACTCGAGCAGGGTGCCCTCGAACCCGTGCTCGATGCCCAGGCTTCCCTCCCCCAACGCCTGCGGATCGAAATCGTCCTGCACCAAGGCGTCGTTGACCCACACCTTCGTGCGGGTGCCGCCCCCTTCGTCGACGAGCTTCACGCGCAGATCGAACCAAGTGTCGTCCGGCAGCAGATCGACGCGGATCAGGCCCCGGCCCACGATCGAACCGGTGCGCCCCGGTTCGGGGTGCGAGTTGGCGAGACGGATGGCGCGTCCACGCACGACCCCGGCGGAATCGACGGAGCGTCGCAGCCAGAGGTTGCCCCAACCGCCCTGGTTCAGCTTCGCGCGCAAGCGCAGTTCCCGCGGCGTCGAGGCGGCCAGCTCGAACACGCCGCGCGCGCCCTTCGAACGCAGCACGCCGTCTTCGCATTGCCAGAGAGTCGCGCCTTCGCCGGCGAGGCCCTCGTGCTCCGCCAGCAGATCGCGACCAGCGGGCCTCTCGATGGCCAGCGACTGCACCCGGATGTCGCCGATGCCCACCGGAGAGGAGAGCGGCACGATTTCGAAGGGCGCGCGCGCCACCTCTCCGGCCGGCGCGCCAGCCACGGGCTCGGGCAGTTCGACGCCCTCGTGGACGAGCACGTCGTCGACCAGCACGCGCACGAAGCGCGCGTTCTCCACCTTGCGGGCCGCCTCGTCGAAGCGCGGCGCGCGGAAGTCGAGCGTGACTTCGTGCATCTGGCCGTGGCCGCGCCACACGCCCAAGGCGGGCTTCTTCGCCTCGAGCGCGCCGTGCGCCGGCAGGAGTCCGAAGGACGATTGCGACGACCTCGCCCCGTCCACGGGCGCGCGCAGCTCGACGGCGTAGCGCCCCATCGCCCGCACTTGCACGCCGCCATCCTTCGGCAGCATCACATCGACCTTGTAGACGCCGTCGCCGAAGCTCGCCTTCGAGGCGAAGGGGGCGAGCAGCGGTTCCTTGGCGTTGACGAGCGCGTTCCAACCCGGCTTGAGGTCGAAGCGCGCGGGATCGGTGCTCGAAAGATCGGCCTGCACGAGCTCGAACCCGCCCGTGTCGAAGAGCTGCGTGGCGTCGCTCCAAGTCAATCGCAGCCAACCTTCGTCGCGCGACTCCTTGGGCGCCGGAGGCGGCGCCACGCGCGCGACATGCGCCGCGGACGGAGGCCGGCCCGGCAGTTCATTGATCGTGTAGGCGAACTCGTCGTGCAGCAACGGGCGTCCGTCCCGCGCCGCCACGCCCGACAGGACCACGCGCGCCACCCAACCAGGCTCGATCTCCGGCGCGACGAGGCGCGCGCGCGTCAAGTCCTCCGTGCAGGCCACGCTCGCCACATCGATGCGGTGCGTGTCGCGCTCGGGCGAGCCGTATTCCCAGAACCAGTCGTAGCGGTACAGCTCGATGGAGACCTGCGCGGGATCGATGGCCCGCGCCAACGGCGCGTTGAAGGCGAGCTCGAAGCCGTCCTCGCGCGCGGAGACCTTGATGATCTCCAGCGGCGTCTCCGCCGTGCGTCGCACGCGCGCGATCCCGTGTCCGGGCGGCAATCCCCCCCAACCGCGATTCGTCAAGCCAAGGAGCAGCGTGTGCTCGTCGGCGAACAGGGCGCGCACCGCCGAGCCCACGTTGGTGCGCAGCACGAACACCGCGCCTTGCCAGGCGCCCTGCACCTCTTCGAGGTCGGCGCGCAGCACCATGCCGTTGGTCAGCTCGGCCAGCACGACTTGCTCGCCGAAGGGCGCGAAACCGCGCGGCGCCAGCACCATGTTGCCGGTGGAGCGCGTCCACTTGTACGGCATCCACAAGGCCGGCCGCGTGCGTCGGACCTCGACGGGCGCCGTGATGCTCGGAACGGTGCGCGAGCGCTGGAAGTCCTCGCGCCACTCGAGTCCGGCGGGCGCGCCGTGGAAGCCGCCCTTCTCGACCACGATCAAGGGGCAGACCGGCACCCAGTCGCCTTGGTTGTCCGTGACGAGCAGCGTGCCCCGCGGGCCGAGTCCGATGCCGGCCGGGCTGCGGAAGCCCGTGGCCCACGGCTCGAACGTGCCGTCCTTCCCGATGCGCGCGACCCAACCACGCCATGGCGCCAGGGCACGGCCGTGCCACCACTGCGGATCGGCGAAGCCGAGGTTGAGGGAGATCCAGAAGTTCCCGTCCTGGTCGACCGGCAGCCCGAAGGCGAACTCGTGGTAGTTGTCCGACACGCCCCAGTCGTCGCAGACGGTGCGCACCAGATCGCAGCGCCCGTCGCCATCCTGGTCGACGAGTTCGGAAAGCTCGGTGCGTTGCAGCACGAAGACCCGACCATCGACGACCGCGAGGCCCAACCCCTCCCACAAGCCTTCGGCGTACAGGCTCGCCTTGGCGTCGGCCGGATCCTCGGCCAGCGCCCCTTCGATGCGCCAGACCTGGCCCCGGCGCGTCGAGACCATCAAGTCGCCATCGGGCATCAAGCCCATTCCACCCACCTCGAGCACGGCCTCGTCGGGGAGCTTCAGGTGGTCGACGGCGTAGTAGCGCCCTTCGAGGGCGGGATCCTGCAGGACGCAGGCGAGCAAGGCCAACGGGGCGATCATCGCGACTCCTCCTGCAACGCGGCGCTGGCCGCCCCATCCAGCGTGGCGAGCGGGTACGACTCGACGGCCAACCAGCGCGGCCGATCCGGTCGCGCGACGAACACGATGCGCGCCTCGCCGCGCTCGGCGTGCAGTCGCTCGCCCTCGTCGAGTCCGCGCGCCACGCACAACTCCGCGCCGGCGTCGAGCCGCCACAGGGCCGCGTGCGCGCGCGCCTCGACCAGCGCGGCGAGACCATGGGGAGCGACATCCAACGCGAGCTCCACGGGCGCTCGCGCCTCGATCCACAAGCGTCGCGCGAATCCCGCGCCGGCAGTGCTGTTCGCCGTGCCCAACGCCTCGACGACCCGCGCCAGCGTGGCGCCGCGCCCGTCGCAGAGGTCGTACTCGAGCTTCGGGTGCGCGCCATCGACGCGCGTGGCTGCGAGTTCCGCGCGCAGGGCGGTCGAAGCGCCGTCGGGGCCGCGCAGCATCCATCCGGCCCCGCGGAGGCCGCGACGCGAAACGATGCGCCCCAAGGGCCGCAACGCGTCGCCGCCGCGGTTCTCCCAATCGCCACGCTCCACGAAGGCGCCGCGCCTCACGACGAGGAGACGCAGGTCGGCCGCGTCGAATTCGAAGCTCAGGCCGCTCGGATCCCCGAGCAGCAAGCCACGCACGCGCTGCGCGGCGTGGCCTTCGATCGCCGGCAACTTGCCGCGCGCCACGAGCGGCCGTGCGCCCACCACCATCTCCGAACCTCTCGCCTGCGGGGCGCGGGCGGATTCCGGCGCGAATCCGAGCACGTAGTCCGCGAGCAAGGCGCGCTCCTCCGGCTTGAGCGCCCCTTCGAAGGCCGGCATCTGCGAGCCGGGGATACCGTGCGCGATCGTCTTCACGAGCGCCTCGCGAGTGTTGCCGAACGAGAAGCCGCCGTCGCGGAAGCTCCGCGCGGGCCGGTCGAGCTTCGTCGTTCCGCGACCGTCGCCCGTCTCGCCGTGGCACTGGACGCAGTGCAGTTGGTACAGCGCCTTGGAACGCGACGCCTCGGGCGCGGGCGCCGGTTGCGCCGGGCCGGACTGGGACGCGCCGGACTGGGACGCGGTGGACTGGGACGCGGTGGCCGGGGACGCGGCGAGGACGAGGGCGAGCAGCACGCGGCCGAGGCGCCGCGCGGAACGCCCGGCCAGGGAGGCCTTGGGTTCGCGGTGGAAGTCCATGGGCGCAGGTTACCACCGGGAGCCCCGCCGCAGGAGCCTCCAACCACCCGGGCGATGGACGAGAGCGGGGGCCGGTCGCCCCTCCGGCGGCCGGCCCCCGCGGACCTCGGCGTGTCAAGTGAACTTGACAGACGCGCCGATTGCGGTCACGGCACCCAGGTCACGGCCAGGGCGTTCGTGGTGTTCAGGACCGCCGGGGTGCAGAAGGCCGCCGTGTTGCGGTAGAAGATCTGGTAGAAGCGCGTGCCCGGGGCGCCCACGCCGCCCGCCGCGGCGATCGAGCCCGTGCCGGGCACCGTCCAGCCGTACTGGATGTTGCCGGCGAGGCAGTTGCGGGTGAAGAGGCGCGTCTGGACGCCGGCGATGCAGCGCAAGCCGTCGCCGAAGGGCACCGGAGCCGTGCCCAGCGTGCCTTGCACCAGCACGGCGCTGGCGCTGGCGGGCATGCCCGATCCCGACATGATCACGGTGTCGGCGCTGATCGAGGGGGTGCCGTTGGTCCAGAGCTTCGCGCCGAGGGCGTTGACCGAGTTGCCGCACCCGCGGCCCGGGGCTCCGTTGTTGCCGCAGGGGCAGGCCACGCTCGAACCGTCGCCGAAGCAGTACTCGTCGGCCTTCGGCGCGTCGTGCATGGTGTCGAGCGCATCGAGGTCGTCGGCGATGTTCGCGAGGCCCGAGCGCACGGTCACCAGGCCCAGCGTCTCCGCCGCCACGAAGATGCCCGGCATGCCGCCCGCGACGAAGGGCGGGATGAGGATGTCGCCGGCCTCGATCGGACGGCCGAAGAGCGAGTCCGGCTGGCCGATGACCGCCGAGCCGCGACGCACGCTGAAGAGCACCATGTCCGTCTGCCCGAACATCCAATCGAACAACCCGTTGTTGCGTTGGAACCCGGCGATGCCGTTCTCGCAGATCGCGAGCGCGTCCAGGTCGTCCGTGCCGATGCCGGCGAGGTCGAGGCCCAAGGCGCCGGCCGGCGCGTACATCCCGATGACGCCCGAGGGCTCCGTGTAGAGCACGTCGCCGCCGCGGAAGCCGTGGGCGGGCGCCGACCCGCTGTTCGCCACGCCCGTGATCGGGTTCAGGAAGGCCGCGTCGAGCGAGAAGTACGTGCGCGTCACGCGCGGCAGCCATTGGTCGGGCACGTCGCCATCGAGCGCGTCGAGGTTGTCGCCGACCGCGCCGAGTCCGGGCTCCTGCAGGCCGAGCCCCGGGTACACGGCGGCGGTGCAGCTCGCGAGGCCGTTGCCGTCGTGGAAGCCCCAGTTGCCGACGATCGGGCCGCCGGGCGCCATCGGCACCATCGGCACGCCGAGGTCGCGGAACACATCGGCCGCCGCGTCCATGCAGGGCGCTTCGGTGCCGACGCTCGGGAAGGCCGGAGCGGCGGGATTGCCGCGCGACCACTTGTCGACGGAGAACGCGTAGCGCGAGGGCGGCGGCACGATGCCCGGCACGATGCGCTCGATGCGGCGATCGAGGCCGTGGCTGATCGCGTCGACCTCGACGCGACCAGGCGTGCCGCCCGGGTGGCCGACGGACGCGGCGTGCAGCGCGAGGTTCAGGCCGAACGGCGCGAAGGCGCCGGCCGACTCCGTGATGCCGGGCTGCAGCAAGGGGCCGATGGCGGGCACCAAGGTCTGAGGCAGGAGCAAGTCCCCTTCCGTGATCGGGACGCCGCCGAAGGAATCGGGCACGCCGACCGTCGGGCTGAGCCAGTCGATGCCGAAGACGGTCAGTTGGGGCACGCCTTGGGCTTGGGCGGCCGAGGCGAGCAGCAGGGTGGCGACGGGGGTGGCGATGCGCAGTTGCATGGGAGTGGCTTTCGTGTGCTGGTGGATGGGGAGGCTCGCGGCCTCGATGGCGGTTCAGGGCCGTCAGGGGCGCAGCGTGGAACGAAAAGAGCCAAAATCACCTAAATAGCTTGCTGCCAATATCTTGCGACACACTCCATCCTGTTCCAATCCACTCGACACGGCCATCGCGGCACCTCGGCCCAAGCACGCAGGAGAATCCCGCGACCTGGTGGCGATTCAAGCCCCACCGCCCGGTTCTCGCCTCGCTGGCCTGCGGAGGACGCGTCGCACCACCCGCACGAGCAAGGTGGAGGCGCTCGTCCGGCGACGAGCACCTCCACCCACGCGCGCTCTTGTCTAGTGGATTTGACAAGTCTGGTTCATTTGACAGTCGAACTCACGGCACCCAAGCCACCGCCAGCGCGTTGGTCGTGTTGGTCGTCGAGGTCGTGCAGTAGACCGGGGTGTTGCGATAGAAGATCTGGTAGTGGCGCGTGCCGGGTGCCACCACCCCGCCCGTCGTGGAGACGAGCCCCGTGCCGGGGACTCCCGCGCCGTACTGGATGTTGCCGGCGAAGCAGTTCCTGGTGTAGAGGCGGCGTTGCGTGCCGGAGACGCAGCGCAATCCGTCGCCGAAGGGCGTGGGTGCCGTGGCGCTCGTGCCTTGCACCAGCGTCGTGCTCGCGGCGAAGGGCATGCCCGAGCCCGAGATGAGCAAGGTGTCGGCGCTGATCGAAGGCGTGCCGTTGGCCCAGCACTTCGCGCCCAGCGGGTTGACCGAGTTGCCGCAGCCGCGCCCGGGCGCTCCCGTGTTTCCGCACGGACACGGCAGCGCTTGGCCGCTGGTGGAACCGCAGTATTCCTGCACCATCGGCGCGTCGTGCAAGGTGTCCAATGCGTCGAGATCGTCGATGCTCACCAAGGCGCCGCTGCGGTAGGTGTGCAGGCCGAGCGCCTCGGCCGCGACGAGGATGCCCGGCACCGAATGGCCCGGCAGCGGCGGGATCAGGATGTCGCCAGGTTCGATCGGCAGTCCTTGCAGGCAGTCGAGGCTGCCGATCACCTTCGAGCCGCGGCGCACGCTGAAGAGCAGCATGTCGGATGCTCCCGTCAGCCAGTCGAACGGCGCGTTGTTGCGCTGGAATCCGGCGAGGCCGTTCTCGCACAAGGCCAGCGCGTCCACGTCGTCCTTGTCCGCGCCAAGGTTGTCCAGTCCGAGGGACGAGGCCGACGCGTAGAGCCCGATGGTGCCATCCGGCTCGGCGTAGAGGATGTCGCCGCCGCTCCAACCGTGGGCCGCCGCCGAACCGGTGTTGGGCTGCAGGCCGTCCGGGTCGACGAAGGCCGCGTCGAGCGAGAAGTAGGTGCGCGTCGCGCGCGGCAGCCACTGGTCGGGAACGTCGCCGTCGAGCGCGTCGAGATTGTCGCCGACTCCGGCGAGGGCGCCGGAGTTGTCCTCGATCAATCCCAGTCCGACGAAGCTCGCGCTCACGCAACCGAGCGGATTGCCGGTGGCCATGCCGTTGCCATCGGCGATCAAGGTGTTGCCGGCCGGAACGGCGCCCGGCCCCACTGGCAGCAAGGCGAAGCCCAGGTCGCGGTAGACGTCCGCGGCCGCGGCCTGGCAGGCGCGCTCGCTGTGGACGTTGGGAGCCGAAGGCAGCCCCGCGATGCCGAGCGAGTCACGCCCGACGGAGAAGGCGAAGCGCGGAAGGCCACCGCCCGGACCGGCGTTCTGGCGCGGGATGCGGCGGTCGAGCCCATGGCTGATCGCATCGACCTCCACCACGCCCGGACTCTGCGGAGCATGGCCGACCGCCGCCGCGTGCAAGGCCAGCGAGAGTCCGCCTTGCGGCCAGACCCCGCCCGTTTCAGCGATGCCCGGCGTCATCAAGGGGCCGAGTTGCGGCAGGAGTCCTTGCGGCAGGAGCAGGTCGGCCTCCGTGATCGGAACTCCCGAGAACGAGTCGGCGAGGGCGACGGTCTTGCCCTTGTAGTCGATGCCGAAGACAGTCAATTGGGGAACGCCTTGGGCGCCAGCAGTGCCGGCGAGAGTGCAGGAGGCGAGCAGGGCGACGTGACGGAATGGGCGCGGGATCTGCATGGAATCGGTCCTTGGATGCGGTGGGGCGTGGAGCCGCGAAGCGGCCGCCTGCCAAGGACGCCGAGGCACCCGGCGTGGAACGAAAAAGGTGGCCCGGTGGGCGATCGCCTACAGGAGCGGATGAGCGCCAGGGCCGACGCGGGCGGCGGGGGCGCGTGCATCGGCGCTGCCGGATGCGGGGCGCGAACGGAGCGCCCGCACGATGGATGGTCTTCGCCGCGGCTCAGGGGACGAGCCGCTCCTCCAAGCCCAGTGTCTTGCGCTCCGCCGCGGGGATGTCCGCGAGCAAGCGCGAGAGCGCGACCTGCGCCGCGGCGCGCACCGCCTGGTGCTCGTCGTCCAGCAACGCCTCGAGTCGCGGCGCCGTCCCTTTGGTGCCGAGTTCCTGCAACACGTCGCAGGCGAGGCTGCGCACCTCCGCCACCGGATGGGCCAGGGCCGCGGCCACGTCCTCGGCGAGGGCCGCGCGACGCGTGCGCCGCGTCCGGTACTGCACCAAGGCTTGCAAGGCCGGCCCCGCCGCGTCCTGCGCAAGCGCCGCGCGCAAGTCCGGACGCGCGGAGTCGTGCCACGCCTGCTCATCCTCGAGCCAGCGCCGCCAACGCGCCGGTTGCACCAGATCGCTTCCGACGATCCGACGCAGGGCCGTCTGCGCCGCCGCCCGGGTGCGACCATCCTCGTCGCCCTCGAGCAGGGCCACCAGTTCCGCGCACGAGCTGCCGTCGTCCAAGGCGCCGATGGCGGCGAGCCAACCGACCTGCTCCTCGACGCGCGCGTCCGGGATGGCGCGCCACGCCAGCGCGACGAACGCCGCGTCCTCGCCCTCGTCCAGCGCGCCGCCCGTCCTGGGCACCATGCACGCCATGGCGAGCCCCAGCTCGGGCCGCCGCGCCGCGACCCGCACGAACAGCGGCACCGCGCGCGTGGTGCGCGCCGACGAGACGGCTTCGAGGAAGGTGCGCGCCACGGGCTCGTCCGCGGCCAGCACGACGGCTTCCAGCGCGGCGAAGGCGCGCTGGTCGCGCAGCACGATGGCCGCGACGGCTTCGCGCAGCGCGTCTCGTCCAGCGCGGGTGGGTGGCCCGAGCGCGTCCTGCTGGCGCGTCTGCGCGCCGTCCGCGTGCTTGCGCGGCACGAGGTCGACGAGGCCGCGCAGGTCGCCACGCTCGCCGCACACCGCGAGCACGCGCAGCGCGGCCAGCTGCAGCGCGGGATCGTCCGGACGCCGCGCGAGACGCGTCGCCGACTCGGCACGCAGCGCCTTGGCGGGCAGGGTGGCCATGGCCGACATGAGCAGCGCGCGCTGGGGCTCGGAGAGGATCTGCGGCGCGTCATCGGGGCGCGCCTCGGGCACGCGCTCGCGCTCGAGGATGTCGAGCCACGCCGGCAGCGCCGCCACGCCGCGAGCAGCGAGCTTGGTCCTGCAGGCCGCGAGGCCCTCCGTGCCCGTCGAGCGCGAAGCGCGCAGGACGGCGCCCGCGTGGCGATGCTCGGCGTCGAGCGTCCCGGCCCAGGCGACGAGTCCCGTGGCGTCCGCCGCGACCTCGACCGAGGCGACCGACCGCTCCACCGGCGCAGCGCCGCCGTCCTGGCCGGCCGCGAACGCGGTCGAAGTGGCGACGCAGGCGAGGAGCGCTCGCCACGGGAGCACGCGGATCAATCGCGCCACGGCACTTCCCTCCAGCCAACGGTTTCCCACACGGGCGCGCCGTTGGCCGTCGCGTCGACGAGGGCCTCGTCGAAGTGGAAGGTGGCGTTGCTGTCCATGTCGAGGCTGCGCGCCATCAACGAACCGAACAACTCGAAGTTGCTGTCGAGCACCACGCGCGCGTTCGGCGCGTAGACCGTGCCCCAGATCTTCGAGTTCGAATCGAAGTCGACCGTGTCGAGCTGCACGGTCACCTCGGGGTTGATGACGTTGTCGCTCAGCAGGTTGACCGTCACGCTCAAGGGCGAGTCGCTCGATGGACGGATCGTCGCGTTCGAGTTCATGATGAAGTTGTCGAGCACGTAGAAGACGACCGGGCCGTTCGCGTCGTCGACGACGATCGCCGAGTTCGAGCCCAGCACGAGGCTGGAGGCGACGATGCTGGCGGGACCGCGCACGGTGAGCGTCTTGCTCGAGCCCACGCGCAAGGTGCCGTAGCTGCGGCCGCTCGCGGGGATGACGGAGTTCGTGTTGACCGTCCAGTTGCCGTACGAGGGAAGGGTGGGCACGCTGATCGGCGGCAGTTCCACGTCCGTCGTGTTGTTCCCCTGCGCGCCGCTCAAGACCGCGTTGCCGAGCACGCTCGTGCCGCCGTTGACGCCGGCCATCGCGTCGCCCCACACCTTGGCGTTCTGGTCGAGGCTGATGTCGCCGTTCGAACCGACGTCGCCGTTCTGCCGCGCGTGCGCGTTCGAACCCGTGGTCGCCGCGTCGACCTGCGACGCGTAGCTGCCGTCGCGCGAGTCGTAGCTGTCGACGCGCGCGTTCGAGTCCAGGTGCAGGAACTCCTTGCCGAAGGCTCCGAAGCGCCAGATGGTCGTGGGCACGGCGCGCAGCACGAGCTCCTGCCGCGCGCCGGCGCGATTGGCGCGCGCCGTCGCGGTCAAGCGCACCATCCCGTCCTCGATGTCCCCGCCGTCGAGATCTGCGGCCTGCAGCCAGCACGGCCACCCGGCCAGCGAGACCGGCGCCGCCTCGGTGCCGAGGCTCTGTTCCGGAGGCGTGCCCCGCTGGAGGTTCTGCATCGACAAGCTGAGCGCGGCTTGGCACGCGTAGCTCGCGCCGAGCTTGGACTTGCTCCCCTCGACCTCGCCCGAGTGCCGCAAGGCCAGCACCGACATCGCGGTGGCGAGCCCCGCCATGCCGACCACGCACCAGGTGAGCGTGACCAGCGCGCCACCGCGCCTCCGCCCCTGCGCGTCGCCCTCGCACCGGATCCACGACAACTGCTTCATGCCTGCATCCCCCTTCAGTTCCTCAAGACGACCGCCGTCGACACCTCGACCACGAGGGGCGCGGCGCCTGGTTGCGGCTCTTGCAGCGCCAGATGCACGAGCAGCAGCTCGCCCACCCTGCGCACGCCAAAGCCTGCTTCGTCCTTGGCGCCATCGCCGTCGTCGTCGACGCCATTGACCACCTCGCCGGGAGCGATGGCCGGCAGCCCGTCGCACAGGATGGCCGAGCCTTCACCCTGGGAGCCGACCTCGTGCACGAGACGCAACCGGCGCTCGTCCACCAGCCCGTCGCCGTCGTCGTCCATCCCGTTCGCTTGCTCGCCGGGCTCGAGTTCCACCGCGAGCCGGCCCTCGGTCCAAGTCGCGACCCCGCCGTCGAGTCCCACGATGCGCTCGTAGTTCAACTGTTCGAGCGGGTACTCGTCGTCCGGATCGGGCTGCAAGCGGCTCTGCGCGGCGCCGTGGAGTTCGGTGGCGATCCGCGACAAGGCGCGGCTGGCGCGAGCTTGGAGCTCCGCACGGGACATCTGGCTGCGCGCCGCCTCGTTGCCGCGCGCCTGGAACAGGCCCACCGACGAGAGCACCACGCCGAGCACGGCGACCACCACGGTCATCTCCAGCAGCGTGAAGCCGCCGGAGCGCGGGCGCCTTGCGGATTGGATGTTGCGCATGCGGCCCGCCCTCACCAGTTCCCCACCACGGTGGCCAACTCGACGCGCCCGGGACCACCCGGGCCGGTCCACTCCACGCGCACGAGCACGGGCAGGATCTGGTAGTCGGTCGAGACGAGATCCGCCTGGTCGGCGTCCGCGTTCAGGAAGCACGGCATGCCCAGTCGCGCATCATCCAAGCCTTCCCACAGCATCCCTGCGTTCGAGGGATGCACGGGGAAGACGACTTCGCCAGGCAAGCCATCCGCGTCGTCCGCGCGGGCCGCAAGGCCGGGCACGTCGAAGTGCGCGCCGGGTGCGGTGCCCGTGCCGCCCGGGTCGTCCGAGGTGACGCGGTTGTAGCGCCGGAAGGCCTCTGGAAAGGCCTCCGCGTCGATGCGCTCGAGAATCGCCCGCGCCGCTTCCGTGGCGCGCGAAGCCTCCTTGTTGCGCCGCTGGGCGTGCTCCAAGGAGAGCATCGTCCGCGCGTAGCCGAGCACCCCCAGCAGGAAGATGGTCAACCCGACGGACAGTTCCAGCAGCGTGAAGCCGCGTCGACGACGGTGGAGGCTGGATGCCTTGGCGAATCCCGCTGCCACGGGACCGGTGGTGATGGTGCGCATGTCTGCCCTTGCGCCCGCCTGCCCGGCGGAGCACGCAGGATGGATCGACCTCGGTCGAAGGAAATCCCAAATATGGGCAGGGATTTCCTGGCGGAGCCCCGCGAGGGCCCCCGGATCCGGTGGCGGCGAGCGGGTTGAAGGACGACTACGCTGGGACAGGACCGCCACGCGGCGTGCGGGGATGGGGCTCGCCCAGCCGGCGGCTGGAAGCCCGCACCCCAGCGCGGCTAGGTCACACCCCCGATGTTTCGCTGTGGCATCACGCTGGAACGCCGTTCGCAGTGATCACGGCTTCCACAGCCTGCATCCCAAGCCATCCGTTCGCGTCCGGGAAACCCTCGCCCCCCCCTCGGCGCGCCTCAGGCAAGCAGGCGCGCGAGCAGCTTGGCGAAGCGGCCGGGATCCTCGAGCACCCCGCCTTCGGCGAGCACCGCCTGCCCGTGCAGCACTTCGCCGAGTTCCCCGGCCTGCTCGCGCCGCGCGGGGTCCTTCGCCGCGGAGAGCAGGCGCTGCACCAGCGGGTGCTGCGCGTTCAACTCGAGGATGCGCTTGTCCTGCGGAACCTCCTGGTTCGAGGCGCGCAGG
>JBKDQQ010000081.1:0-21170 GCA_046341775.1 Planctomycetia bacterium
ACCGCGCGGAACGCGCCGCGCGAGGGAGGCACCACGGCGCGCGACGCCATCGTGCCCCTCCACCTCACTGACGTTCGGCAAGACCCTCGCGTAGGCAGGCTGCCGCGATCTCGCGCACAGCCATCGGGGCCAGCATCGGGATCAGTCTTCCCACCCGAACCCCACCCGCCCCCCCTCCAACCGCGCCCTGAGCAACGCACCGCGCGGCACGCCCCCCCTCACCATCACCTCCGCCAACGGCGCCTCGATCTCCCTCTGGATGACACGACGCAACGCGCGTGCCCCGCTGGAGGCGTCAGGCCGGCGAGCGGCGACCCAGCGGGCGATGGCGGGGGAGAAGGCGACCTTGGAGCCTTGCAGCCGGGCGCGCAGTGCGAGTTCGGTGAGCAGCTTGGCGGCGATCCGGGCGACGGCGTCCTCGTCGAGATCCTCGAAGACGATGGTCTCGTCGATGCGGCCAAGGAATTCGGGGGCGAAGTGCTTGCGCAAGGACTCGTGGGCGATGGAGGACAGTTCGTCGTGGCGTGGCGACTCGCGCGTGGTGGCGAAGCCCATGCGGCGGGAGGCGGCTTCCATCTCGGCCGCGCCGGCGTTGGAGGTCATGACCACGAAGGCGCGCGCGAAGCTGGCCTTGCGGCCCTTGCCGTCGGTCAAGACGCCCTCCTCGAGGATCTGCAGCATCAACTGGTGCAGTCGCGGGTGCGCCTTCTCGATCTCGTCGAAGAGCACCACGCATTCGGGGTTCTTGGCGAGTTCGCTCGTCAGCTGTCCGCCTTCCTCGTGGCCGACGTAGCCGGGCGGGGCGCCGACGAGGCGCGCGGCTTCGTGCGCCAACGCGTACTCGCTGCAGTCGATGCGCACGAGTGCCTTGCCCTCGCCCGCCTCGCCGTGCAACTCGCGCGCGAGCACGCGCGCCGCTTCGGTCTTGCCGGTGCCGGTGCGCCCGATGAAGAGGAGCGCGCCGCGCGGGCGTTCGCCGGCCTGCAGGCCTGCCGCCGCGCGTTGGACGGCGCGGGCCCTGGCGTCGACCGCGGCGGCCTGTCCGCTCAGCGAGCGCAGCAGCCGCGCTCGCAACCCGCGCGCGCGCGCGGCGAGGTCGGTGGACTTCGGCTTGGATCGTGTCGCGTCGCGTTCGCGGGCGCGGGCTTCGCCGGACAGCCGCACGCAGTGCAGGTCGAGCGAGGGGTTGACTTCGATGCACAGGTCGTAGAGCGCCTGCTCCGCTCGCAGCGGATCGTCCCCGTCGAGGCGAGCGAGGTGCGTCTCCAGCTCCGCACCCCAGTCGGCTAGGCAAGCGCGCACGACGGCCCTGCGCCATCCGGCACGGTCGAGGCCGGCGCGTGGCAGGCCGTCGAAGGCCGAGGCGTCGAGCTGGGCGACCTTCAGGAACTGGTCGGCCGGCTCGAAGTAGCGGTAGACGCTCTTTTGCGCAGAGGGGTTCACGGGGACGGCGCCGCGAGGGGACGGCGACGACCGGATAGATCGGCCGCGGGCGGGCGGGGGCTGTAGCCGTCGGTCGCGAGCCTCGCCGCGGCTCGCATCGGGGCGTGCCGAGGCTAGGATTCTGCACCGCGTTCCATGCCTTCCACCGACGAGACCTTCCTCGCGCGACTGGTGTCGCGCGGCCACCTGGACGAGGCCCCGGCGCGGGCCATGTTGGCCGAGTTGCGCACTGGCGCCGCGCTCGACGACTTGCTCGTGTCGCGCGGCGGCATGGACGCCGCGCACGTGGCGCGCCTGCGTCGCACCGACGCCTTCGAGCGCCCCGAGATCCCGGGCTACGAGATCGGCGAGCGCCTCGGCGTCGGCGGCACGGCGGAAGTGTGGGCCGCGCGCGAGCAGAAGAGTGGTCGCGAAGTGGCCCTGAAGATCCTCTCGGCGCGCTTGTGCCGCCAGAAGGCTCCGCTCGAGGCCTTCGTGCGCGAGGCGAAGCTCATGGCGCAGGTGCGGCACGAGCGGATCGTGCAAGGGCACGGCGTGCTGCGCATCGGGCCGATCTACTTCGCCATCCTCGAGCGGGTGCGCGGCCGCACGCTGCTCGAGCGCCTCGACGCCGAGGGGCCGCTCGCGGAGGACGAGGCGCTCGCGACCATGCTGAAGGTGGCCGCCGCGCTGGAGCACCTCGCCCTGGTCCACAAGCTGGTCCATCGCGACGTGAAGCCGGGCAACATCATGCAGCGCGAGGACGGCTCGATCGTGCTGATCGACCTCGGCTTCGCCCTGCCGATCGGCACCGACGCGGCCGCGGCCGGCACGAAGGAGTACGTGCCGCCGGAGTTGCTGGCAGGCGGGGCGATCGACGAACGCAGCGACATGTACAGCCTGGGAGCGACGCTGTTCCACCTCGCGGTGGGCCGCCTGCCGTTCGAGGGGCGCGATGGCGACGAGGCGCTGGCCAAGGCGCTGGTCGAAGCGCTGCGCTCGCCCGAGCTGAAGTCGCGGCGCTTCTCGCCGCACCTGCAATTCATCGTCGAGAAGCTGCTCTCGAAGGACCCCGAACTGCGCTACTCCTCTTGGCAGGAGTTGCAGCAGGACGTGGGCGAACTGCTCGCCGGGCGCGGCGCCTACGACGACGTGGGGCGCCGACCCGGCGACAAGCGGAGGCGCTGAACGCCATGGCCGACGAGCGAGGCCTGGGCGCGGCGCGTCCGTTCCGGTTCGCCTGCCAGCGCTGCGGTCATTGCTGCAGCGGGGGCGGCGGGCAGGTGTGGGTCGAAGAGGACGAGTTGCCCGCGCTCGCCTCGGCCTTGTCCACCACGGTCGAGCGCTTCGCCGCGCGACACCTGCGTCGGGCCTTCGACGCCCGCACCGGGCGCGAACGCCTGTCGATCAAGGAGAAGGACGCCGCCGGAGGGGCGTGCGTGCTGCTCGCCGGCGCCAACACCTGCCTCGCCTACGAGGCGCGTCCGCGGCACTGCCGCGAATTCCCCTTCTGGGAGCACGTGCTGGCGGGCGGCGAAGGATACGAGTCCGCGCGCTCGACCTGCCCGGGCATCGCCGAGGTCGTCGACGCGCGAGTCCTCGAGGAAGCCTCGGGGGATTTGTCAAAAATACTGGACAAACTCGCGCCGCGCGCCGTCGCGCGCGCGGGTTGCTGCCTCGATGGCGCGGTCGAAGGGGAACGCGAAGGGGCTTGGTGCAGCGGACTCGAGGCCGACCGGGCGCTCGCGCACGGTCGTTCCGGGGAAGGCTGCCGCTTCGGGGCGGCGCGGCCGGTCGCCTGCTGGTTGGGCGACGCGCCCGCGGAGGTGCACGAAGCGGCGCGCGTCGCGGTGCGCGCCATCGAGAAGCGCCACTCGTATCCCGCCTCCTACGGTCCGGTCGCGGCGCAACTGCGCTCGCGCGGCTGGGAGGCGCGATGAGCCGTTCGACGGGAGGTGGTCGCGCACTGGTGCTCGCGCTCGCCTTGGCGACGCCCGTGGCGCTGCATCTGGGCTTCTCGGCCGATTCGGAGCCCGAACAGCACGTCGCGCGGCAAGCGCCCGCAGGCGAGGCCGCGCCCGCGCCGCCTCCGCGCGTTCCGGTCTTCGCGGTCGCGTCCGGAACGCCCGCGGTCGTCGAGGCCGCGCCCGTGCGCGAAGGCGTCTCGCAGGAGGTTGCCGCCAAGAACCAACGCGCGCTCGCCTTGTTGGAGTCCGGGGCGCACGACGAGGCGGTGGTGCTGCTCGAGGAGTGCCTGCGATCCGCGCCTGCGCACCCCGTCCTGTGCTCGAACCTCGCCGAGGCGTTGTGGCGTCGCGCCCATGCACGCGACCTCGGGCGGGTCGAAGGCCTCGAGCTCGGCATCGCCGACCTGGAGCGCGCGGCGTCGCTCGCGCCCGCGAGGAGCGAGATCCCCGCGCGCCGCGCCGAATGGGAGAAGCGGCTCGCCGCGCAACGCGGCATGTGGACCGACATGTCGGTCCACTTCGCCCTCTCGTACGACGGCGAGCGTTCCGACCTGCTGGCGTCCTACTCCGACATCCTCGCCGTGCTCGAGGACGCGTATGGCGAGTACAGCTTGTCCTTCGCCATCTCGCCGGTGGAGGAGGAGGACCGTCGCATCTCCGTCGTCCTCTACCGCAAGGACCAGTTCCGCGCGGCCACCGGCATCGGGCACTGGGCCGGAGGCCTGTACGACGGCGTCGTGCGCGTGCCGGTCGAGGACTTGTCGCGCGAGCGAGCGCAACTGTCGCGCGTCCTCCGCCACGAGCTGGCGCACGCCTTCGTCGCGCGTCGCGCCAAGGGTCGTGCTCCTGGTTGGCTCGATGAAGGGCTGTCGATGCGGCTGGAGGCCGACGATGCCGCGTGGCGCGCGCGCGTGGAGGATGCGCTGCGTTCGGCGCGCGGCTCGCCGCGCCTCGCGGCCGCCGACCTCGACGGCTCGCTGGCCTCGCTCGCCGACGAGGCGCGCGTGCGAGCCGCCTACGCCACAGCTGTCCTGTGCTGCGACGCGATCGAGAGGGAGGGCGGCGTGCACGCGCTCTTCGATCTCGTCGCCGCGGCGGGGGAGGGGCGCCTCTCCGAGCGCGTGGAGCGCATCGCGGGAAGCGACTTCGCCGGCCTGCTCGCGCGCGTGCACGAGCGACTCGACGGTCGCTAGCCGCGCGCCACTCGCCTGTTCCACCGCCTTCCTACGCACGAGGGCCGAGGCGCCGCTCGCGGGCGCGCGGCTACCTTCCGGACAGCGTCGGTCGCGGGCATCCCGCCAGCGCCGCGCGAGGAAGAGCCATGCAACATGTCAGCGAGTGGATGAAGAAGGACGTCGCCTGCGTGCGCCCGTGGGACGACTTGTCGAAGGTGGCGCAGCTGTGCTGGGAACGCGACATCGGGTGGGTGCCGGTGCTCGATGGCGAGGATCGCCTGGTCGGAGTGGTCACCGACCGCGACGCGCTCCTGACCATGCACTTCCGCGGTTGCGGGCCGGCCGAGTCGCGCGTGGAACATGCGATGAGCCGCGAACTGAAGTCGGTCATGCCGCAGACGACGCTGCCGGCCGCGCTCGAGGTCATGGCGCGCAACGGGCTGCGCCGCCTGCCGGTGATCGACGCGGAGCAGAAGCTCGTCGGGGTCTTCACCATGGCCGACGCCGCGCGTGCCACGCCCAAGGCCGGCACCGACGACGAACTCGTCGAGGCGGTGCGCGAGGTGCTCAAGCCGCGCGCCTGCGAGGAGGCGGCGACGCTCCAGCCGAAGGCGCGCGTCGCACCCTCGAAGGGCGACTACGCCAAGCACGAACCGCGCTTGCGCACGCTCTCGCCCTGAGGGCGGTGCGCGAGGGTGGCGCGCCCGCGCGGGCTGCTTCCCGCAGGGCGCGATGGGATGCGGTGATGGGGCCGCGGATCCGGCGCTGCAGCCTGGTCGATCGCGCGATGCCGAGCCCGCAAGAAGGGCGGCCGACCACGAGTGGTGTCGTGGTCGGCCGCAATCGTCGCCGATCCGCGCCGCCTCCGCGCCCGCGAGGGCCGGAGTGGTGGATCTTGCGGTGGAGCTCCCTCTTCTCCTCCGCGGGCGACCGCAACCCTCTCCTCGAGGTTGTGACTTGCGCGACTTGCAGGGGCTGCGCCCCGCGCGTTCCGTGTGCTGGGCGGGGATCCGCGTGATGGCGCGGCTCAGTTCGAGCGAGCCATGCCGTATGCCACGAGGAAGCCCAGCGTCGCCACCGTCCACACCACACCCAGAGCCACGGCGAACATCAGCATCCTTGCGCGTCCTCCCCTTGCGTTCGCGCGGGTTGGAGCAACCCGCGGCACGACCACATCCCTAGCTAGGGCATCGGCGACGGCTACGCATTCCTTGCCGGTTCTTCTTGGAAAATTCGAAGAGTCGCGGCGACGCCGCCACGCTTGATCGACGGCGAGCGTCTAGTCCATTGGAGGGACCGATGGAAGCGCGACAGGACATGTGCAGGCCGGGTACGGCGTTCCTCGTCGAAGGCGAGGAAGTGCAGGTGGAAGAAGCTCAATTCGCCATGCCGTCGAATCACAGCCTGGAAAGCCGCGATTTCGAGCGTTGGCAGGAAGCCCCCGCGGTGGATGCGTGCTCCGTGGGCCAGTTGCTCGCCATCATCCTCGGGCGCGAGCACATGGGCGCGCTGTCAAGTATTTTGGACGGCAATCGCGGGTTCGCGGGGATCGAACCTGACGAGAGCTGGAGATTCGATGCCGGCGAGTCGTCGCTGACGGTGGTGTCGCGCGCGCATCCGGCGCAACTCGAGCAGACGTGGCGTCTGCGGCCCGATTCCGCCCTGCGCTTGGCCGCCTGCTTCGCCTTGGGCCGCATGGTGGAGCAGGACCGCATGCCACGACGCGCACGCCTGCAGTCCCCGTCCTTGGTGCATCAGTTGATGGCACCTCGCTTGCGTGGATTGCCGATCGAGACCTTGCATGTGCTGTTGCTCGACGGAAAGCACCGGCTCCAGCGCCTCTTGCGGGTGTCCGAAGGCACGCTCACGAACGCCTTGGTCCACCCGCGGGAGGTCTTTGCACCGGCGCTGGCGGAACGCGCCGCCGCCGTCATCGCCGTGCACAACCATCCTTCGGGCGATCCCGAGCCCAGCGAGGACGACCTGCGTGTCACTCGTCGCTTGATCGAGACCGGCTCGTTGCTCGGGGTGCCGCTCGTCGACCATGTCATCGTGGGCGAGGGCGGTTTCGTCTCCTTGCGCGAGCGCCTGCGCTGGGAAGCGTGAGCGCCGGCCTCGCGGATCTGGACGGCGCTTACCCCCTGTTTTCGGTGGCGCGGGTGCTGGTCGTCGCGGCTTGGGCGAGCGCACGCGTACCTTGCAGCGCGCGATGCCGTTCGGATCGCATTGTCGGGATCGCCTGCTTACTATCGCCCTTTCGCTACCGATCTAGGGCCGATCTGCCGCGGCGCAACGCTCCAAGACGATCGCCGCCGCAGCTTCCAGCGCCGTCTCGATGCGCAACACCGTGGATGAGAGGCGCACGAAGGCGAAGCCCGCTTCGCGCAGCGTCTCCAATTCTGCGGGGCTGAATCCCGCCTCCGGGCCGGCCCATAACCGGAATCCGCCCGCCGCAGCCTCTCCCCGGCGATTCTCCAACTCAGCTAGCAGTTGGTTGGAAATCCACACCGTTGCATTGGGGTCTAGTACGAAATTGCAATAAGAGGGCCGGCCGGACGCGGCCTGCTCCAATGTCCTACCCGTATCGTCTGGGGCCACCGGCAGGACCGCTTTCATTCCGGCTGTTGCAGGCGTCGTGGCCCCACGCACGGCCTCCGACAACTCGAGGGCGCGTCGCACCTCCAGGGCGTGCAATCCGCCGCATTGCTTCAACGCCTCGCGCGCCACTCGAGCAAGTTTCTCGCGCCTACCCTCGCCATCGCCGCGCGCCTCCGCCTCGGTGTAGGCGGTGACCAAGGGCTGCCAAGCCGCGACACCCAGTTGCGCCAAGCGCCCGACTGCGTCCCCGGCTCGAGTGCCCTTCGGCCATGGCGCCAACACCTCGACGCGCGGCATTCCCGAACCACGCGTTCCTGGTTCGGGGGCCTCCCGAATCGCGCCACCCACGGCCACGCTGGCACCCCGGCGCTCGAGCCCCAGCGTGCCCGTGAAGCAGCGCCCATGTCCGTCAAGCACCTCCACCGCCGCCCCGCTCTGAAGGCGCAGGACCTTGACCAGATGTTGGATGTCCTCCGGATCGAGCGCTAGGCGGAGACCGGGGCGGGCGTCGTCGAGTACGAGGCGCGGGGGGTGGTCCATTGCGAGGATGCTGGCCCCGATGATTGTGCGAAGGATCACCTCGGGACCAGATCAAAAAGAGGCTCTCCTGCTGCCGCGGCCTTGGCAGCAGGCGTCCATTTCTAGTTTGGACAGCGTGTCGCGCTGCCAGGCCGAGGGCTGGTCGCAGCAAGTGGCATTCAGGTCATCGGCCTTCCAAGCCGACGCCTGCCGGGCACAAGTCACTGCCAGATCTCAGGTTCCATAGGGCCGTAGGGCCGCCTGCCTCGGAACCGGTCTTTGTGTGGGCGCAATCCGTCTCCCCCCTGCAGCGGTGCTGTCCAAGCGGTACTTGCTGCGCATCAACCCAGTACCTTCCGTACCCGTGCGCGCGACGCCTCGGCCGAGCCTAGCGGCTCCAGAAGCTCGATCCGACGCGCACGATCGCCACGCCTGCGTGCGGAAGGCCTGCAGCCTCGGCAAGGCTCGCTAGGTGGGGGAGACAGCCAGATTCATGGCCGCCGCATTCTGAATTGACGCTCGAGCCGAGCCCAAGGTGGCGGACACCGAGGTTTTTTTCGTCCCGATCGGTGTCTCTGCTCGGCCCTCGCAGTCAGGCCACGCACAATGATCGGGGCCAGCATCGGGACAGCCTCGTGTACCCGCCCCTCCCCGCTGGTATCCTCCCCCCGCGCCCTCCCAAAGCCGCACGACCTCCGTGCCGGCCGCTGGTTACAGCGCACCTCATCTCGGGTACCTGTCGAGCCACCTCTTTCGCCCGTCAAGCGCCGGCGGACGGAGGTGGGCCGGGGGGCATCCGGGGAACCGCCGCAGCCCCTGTCCCAGACGCCGAAGCGGCTGCAGGCGGGGGGCGTGGCGCGGGCGCGACCAGCCCGGGCGCGCACGACCATCTATCCCCCCGACCGCCACCGACCCTCCCTCGCCCCTCGCACGATGCAGACTCGCTATTCCCTGCGCTTCGAATCGGGCGATCGCAAAGGCGAGACGGTGTCCATCGGTCCCGCGGGGCTGACCATCGGGCGCAAGCCTGGCAACGGGTTGGTCGTGGCCGATGCGTCGGTCTCGGGGGCGCACGCGCGCCTCGAGGTCGATGCGGAGGGCTTGAGCATCAAGGACCTCGGCAGCACGAACGGCACGCGGGTAGGAACGCAACGCGTGACGGAGGCGCGCCTGCAGCCTGGGGCGACGCTCTATCTCGGCAACATCAAGTTCGAGGTGCTGGCGACGGTCGACTTCGGCGGCGGGGGGCAGGCGCAGGCCCCGGTGCGCCAAGGCGACACAGGTGCCTTCGAGCCGGAGGAACTCGAACTCGAGGAGTTGGACCTCGATGCGCCCGCCGCGGCCGCGCCGGTGCGCCCCGTCGAGGCCAAGCGCGAGCCGTCGGTTGCGCGCCCATCCCCGGCGCCGGCTCGCGCCGCCGAGGTGCCGCCCGCGCGCAGCGAGGCCGAGGCGCCGGTCGAGGAATCGCACACAGTCTCGGCGGCGACCTTGGCGCGCGCGAAGAAGAGTTCGAAGGCGCCGCTGTTCGCCGTGCTGGGCCTGGTCGGAGTGGGGGTGGGGCTGTGGTTCGGACTGGGGCGCGACGAGGACAATCCGGTCGCGCGCAACCGGCCGGTCGCACCTCTGGCGGGCAACTTGCTGCCCGCGATCTGGAGCTTCGAGGGAGATGCCGAACTGCGCGGCGCCGACGAAGCCGCGGAGAGTTGGCTGCGGTCCCCTTCGGCGCGGCGCAGCGGCAACTACGGCGTGCGCGCCGACGCCTCCGCCGATGCGTGGGCGCTCGGTCGCAGCGAAGGCGTGGAAGCCAAGGACGGCCAAGTGCTCGTCGCCAGCGCGGCGCTGCGCACGCGTGGTGGAGCCGTGCGCCTCGGGGTCGAACTGTCGCGGCTCGGGCCGGATGGCGAGCCGCGCGCCGGTGCAGTGGTCGCGTGGAGCGCGCCCTGCGGATCCGACGAGTGGTCCGACGTCCGAGTCGCCGTGCGCGTGCCGCCCGGACATGCGCGGGCCCGCCTGCTCCTCCTCGCCGAGGGCGGTTCGGCCGATGCCGACGACGCTGGTCTCGTGGTCGGATCGGGCGCGGACGCGACCATCGACGAGGCGACCTTGGGCGAGACGCGCGCCGTGCGCGACGGCGCTTGCGCGCTGCACCTCGAGGAAGTCGATCGCTTGCTCTTCGGCGGATTGCGCTTCCTCGCCGCGCGCGACGCGCGCGCACCGCTCGAACTCGAACCCGTCGAAGCCCTGCAGGCCAAGGGCGGCGAACTCGTCCTGTCGCCCAAGGGCGGCGGCGGCATCGGGCGATTGCGCGTGGAGAACGCGTTGCTCGCGGCCGGCGGCGTGGCGACGATCGGCAAGGACGGCACGCAACGTCACTCGGGCGACTTCGAGCGGGACGGCGTCGAGACGCTGCTGCTCGGCGGCGGCAACGACCTCGTGCGCTTGCGTCTCGCCTCGCCCGCGCGCATCGAAGGACGACCCGAAGCGGACGGCGTGGAACTCGTGGCGACCTTCGCCGGCGCCGCGGGGGTCTCGCTGGCGGCCGAGTTCGGCGCGGAGCGCAAGGCGGCCGGCGACCTCGCGCACGCCGCGCGCAACGCGGCCAAGGCCGGCGAACGCGGCAAGGCCATCGCGGCTTGGAGCCGGTTGCTGGACGAGGCGCCGTACGACGCGGCGCTCGTCGAAGAGGGTGGTCGCGCGCGCAGCGAGCTGGTCGAAGCCGGACTCATCGAGTTGCGCGCGATCCGCGCGCGTGCCGAGCAGGCGCGCTTCTTCGGGCTCGCGGACATGTACGCGCGCGAGGAACGCGGCGCTTCCGATCTCGCGCATCGCTACGAAGGCAGCGAGGTCGCGGGCCAGGCCTCGGCGCTCGCGCGCGAGCTCGCCGAGGCGCGCGGCAAGCTGCTGGCGGCGCGCGCCGAGGCCGAGCGTCGCCGTCTCGAGGCGGTGCGCGACGCCCTGCAGGCCGCCGGCGCCAAGGGCCTCGCCTCGAAGGTGGACGCCGCGATCCGCGGCGCGGCCCCGGGCGGCTGAGTCCGCGACGCGCCGACTGGCACCGCGCCGCGCGCACGACACGAACACCGAGCACAACAACGTCCTCCCCGAATCCATGGCGCAGACCATCACCGGCATCGACATCGGCGCGCGCGGCGCGCGCTTCCTGCGGGGCAAGCAGGAGAAGCAGGGCTTCGTGGTGCTCGACTTCCACGCCGGGCCCGTGTCGGGCGCGGATCCCGCCGCGCGCTGGGCTTCGTGCGAGGTGCCGTTCGCGCCCAAGTCCGCGCGCATCGGAGTGACCGGCCGGGACCTCAACGTGCGCTACACGCACGTGCCGCGCATGCCCGACTGGCAGTTGCGCAACCTGATGCGCTTCGAGGTCGAGGAGATCGGCGAGCAGTCGGGCTCCGGGCTCGCCAGCGACTTCAACCTGCTGCCGCCGCTCCCCGAGATCGAGGGCGAGGACGTGGTCATGCTCGCCATGGCCCGCGAGAGCCTGCTCGACGAGCACATGCAGGGCCTCGCCGGCAAGGGCGGCGCGCTCGACGCGTTCACGCCCAACGCCGTCGCGCTGTACAACGCGTACACGCGCTTCTCCGTGGTCGAGGACGAAGTCGTGCTCGTCGCCTGCGTCGGGCACGAGTCGACGGATGTGGTCGTGGCGCGCGGCGTCGACCTGCTGTTCGCGCGCAACCTCGCCGGCGGATCGAAGCTGTTCGACGACGCGATCGCGCAGAAGTTGTCGGTCTCCGCGACGCGCGCGAGGGAACTGAAGGAGAAGGTCGCGACGCTCGACCCGTCCGCGCGCCACGCCGATCCGGACGCCGAACGCGTCGCGCGCGCCGTCGCGGGCGCCTCGGGCCAGTTCTTGTCCTTGTTCACGAGCACCGTGGCCTTCGCCAAGAGCCAGATCCGCCTGCCGGGACTGAAGCTCGACAAGGTGCTCTTGTGCGGTGGCGGCGCGCGGCTCGACGGCATGGCGCGCTGGTTGTCGAGCGCCCTCGGCGCAAGGGTCGAGCTGTTCGATCCGGTGCGCACGCTCGACTTGTCCAAGCTCGAGTCCGAGGCCGCCGACGCCCTCAAGCGCCAATCGCTCGAGTCCGTCGTGGCGCTCGGCCTCGCCGCCACCGCGGCGGCCGACGACGCCTGGTCGCTCGAGATCCTGCCGGCCGCGTGGGCGCGCCAGCGCCAGTTCCGCACGCGCACGGCGTGGATGATCGCCGCCGGGGCGCTCGCCGCGATCTTCCTCGGCGCGGCGTTCTGGAGCACGCGCGAGGACATGGTGGATGCCGCCGATCGGGCCGCCAAGCTCGAGCGCGACTACAAGTCCGCCAACAACGTGCATCGCCGCACGGAGGACCTGGTGGCGAAGAACGCGCAGCTCGAGAAGGCGGCGACCGAGCTGATGTCGCTCAAGGGCGCCGGCGAGCAGGTCGCGCGCTCCGTCGACCAGCTGCGCGCCCACTTGCCGGCCGAGTTCTGGCTGACGCGCTTGTCGAGCGACCTGCGCGCGGACCCCGAGCTCGGAGTGGCGCGCGGAGCGGAGAAGCCGATCCTCTCCGTCGAAGGACGCGCGCGCGAGGGCACGAACGCGTTGAACACCCAGTACGAGGCCTTCGTGCAGAACCTGCGCTCCGGGTTGCCGCCCAGCGCGGCCATGCGCGAACGACTCACGCCGAACGGTTCGCGCTTCACCATCGACATCTGCCTGCTGGGCGCACGCGGCGCCGAGTCCTCCAACGAAGCGAAGGTGACCCGATGAGCGCGCAGGACTGGTGGCAGGAGAACAAGCGCTTCGCGCTCGCGACCGCCGGTGGCGGGGTGGCCTTCCTCATCGCCTGGATGCTGATCCAGTCGTTCTACGGGGACGAGCTCGCGCGCGCGCGGCGCTCGGCCGCCCTGACGGCGCGCAAGTTGTCGAGCGAGTCGTTGTACGGACGCGAGGCGGAGCAATCCGCGCAGGCGCGCCACGACGCGCTCGATTCCGCGGTGCGCCGGCTGTCCGACGCGGTCCACTTCCAGACGCGTCCGTTCTGGCGCCTCGATCCGGCGCGCGGTTCGGCCTCTTCGCAGTACTTCGCGGTCGTCGCCGCGACGCGCGAGGAGCTGCTGCAGCGCGCGGGTCGCGCGAGCCTGCGCATCCCCGAGGACCTCGGCCTGCCCGCGCTCTCGCCCACCAAGGAAGGCGAGATCGAGCGCCACCTGCAGGCGCTCGATCTCGTCGACCGCGTGGCGCGCGCCGCGATGGCGCGCGGCGTCGCGCGCATCGACCGCCTCGAGATCCGCCTCGACCCGCGCCTCAATTCCAAGGAGGGCGTGGGTCGCGTCGAGAAGACGCGCGTCCTGTGCGCCATGACGGGCGCTCCGGGGGCGCTGGTCGACTTCGTCGCCGCCACGCAGGAGCCGACCGTCGAGGGGGGCGCGCCGCTGCTCGTCGAGAAGGTCGAGCTCGCGCCCTCGCGCGGCAAGTCGGAGGAGGCCTCGCTGGAGGTGGTGTTCCTTGCGGCGCGCGTCGAGCGCGTCGAGGCGGAGTGAGGACGGCATGGCGCTGAATCGCGAGCAAGTGTTGTTCGGCTGCACGCTGGTCGTGCTGGGCGCCCTGTCGTGGCGCACGTTCTTCGTCGACGCCGCCGCGGGCAAGGACAAGCGCGCCGCGGCGCGCGAACTCGAGGCGACCAAGGACATCGACGCGAGCGTGGCCCTCGCCGCGCCGCGCGCGAGCAACGCCGCGCGCGACATCCTCGCGCCTCCTTCGGACACCCGGCCCCTGCCGCCGTTGGAACTGGAGATGCCTCCGGTGGACGCGCTGCCCGGCCTGCTTCCGCCGCCGCTGCCCGGCCCCGACGAAGGCTTGCTGGGCAAGTTCCTGCGCGCGAAGCCCGCGCGCTTCGACGCGCCCGGCCTGTTCGCCGGCCAGACCTCGTCCGACGACGAAGCCGAGGCGGCGCCCGCCCCGGTCGTCGGGAAGAAGAAACCCGTCGAACCGGCCGTCCCGACCGGCGGGGACCTGGCCGAGCGCGTCGCCGCCGCGAAGCAGATGTACGACTGGGTGCGGACCAACGAGTTCCGCTTCGGCGTCATCGCCAACAAGAACCGCTGGACGCTGCGCGCTCGTCCCGACGAGGATCTGCTCTTCGTCGAGTACGACGTCGAGGCAGGGCGTCCGCGCTTCCCGGGCATGCAACCGGTGCCCGTGCCGCGCAAGAACATCGGCGAGTACGGCTTCGCCGACACCGTGGTCAACCGCATCGAGGCGCGCCGCTCCGAGTTCGGCGATCCGCTGCCGGCCGGGCAGTACGACGACGCCCTGCGCTTCGCCGAGGATTGCCTCGAGCTGCGGCACGAGACTCCGCGCGCACTCGAAGTCGCCGCCGAGATGTTCGGGCGCGCCGAGGCGATCCTGGCGCAGGATCCCGCGCCCAAGCTGGGGCGCGCGCGCGTGCTCGAAGCCGGCTTCCGCTTCGAGGAGGCGCACGCGCTGTATGTGGAACTGCTGCAGCCCGGTCGCATGGAGCGCAGCCCCCTGGTGCTCGCGAGCCTCGGCCAGCTCGAAGCGCGCTTCCTGCTCCACGACGAGGCGGAGGCGCACCTGCAGGACGCCGTGCGCTACGGCGCCACGCAGTGGTTCGCCCGTTCGGCGCTGGGCCGATTCCTGCTGGCGCGCGGACGCGCGGCGGAGTCCGTGGAGCACCTCGCGGCGGCGGTGCAGTACGAACCCGGCGAACCGGAGCGCAAGCGCGTGCGCGCCGCCCTGCGCGCCGACCACGCCGACGGCTTGCTGGCCATCGGGCGGATCGACGCGGCGTTGCAAGCCTACGAGCAGGCGCTGGCCGCGGACGCGGACTCGGGTCGCGCCGCGGCGGGCGTGGTGGCGGCGACGATCCTCGGCGGGAAGGCTCCGTCCGCGACCACCGACCTCGGCGAGGGCTTCGAGGAGCGCCTCGTCGCGGGGCTCGCGGGCCTGCGCGCGGGCGCTTCGGGCGCCGAAGGCGCGCGCGACGCGCTGTTGGCGGCGGCTTCGGTCGACCCGTTGCGCGCGCACGCGGCGTGGCGCGCGCTCTCGTGGCTGGCCGAATGCGCGGGCGACACCGACGAAGCCCTGCGCTTCGTCGACCTCGCGCTCGAGGCCAGTCCGTCGGACTTCTGGTCGAACTACCAGCGCGGTCGCTTGTGCGCGGTGAAGGACGACCTCGACGGGGCGTTGGAGTCGTTCCGCGCGGCGCTCGAGGTGGAGGTCGAGTCGACCGACACCCTGGCGCAGCTGGGCGCGCTGTGCCTGCGCCGCGGCGAACGCGAGGAGGCCGCGCGCTACCTCGAGCGCGCCACGCAACTCGAGCCGAGCTGGCCGGTGGCCTGGACCCTGCGTGGACTGGCGCAACTCGAGTCGGGCGCGCTCGCCGAAGCCGAGGAGTCGTTCAAGCGCGTGTTGTCCCTGGACAGCGACGATCCCGCTTCGCGCAACGGCATGGCGTGGTGCCAATACCGTCGCGGCGACGCCGTCGAGGCCATGGCGCGCCTGCGCGAGCTCGACGACAACCGCCGTGCGCTGCCCGAAGGCGATCCGCATCGCGCCTGGGCGCGTGGACAGATCGAGCGCATCGCCGACCACCTCGAGAAGCAGGTCTGGAACGACTCCTTCGAGCGCCGGCAACTGATGAACGGCTGGGAGACGCAGGAGTCCTCCGGACCCCTGGTGTCGATCCACGACGGCGTCGTCGGCATCGCGGGGCAGTTCAAGCAGGACGGACGCTCGCGCCTGTGGCAACGGCGCAGCGCCAACGACTTCGTCTCGATCGAGGCGCGCATCACGGTGCGCGAGGGCACCAACGCGAGGGTCGGCATGTTCGTCGCGCGCGAGTCGTCGCGCCAAGGCGAGCCGCAGGTCGAGGCCGAGGTCGTGGTCGCGCGCCACAACGAGCCGGGCAAGGACACGGTGCAGACGCGCATCGTCAAGCAGCGCGGCGAGGACCAGCTGCCGTACGCCGACGCGACCGGGTTCCGCTGGCCGATCGGCAAGCCGGTCGTCGTGCGCATCGAACGCGTCGGCGACGCTTCCAGCACCAAGGTCAACGTGCTCTTCGACGGCGTGCCTGTCGTCGTCGGTCGCGCGCTGCCCTCCTTGGGACGCACCAACAACGAACTGAAGCTCGGCGTGTTCGTCGAAGGCCAGACCGGACGCTCGGCCGGGGTGGACATCGACGACGTCGACATCGTCTTCCGCAAGCGTTGAGACCGATGTGCCCGCCGAGGAGCGGGAGAGGAGCCGCCTGGATGGTCGCACGAACGAACGCCTTCCGCCGCCGCGCGGGCTTCACGCTCATCGAGCTGCTCGCCGTGCTGGTGATCCTCTCGATCCTGATCGTGGTGCTCGTGCCGAGGCTCGCCGGCTTCGGCGAGCGCGCGAACGAGAAGGCGACCAAGGCCTACCTCGCCCAGCTCGACGTGGCCATCGCGGAATACGAGAACCGCTTCGGCGACTACCCGCCGTCGCACTTCCCCGACGCCTGGGGCGCGCCGCCCAACGGCACGAACCTCGGGGCGGAGGCGCTGGTCGTGTCGTTGTGGTCCAAGGCCTGGGGCGGCACGGGGCTGGCGGAGGACAAGCTCGGAAACTCGGACGGCGACGAGGCCAAGCGGCAACTGGCGCGCTTCGAGAAGCCCGATCTGTTCGAGCTGGAGGACGCGTGGGGCAACCCGATCGCGTACCTGCACCGCCGCGACTACGGGCGCGAGGACGCCTACGTCACCGAGGACCCCGACACGGGCGAGGAGCTGGAGACGAACCTCAAGGCCAAGCGCAACGCGACGACGGGCGGACCGCAGCGCGCCGGCAAGTACCAGTTGGTCTCCGCCGGCCCGGACGGCCGCTTCGACACCGCCGACGACGTCTGCAACTTCGACACGCAGTCGAACGAGGACGGAGGCTGAGATGCGTCCGGTCGGCTCCACGACGACGCGGCGGGCGGCGGGCGCGAGGCGCTCGCGCGGCTTCACGCTCGTGGAGTTGCTGCTGGTCGTGGCCTTGCTGGGCGTGATGATGGGCCTCGGACTCGGCCTGTTCGCGCGCCTCGACCTCGGCGAGCGCGTGGTGCGCTCGCAGGTCGCCACCCAGCTGCGCGCCGCCCGCAACCACGCCGTCGCGCGGCAGGCGGGCGCCAGCGTGGAGTTGGACGCGAAGAACGGCCTCGTGCGGCCCGCGGGCCTGCGCGTGGTGGGCACCTTCCACTTCGAGGATCCGTCGCTGGAGGGCGCGTTCGGCCAATTGCCCTCGGTGGTCGGCGGCAGGCAGGTCGACGATGGCTGGCAAGGGCGGGGGCTCGACTTCGTCGGCGAGCCGGATGGCGCGCACGTGGCGTGGCCGGTGCACCAGGACGGCGCGTGGAACCCGCGGCACGGCTGGTCTGCTGCGCTGGCTGTCAAGTATTCTGGACAAGAGGGCGGTCCGTTGCTCGCGCTCGGCGAGTCCTTCGGCCTCGAACTCGGCGGCGACGGCTCGCTGCGGGCGTGGTTCGCCCCTGAATTGCGGGACGAGGCAGGCGAAACGCGGCGTGGCGGCCGCGTGTCGCTGCAGACCGCGCCGGGCGTGGTGCCCGGATCCCGCTGGGTCGTGGTGGAGGCGCGCTACGACCGCGTGCGGTTCGAACTGTGGGTCGACGGGGCGCGCCGGGCGTACATCGCCGAGGACGCGCCCGTCTGGCCGCCGGAGGGGCCGCTGCGGCTGTGCCCGTCGCAGGTGCCGTTCCGCGGCGCAGTCGACCGGCTGGTCGTGGCGTGCGCGAGCCGCGACGACGGCTACCAGTTGCCGCAAGGCGCGCGACTCGACCCGGCCGGGCCGTCGCTGGTCAGGTTCGCCCCGGGCGGCATGCTCGACAGGTCCATCCACCAGGAGCCGGTGCGCATCCGCATCCTGAAGGACGATGCGCCGGAGGAGGTCGTGGTGGTGCAGATGTCGGGGGCGGTCGAATGAACCTCCTCCCGGCCCTGCGAGCCTCGCGCGGACGGCGGGGCATGGCCTTGATGGTCGTGCTGCTCGTGCTGCTGGCGCTGCTCGTGTTGTGCGCGCCCTTCCTCGCCTCCGCGCGCGACGCCGACCGTGCGTCGAGCCAGCAGGCGGATCGCGTCGAGGCGCGCTTGGCGCTGGACGCCGCTTCGCGGCACGCGCGCCACGTGCTCGGCGAGACCTACCCGAGCGCCGACCTCGATCGCACGCCGTACTTCGACGAACCGGGCGAGCTGCAGGTCGACAACCGCTTCGCGCAGGGCTTCATCGATGCGAACGACGCGAAGGGGACCATGTGGGACCTCGAGGTTCGCGACACCAGCGGCGCCATCGACCTCGACAGCGCTTCGCCGCACGTGGTGGCGAACCTGCTCGGACTCGTGGCGCGCTCGAGCGCCATCGTCGAGCCCGAGGCCAAGCCCATCGGCTTCTCGGGCGGCGCGAACTTCGCGCCCGCGGGCTTCGTCGCCATCGACGGCGAGATCGTGCGCTACGGCGCGATCGAAGAGGGCGCGTTGTCCGTGTCCGCGCGCGGCGTGCAGGGTCCGGCCGAGGGCGAGGACTGGCAGGGCGGCCCGCGTCCGCCCTCGGGCCACGGCGTCGGCGTCAACATCGTCGACCAGCGCGCGTTCGCCTTGGCGCTGTGGCGCCTGCGCGAGAAGGGCGCCTTCCTGCCCCCCGATGCTCCCGAGCAGGTCGGCGACGTCGGGCGCTTCGCCTTGGCGGCGGCGGTCGACCCGCGCGGCGCGGCGGTGGTGGACGAGTCCATGGCCGAGGCGTTGCGGCGGCACGGCGCGGTGCACGGCGAGGCTCGCGGCGTCGCCGCGTGGCAGCGCGCGGTGCGCGTGACGACTCGGATCGAGGCGGGCACGACCGGTCGCCTGCGCGTGGCGGATGGACGCTTCGTCAACGCGGGTTCGACGGTGCGCGTCGGCGACGGCGCGGTGCAGGAACTGGCGCTCGTGCAGCAAGTCTCCCGCAACGGCGAGCTGGTGCTCGACCGCGTGCTCGAAGTGGCGTTCCCCGCCAACGGCGCTGTGCTGGAGGTGCTGGCGCGTCGTCCAGTCAACGCCAACAGCGCCGAGGAGAAGGTGCTGGAGGCCTTGTTCCTGAACCTGCAACTCGTCGGCCGCAACTCGCGCGTCACCTCGGACGAGGCCCGCGCCCTGGCCCGGCTGACCGTCGAGTCCAGGCCCTTCACGGGACACGAGGATTGGCTGCGGCGCGTGCTGCTGCCTGCCGCCGGCTTGGAGAAGCTCCCGGCCGACGCCCCGACGGTCCCGGACGCCTTGGCTTCCGGCGCGGGCTTCCTCGACGCCCTCGACGCCATGGCGGTGCACGCCAACGCGCTCAACGCCAACGACGCGTCCTTGGCGTGGTCGACCATGCCGCTGTCGTTCGTGTCGCGCGACATCTACGACCTCGAGTTGCGCGCGGCCGCGAACGCGCCGAGCGGCGTGGCGCGCGCGATCGCGGTGCGCGAGGAGACGGTGGTCGTCGCGCCGCAGCGGGAGCTGGTGCGGCTGTGGGCGCGCCAGGAGGACTTCGACGAGGAACTGCGCATCGCGCTGCAAGGCCCGCTGTGGGCGAGCGGTCCGCGCGCGACCTCGCGCCACGACAACCACACGGCGACGCCTTCGCGCTTCTGGCCCAACTGGGGCGTGAAGGACGGCACGCTGCTCGTGCCCGGCACTCCCGCGCTGCCGGAGGCGACCGAGATGGTCGGCGCCGAGCGCGTGTTCCCCGCGCGCGACGAGGAGTCGTGGCTCCAGTTGCAACCCGCGCGCGAGTGGGATGTGGGGCGGCGCGCCGGACGCATCCTGCACTTCGACCAGGAGTCGCGCGACCTCGAGGGGCGTTGGCTGCCGGACCAACCCGTCAAGTTGCCGAGCAGCGACGCGGCCGTCGGTTGGACCACGGGTGCTTCGCCGTTGGCGCGCCCGATCGCGTGGTCGGGCTGGATCAAGCCGCGCACGCTCGGAGACGGCTCCATCGTCGACTTCGCCGGCACCGAGACGGTGGTCGAGCGCGTGCAACTCGTGTTCGAGGGCGCCGACCTCGTGCTGCGCGTGCTGGATGGATTCGGGGACCATCGCGAGACGAGTTGGCGCGAAGCTGGCGAGTTGCGCTATTCGATCGCGGGCGGCGGCTCGGGCGCGACGGGCGGGCCGGGCCTGCCCGCGGACACCTGGCACCATGTGTCGTTCGAGGTGCGCGGCAACCGGCCGAGCCAGATGACCATGCTGGTGAACGGCCAGGCGCTCGGCGTGCGCACGCCGGGCCTGACGCGACTGGCCCGTGCGTTGTCGCAAGGCGATGGCGCGCTCGTCGTCGATTCGCTCGAGGGGTTCCCGGCGCAATGCGTCGTGAGACTCGGCAACGAGTTGGTGGAGGTCGTCAACGACGGCGTATCGCTCAAGGCCGAGCGTCAATTGACGGGCCCCCTGGCGGGCTTCGGCGGACGCCTCGCGCGCGAACCGTGGGCGGCGCTCGTCGAGGGCGGCACCGCCAACGTGCCGATCAACTTCGCCAACCTGACGACTTCGCACCCCGCCGGCACGCCGGTCGAGCTGTACGGCTACACCTTGCCGAACCTGAGCGACGTGCCGGCCGGGCGGGCCCAGTTGGCCCAGCAACTCGGCCGCTTCCGCGTGTCGCAGGTCGATCTCGTGGTGGGCGCGTCTTCGCCGCTGGGCGATCCCATCGTCGTGCCTGTGGGGCCGGCGGCGGGCCTGACGCTCGGCAACGGATTGGCCTCCAACTCGAGCGCCACGGGCCTCGTGCTGCGCTGCGCGGACGATGGCGACGACACGCAGGACGAGACTCCGGCCGAGGAGTACATGTCGGCCTTCAATCCCGGCGGCGGCTACGCGGCCATCGTGCAGGTGGGCACGAGCCTGCAGACGGGGCAGGCGCAGGACAACACGGGCGCCGCCATCGGCGGCGTCGAGATCATCCGCTATTCGGGATGGAGCGACCGCACCTTGCAGATCGCGCAGCGCGGCATCGCCGACAGCACGCTGCCGAACCTGGGCCAAGTCCAAGGCGCGCCGATCGGAGGCCTGCGCAGCTTCGTCGTCGACTGGAATCCCAACATCTACATCGGTGGTGGAGCCGGGCAGCCGGCGGTGCAGGTGCTGACGCGCTTCGCGTGGCGCTGCTACGTGCTGCCGATCTCGATCCCCGTCCCGGGCGCGTCCACCGCGACCGGATTCCTCGCCGCCGACGCGAACAACCCGCGCCTCGCGCAGTTCACGCGACCGACCGAGGCGGAGTACACGGAGTGGGTGCGCTACGACTACTTCGACGCCGCGAACGGCCATCTCGTGCGCGACGAGCCGGCGGCACTGGAGCGCGTCTATCGCGTCATCGTCGGCGGCGGGGAGATCGAGATCCAGGTGCCTCCGACCGGTGGCGGCGGCGGTGGCGGGGGGGGCGGCGGCGGAGGCCCGACGGGCCTTGTCAAGGAAACAGGTCAAGCCGGCGGCGCCAAGC